>JBNASL010000019.1:0-19460 GCA_049717905.1 Candidatus Bathyarchaeales archaeon | reverse complement strand
CGTCTATTCTGCAGAAAATCCACATAATCCGTTGAGCCTGCAACAACTTGAGCTTCGTAGGGCAATGCAGCCTTCACAGACTCGGTTTTAACTGTTCGCTTAACTTCACGGGTTCGCTCCAAAGTGTCAAGGGATTCTGTGCCCCCGCCGACATCAAGCTGATAGGTTTCAGTAATGCGTACACCGCGCTCAGACAAGAGCTGAAGCAAAGTCTTGTGCAAAGTGGTAGCTCCAACTTGGTCAATTAAGTCGTCTCCAACAATGGGTAGCCCAGCCTCTTCAAAGCGCTTAGCCCAAGCAGTATTGGCTGCCATAAAAACAGGCGTCGCATTTATGAAGGCACAACCAGCTTTTAATGACTGGCTTGCATACCATTCAGAAGCCTTCACAGCTCCGCTTGGAAGCAAATTAAGCACAATTTCTGCGCCGCTTTCTTTAAGCACATCTGCGACAGCAACTTGTGGTAAATCGCTTAACTGCACAATACGCTTTGTATATTCGCCAACGCCATCCAACACAGGACCTTTATGAACGGTCACACCATAGGAGGGCACATCCAAAATTTTTGGGGCGTTGTTTGGCGACGCAAAAATGGCTTCAGACAAGTCTTTTCCAACTTTTCTGCTGTCAATGTCAAAAGCTGCCACAACTTGGATATCTTTTGGATGGAAGCCTCCAAGGAATAGTTTACGCAAACCAGTGTATTTATCATCTTCAAATTTGCTGTAGTAGTGGATGCCTTGAACTAGGGCTGATGCACAGTTTCCAACCCCTACTATGGCAACTTTTATCTTCGTCAACCCGCACACCCTTTCTGTCTTCTTATTGCATGCAGATTTATAAAACTCTATGCTGGCCTAATATAGAATCGGATGATAAAAATTGAAAGTTTGGTTAGATGTTTCTGTTTTGCGCTGCCCTAACTGCGGAAGTCGCTATGCGGATGCCTCATGGTATGTTGCAGAAATGGAATCAGACATCCAATGTGGAAATTGTGGAAAAGAGTTTAACAGCAAGAAAAACGCAACAGACCGTGCACTCCTCGAACTACAAATAGATGATTTAGGAAAAATCCAAAAAGTGAAAGTGGCTAAGCACCTAGAACTGGAATAAGGCCTTGAAAAACTCCGACTTTAAACTTCAACTTCACGTTTTAAAATTGAAAATTTATTACTAAGGAAGTCTTAAAGCCTTTAGCTATCTCGAAACTTGAGGAGAAAACTCATGGAAAACAAAATGAAAACAGCGGATAAGTTTACATTAATTAGCGAGTTGGCGCGCCGAAGAGGTTTTTTCTGGCAAGCATATGAAATGTATGGAGGTGTCAGCGGTTTCATCGCTTACGGTGCTTTGGGTACAAAACTGAAGCAGAAAATTGAGAATAAGGTTAGAGAATTTTTCGCGAACAAGCTTGGCATTATGGAGATTGAAGGCCCTATCATAGCCCCTAGTAAAGTTTTCGAGGCTTCAGGTCACGTGGATAACTTTAAAGAGCCTATGGTTGAATGCTTGCGATGCAAAAGGAAGGTGCGCGCAGACCATTTGCTTCAGGAAGCAGCAAAGCTAAGCGCATCAGAAGCTGAAAAGCTAGGCTTAAAAGAGATTAAAGAGGCTATTGAAAAATATGGGATTCGCTGCCCAGAGTGCGGTGGAAACTTTGGCGAGCCAAAATACTTCTTGACAATGTTCCAAACAACCATAGGGCCTTATTCAGATGCTGTAGGTTATGGGCGTCCAGAAGCGGCTCAAGGAATATTTGTAGAGTTTAGACGCTTATATGAAATGGCGAGGGAAAAACTTCCATTTGGTGCCATGCAAATAGGCCATGCCCTTAGAAACGAGATTTCGCCGAGACAAGGCCTGATAAGGCTTCGGGAGTTCACCATAATAGACATCGAATTCTTCTTCGACCCAGAAGACCCAGAATGTTTCATTCTAAAAGATGTAGAGAACGAGAAATTGCGGCTGGTTTTGGCTGAAAACAAGCTTCGTGGCTCTGAAGAAGTTGTTGAAGTCACAGTTAAAGAGGCGCTGGAGAAAGGCTATATAAAGGTTGCATGGCAAGCAGCCTTCATGGCCTTGGCTAAGCGGCTTTTAATGGATTTAGGAGTGCCTGCCGAAAATCAACGTTTCGTGGAAAAGCTTCCATGGGAGCGCGCTCACTACTCAAAGCAAAGTTTCGATCAAGAAGTGTACGTTGACCGATGGGGGTGGGTGGAAGTTTCCGGCCACGCTTACAGAACAGACTACGATTTGAAACAGCACATGCAATTCAGCGGAGTGGACACAAGAGTTTTTAAGGAATATGAAAAGCCTGTTGAGAAGGAAAAAACTTTTGTTAAACCTTTAATGGCAAAGCTTGGGCCAGCCTTCAAAGATGAAGCTCAAAAAATTGCAGAAATGCTCTCAGATGCTGATCCTGAAGAGGTAGAGGCATCCATAAAAGAAAGAGGATACTATATGCTTGGGCAGCATAAAATTTTGCCAGAATACGTGGAAATCACACGGGAGAAAGTTAAAGAATTGGGGAGGCGTTTTATACCTCATGTTGTTGAGCCAAGTTTCGGCTCAGATAGACTTTTCTACGTAGCGCTTGAATACGCTTACCGTGTAAAAGACGATAGGGTAGTGCTGAGTTTTCCAAGGGATATTGCGCCCATACAAATTGGAGTTTATCCCCTCGTAAACAAAGATGGTTTGCCTGAAAAAGCGTTGCAAGTGCGCGAACTGCTTATAAACGAAGGCTTTACAGTGGAGTATGACGATGCTGGCTCCATTGGAAGGCGATATGCAAGGGCGGATGAGGCTGGAATACCCTTAGGGATAACGGTTGATTATGAAACTCTTAAAAATGACACCGTGACTGTCCGCGACCGCGACGCTTGGAAGCAAGTGAGAAACCGCATTGACAGCTTACCAGAGCTTCTGCATAATTATTTCCGTAAAAAAATTGATTTTGAAGATTTGGGAAATCCAGTTTAAGTGTTTGCTTTCGTTACCTTTTTTAATACTTCCACGTATTTATGTTTTGGAAAGTTAAACCCGATTTTGCGGCGGGAAGGAATGTGGTGCTTCCAGCAGAGACCGAAGAACGCGTTAAACGCAGAGCGTTAAGCGTTTGCCAAGAACACCTAAGAAAGGTCTTAGACTTGACAAGAAAAGTTCCACAAATGATTGAATGTTTTATAAAAAATGACAAAGCAAAGGCTAAGCAACTTTATAACGAAATTAGAGTGGGTGAAGCCGACGTTGACAATGCCAGAAGATTGGTTTCACAGGAACTTGCCGAAATAGGGGCTATACTTCTAAGCAGAGAAGACTTCCTCAGATTTACAAATCTGACAGGCGAAATTGCCGATTTCACTGAGGGAATAGCCTTCCGCCTCCTTAAAATAATGGAGCACAACTGGAACGTGGCTGAAGACGTGAAAAAAGACCTTTTAAAACTTTCGGAAGCAGTGTTGGAAACTGTGCTTAAACTTAGGGAAATAATAATGGTTTTAAGTTATGGTTCTGCAAAAGCCATGGAGAAAGCCAGTGAAGTGGAAGTTGCAGAACAAGCAGTAGACGAGCTATATCGCACTCTTGACCTAAAATTGCTTAACAGCAGGCTTGAAATTCCCGCATTACTACTTTTAAGAGATGTTTTGCAGCTGTTAGAGGACTCGGCGGACAAAGCTGAAGACGCTGCGGACGCTGCGAGAGTATTGGCATTTATAATGTAAAGGCGAAATCAATGCCTCGAAAAATGCAAGTGGAGTTCATCGAAAACTTTCTAGTGGTGTGGAACCCGGAGGAAGGCTCGGAACTTTACAAAATGGGCTTTTACGGCAAACCCCTCGGGATTCCGAAACCCAAAATTCCAGAATTTAACGTTCCATTAATCCTCGACTTGATGGAAGGAGTATATCTGGCTGAGAAGGGAATAATAACAGTCTACGAAGGACTTGAGAAAAGAAAAGTAAACCTCAAAAAGCTACGCCAGAAAGCCCGAACTCTATATGAGGAGTTCGAGGAGAAATATGCTGTCTACCGTGACCTTCGCGACAGCGGTTTGGTGGTTACCCCAGGGATAAAGTTTGGATGCGATTTTGCAGTTTACAAGTATGGCCCAGGGTTAGAGCATGCGCCCTACATGGTTTCAGTTAAAAAAGCTGCAGCGGAAATAACAGCCACGGAAATCGTTAAGGCTGGAAGACTCGCGACAACTGTGCGAAAAAGGTTTATAATAGCTGTGCCAGACGCGGAAAAAGAGAAGATAAGATACTTGATATTTAAGTGGTTTAAAGCGTAAGCTAATAGCGGACTTTTCTGGCTTTATCCAGGCATTAATGTTTGTTTTGTAAATTCTCCTCTTACATACTGGTGGGGGTAAATCTTTGTCGCTGTTAAAGTGCATCCTTCCTCTATTATGACGTCGTCAGCTATGACTGAGATTGACCCTATTTTTGTCGGTTTTCTTGAACTTGAACGGATAGTCACGTGTCTTCCTATTATGCTCTCTTTTATCTCCGCCTTCTCCTCGATTATTGTTCTATCCATGACCGCGGAGTTTTCTACCACGACATCTTTCCCTATTCTTGTATAGTTGTCTATGCATGAATTTACAATTCTGACCCCATCATCTATTTCACAGTGGCGCCCTATCAAAACAGAGCCTTCAATCTCTATTTTTCTCTGTTTGATTTTACGTATAATTTCTCTTCTACGCTTCATGGATTCGAAGCTTTCACCTTGAACCCATATTCTGGTTTCTTCATCTATTTTTCCTCCGAAATCTTTTAGCGACGAGAAGCGTCCTTCAAGCATGTCCCTCATCGCTTCTAAATAACGTTTGGGAGTGCCCACATCATACCAACTTCCCTTTAAAACATAGCCATATACGGGTCTTCCAGTGTCTATTACGTAAGGAATGAAGTCGTAGCCGAAGTCTAGGCGTTTCTTCTCCTTCATAAACTGTTTAACGCCTTTTTCCTTGAATATTTTCCTTATTTCGGGCGAAACCATGTATAAGCCTGTGTTGGCAAGGTTTGAAGGCGCCTCCTTCGGAGTTGGCTTTTCAACGAATTTTAGGATTCTTTTATCCTTGTTTATGTCGGCTATTCCATAGCCCTCAACGTCTTCAACTTCTCTTAAGGCGATTGTGATGACGGCTTCCTTTTCACGGTGAAATTCTATAAGCTCTTTTACGTCTACGTCGAAAATGTTGTCGCCCTGCACTGCAAAAACAGGGTCTCTAACATTGTAGTATTCTATGTTTATTCTTGCTGAGTCTGCGCTTCCCAAATCATCCACGTTTGGCTGGTATTTAATGTGGACGCGGGGGCTTATCCCGTAACGCGCTGAAAACCCGTATCCAGATTCAAAATAGTCGTGTAAATCCCTATAGTTCGTATAGCCTTTAACGCCGAAGATGAAGTTTTTAATGCCTTGGCGGGCGAGAGATAAGAGGGAAAACTCTATTAAGGGCCTGTTTAGCAAGCGTAGACACGCTTTACTTGTCTCCGCTGTTAGAGGTAGAAGGCGGGTTGCTTTACCTCCAACTGGGATTATCACCATTAGCTTTTCAGGTTCATAATTGTGGGGCAAAAGGCTTCCACCAGCTTTTACCATGTCTATTCTATGCTAAACGTATTAACCTTTCTTTCTAATAGAAACGCGAATTTTATAACTAAAGCCAAGTTTATGTTAGTGCAAAGGCTTGGACAAGCATGAACAGAGTTGTTGGCTTTATACGCGTGATGCGCCCCGTAAACTGTTTAATGATGGGTTTCGCCGTCCTAGTGGGCGCAGCACTAACAAACTCTAAAGCTTTAGGAAACTCTTGGCAGAATCTAATCTACGGATTTTCCACAGGCTTTTTGCTTACAGCAGCATCCATGGTTATAAACGACTACTACGATAGGGAAATAGACGCTTTAAACGAGCCTAGCAGGCCTATCCCTAGTGGTTTAATAAAGCCGAAGGAGGCGCTTGCCTTTGCTTTTTTGCTTACCGTGTTAGGCTTAATAACAGCGTTCCTAACAAACACGCCTGCTATTTCGTGTTTTGCAACTGCCCTATTATTTTGGTTTATTTCTGCAACTTATGTTACTGTTGGAAAAAGAACAGGTCTTCCAGGAAACTTCCTAGTAAGCGCATGCGTCTCAGCTCCATTCGTTTACGGAAGCCTAACAATAGCCAATGAGATTAAGCCGAACATTTGGATTTTTGTCTCCATGGTTTTCCTTTCGAATACTGGCAGAGAAATAACAAAAGGAATAGTAGATGTTCAAGGGGATAAGACGCGAAATGTGAAGACTCTGGCTGTGCGTTACGGAGAACGAAAAGCAGCATTCGTAGCAGCAGCTTTTTATCTGCTTGCAGTAGCGTTAACACCATTACCACCGCTTCTAAACCTTGTTTCCATTTGGTTTATCCCTCTAGTAGTCATAACAGATGCTGGACTCGTGGCGTCTTCAGCTATGCTTTTAAGAGATTATTCACGAGAAAATTCAAGAAAAGTGAAAAACCAAGCTTTAGTTTGGTTCTTTACAGGGTTAATTGCCTTCCTGGTAGGAAGCCTAAGCTAAATGCGTACAATGTTGTTGTTTGTTCTAGAAGTTGGAATTATAAGGCTCTGGCGCCTATACTGCAATAAGAAGTGTATTGTAATTGAATGTTGAAGATGAGTATAAACTTGAATATGCTCTTCGCGGCAAGGCTTGGAAGGTTTATTGGCTTCTTTTGAAAAGTGGTCGTCCCATGAGCGTCCGCGAAGTTCAGAAAGCCTTACACTTCAGCAGTCCAAGTGTAGCACAGCACCATCTTGAACAGCTTCGGGAACTGGGGTTAGTTCAAAAGCAAGATGTGGGCGGTCACTATTCCCTTGTTAGCGAGGTCAAAATCGGCGTGCTCCGCCACTTCGTCAAACTGGGCAGAATTCTCTTTCCAAGATACTTTTTTTATGCAGTTTTCTCCACATCCTTCTATCTTATTTATCTTTCATTACTAATGCAAGGCTTCACAAGGGAAAATTTATTCATAATCATTTTTGGAGCAGTTGTTTCAGCAATCTTTTGGTATGAGGCAATCCGCATATGGTCTCTAAAACCGTTCTAATCAATGAACAAATTGTACCAAAAATTAGGATAAAATAAGCGAAAATTAATTTAAAAATGATAGGTGGACTCAAGTGCAAAGAGAAATTAGAAGGCGTGTGCAAATTTACGGCGCAGCCGCAGTTCTTCTAGCCCTCGTGCTGGGCACATTATGCTACAATTTTGGATTCAGCCCATCAGAAGCTCAAAAATCCACTCAAACTTCGCAACCATCCACGCAGTTTCTAAAAACTTTTTCAACCCGTGAGGAGCTTAGAAATTTCCTAAAAGTAAACTCACAAACTCAAGGGGTTTTCCCATTCTACGGACCTTTAGACATCAAAGTATTTGGGTCAGCTCCTGCCACGCTTGGCCCAATCCCAGAATTTTCAGTGCGTTCATCGGAATTTTCAACCACAAACGTTCAAGTTATAGGGGTTGACGAAGCAGACATTGTTAAAACTGACGGTGAACACATTTACCTAATAGCCAACAACACTGTCCTAATTCTAAAAGCCTATCCGCCAAATAAAGCCCAAGTGCTTTCAAAAATAACATTCACTGATGCTTACCTCGCCGGAATTTTTATAAGCTCTGATGGTGGCAAGTTGGCGGTTTTAGGGAGCAAATACACTGTTTCCCAAGTGCGATACCTCTATCCCTATTATATTGACGTTAGGACGTTCATACGTGTTTATGACATTTCAGATAAGACTAACCCTGTTTTGAAAAGAGACTTTACGATGAGTGGCAGCTATTTCAACTCAAGAATGATAGGCGAATATGTATACGCTGTTATAAGCCAACCAGCCTACATCATCTACGACACAGTTATCCTTCCAAAAATCTACTCCAAAAACGGAATCAAAGAAATTGAAGCCTCCCAAATCTATTATTCAAATGTATCCGATGAATATTACACATTTACAACAGTTGCCTCATTAAACATATGGAATGACGATGAAGAACCAAACACTTTAACAATTATGATGGGTGGGACAAGCAACTTATACGTTTCATTAAACAACATTTACATAACCTTCCATGAATTGAACCAGCAAACATCCGTCTACAGGATACGAATAGAAAACAGAAGCATGAACTGGGAAGCAAAGGGCAACGTGCCAGGACGCGAACTAAACCAGTTTTCAATGGATGAACACAACAACTACTTTAGAATAGCAACCACAACATTGGCAAATGGAAAAACCCAAAACAATTTATACATACTAGACATGAACCTAAGCATAGTTGGAAGCTTAACAAACATTGCGCCAGATGAAGCCATAGACTCAGCCAGATTCATTGGAAACCGCTGTTACCTTGCAACCTCAGTCGCGCGGAAAGACCCCTTCTTTGTGATAGATGTTGAAAACCCCGAGGATTCGAAGATTTTAGGCTACCTGAAAATTCCAGGATTTACAAGGTATCTTCACCCGTATGACGAAAATCACGTAATAGGCGTGGGCAGAAATGAAAACAACAGTGTGAAAATATCAATATTCGACGTAAGCAATGTCAGCAACCCCGTTGAAATAGACAAATACACTGTTCCTGGAGCTTGGTCTGACACGCTTGTTTTGGAGGATCATAAGACGTTTCTCTTTGATAAGGCAAAAGAACTGCTCGCTATGCCAGTGTCTATATATGACCCTTACAAGGGTTCAGTGTGGCAAGGCGCTTATGTCTTCAAAATAACCTCAAACTATAGGCTCATTTTGAGGGGAAGCATATCCCATCAGGAAACTGGCATAAGTGAATGGGATTCAAGTTACTGGGTGAAGAGAACACTATACATTGAAAACGTGCTTTACACGGTGTCTGAGAAGAAAATAAAAATGAACAGCCTAGAAGACCTCTCGCTGATAAAAGAGCTTATCTTTCCCTAGAGCGCAGTTTCCTCCCTTTTTGGCTCCACGTGAACAGTTACAATAGTTTCTGTAAACTTTCTTTTCACGCCATTTTCAATTTTTGATGCAACTTTATGGGCTTCTTCAATTGAGATTCGACTTGTGAAACAGCAATCTATGTTTATGTAGCGTTTTCCGCCAACAACGTAGGTTATTATCCGCTTTACACTGAAAACTTGCTGGAAGTTCTTTGCTGTTTTGTAGATTATTTGCCGAACTTCTTTCTCATCTACTGTTGGTCCCCGTTGAAGCCTAGTATCAAAAGGCTCTATGTGAACGGTTACATGTTCAATGTTCTCTATTTCTTCATTTAGTTTATCTTCTATTTTCCCGGCCAACTCGTGGGCTTCCTGCACTGATAGTTTGGGGTCGACATAGGCATGTAATGTTATATATAATTTGCCATGGGCGTAAACAGCGTTTATTTCGTGCACCTCTTTTACGCCTTCAACCTCCTTTGCTAGTTTTTCCACAAGTTTTTCTGTTGGCACCTCTTTTTCTAACGGTTCAACATGGATTACAGCTTCGGCGTTTTTCAGGAGACGTTTTAATTTTTCCTCTATTTTTGAGGCTAATGCGTGGGACTCCTCAAAACCAAGATAATTCGGAACTTTTATGGTGGCCTCCACGAATGTTTTAGTTCCCGCTTTTCTAACTCTAAAGTTTTCAACTTTAGAAACTTCTTTTGTGGACGCAATTTCCTTTCTAACTTTTTCTGCAACGTCTTTTGATACGGCGTCGCTTAACTCCATTCCGCTATTCCAGACAACTCTGACGCTTAAGTAGATTAGTAGAATACTCAGAACAATAGATGCTAATGCATCACCACTAGGATAAGACCCTATTGTTGCCAAGCCAAATCCTAAGAGAGCAAGTATTGTGGAGCTGAAGTCAGCCAGTGCATGGTAAAATCCAGCTTTCACCGTGGAGCTCTCGCTTTTAGTTGCTTTTCTGAAAATGCCAATTCTAATGAAGTCTATACACAATGTGTAGCCTATTGCAACGAAACCAACAAACTCTAAATTCAAATTGATAGACGCGTTTTGTATAATTCTCAATATTGCTTCATACATTATTAGTAGGGCTATACCAACGAGGGCAATTCCACCGACTAAACCGCCTATTGGCTCAATTTTCTCATGGCCATACATGTGCTCTTCATCAGGCGGTTTAAAAGAAGCTTTTGTGGTTAAAAATAGCACAAGCATCGTTAAGGCATCAAGTAATGCGTGTGCACCATCGCTTAAAATTGCTAAACTACCCACAACTAAGCCTAAAACCATTTCTACAACAACGACGCTTGCTATGGCGAATGCCGAAATTTTTAAAGCGCCAAGTTTCTCTTTTTCGCTAAGCATTATCCATCAAACACATTGCTTAATGTCAAGGATTTAAGAGTTGTGAAACAGCTTTTATAAACACGCATTATCAATAAACAAAAAATTTAAAATTGAAGAGGCGTATGTTATGTGGGTATCGAAAGTGCAAGGTGAACGCTTTAACTCTGCTTAAAATTCCAGATGATTTCGCCCAAATTTATAGACTTGTTTCTCATAGAGGCTTTGAAGGAGGTTCTGAGTGGTGAGTGTGAGCGACATTTTAGATGGAAAACTTGATGGAAGTGAAGTTGAAATAAAAGGCTGGTTGGTGACTAAACGCTCAAGCGGTGGAGTACAGTTCCTAATTGTAAGGGATGGAACGGGGTTAATTCAAGCTACAATCCATAAAGATGAAGTTGCCCAAAAAGTGTTTCAAGAAGCAGAGGAATTAACACAGGAATCCTCCATCATAATCAAGGGTGTGGTTAGAGAGGATAAGAGAGCCCCAGGCGGCTACGAAGTAAGGGTTAAGGACTTGCAAGTAGTCCATCTGGCAGAGAGGGAATACCCCCTAGCAAAAAAAGAGCACGGCATAGACTTCCTTATGAATTTTAGACAGTTGTGGATAAGAAGCCCAAAACAAACCGCAATACTGAGGATTAGAGCAGAAGTGGTAAAAGCCTGCAGAGACTTTTTAGATGGAAAAGGCTTCGTGTTAACAGATGCCCCGATTTTTACGCCTTCCTCTGTTGAGGGAACCACAACCCTTTTTGAAGTTCCATATTTCGGGGATAAAGCCTTTCTAACACAGAGCGGACAGCTATACGTTGAGGCTACAATAGCCGCTTTCGGAAAGGTCTACTGTTTTGGTCCAACATTCAGAGCTGAGAAATCCAAGACGCCGCGGCACTTAACTGAGTTCTGGATGGTTGAGCCTGAGATGGCTTTCTGTGGTTTCGAAGACAACCTTAAACTTCAGGAAGAAATGGTAACCTACATTGTTAAAACGGTTTTAGAGAAGAGGGGAAGGGAATTGGAAACGCTGAAAAGGGAAATAGCGCCTTTGAAGAAGGTGGAGCCGCCGTTCGACAGAATAACCTACACTGAAGCGGTGGAAATGTTGCAGAAAGCCGGACAAAAAATTGAATGGGGAGAAGACCTCGGAGCGCCCCATGAAAAGTTTATCTCGCTTCAGTTTGAAAAGCCAGTTTTCATCCACAGATATCCAGCTAAAGCTAAAGCCTTCTACATGCAGCCAGACCCCCAAGATCCAAAAGTTGTATTGTGCGCCGACTTGATGGCGCCCGAGGGCTATGGCGAAATAATAGGCGGAAGCCAAAGAATACATGATTTGAAACTGCTGGAACAACGAATAGAAGAGTTTGGCTTGCCCAAAAAAGCTTACGAGTGGTATCTGGATTTAAGAAGATATGGTTCAGTGCCCCACTCAGGGTTTGGATTGGGAATAGAGAGAACCGTCATGTGGATATGCAAACTTAAGCATATACGTGAAACTATCCCCTTCCCCAGGACGATAACCAGAGTATACCCATAACTTGAATAGAACAGTAATGGTAACGTTGAGAAGTAACAAGCAGGCACGGCAGAGATTGGGTGAGTTAGCCAAATCTTAACAGCCGAGGATTTCATGGTTAAAAGGTTTAACCAACTTTTTGAATCTAAAGTAGTATTCCAAGAATTAAGCATCCACTTTGTCGCCATGGATAAGTCCTTTAGAAAATAACAACATTTAAGCAGCCTTTGTCGTCGTCCAAAAAAGCCAAACGCCGATGACATTTACAAGCTGACACAAAAAGTTAAGCAAACTTTTCGAAACCAAAGCAGATATTTCAAGAATCAAAATTTAATAATAAATGGGCAAAAAGGACGAGATTTAGGCTTTTTTGCTTTCAATGGCTGATTTAATGGTTTCATAAGCTTTCTTGGCTTCTTCAACAGCCACTCCGTCTTCTAATGTTGTAACGTCTCCAGTTGTAGCCCCTTCAACAACAGCCCTCAATAGTCTCCTCATAATCTTGCCGCTTCTAGTCTTTGGAACCGCCTCAACAAAAGTTATTAGCGCGTCTGACGCCACCACAGGTCCAATGGTGCTTCTGAGGTATTTCTTTAACTCGTTTTCGAATTCTGGGCTAGGCGAAAATCCCTTCTTAAGAACTGTGAAGATTACAGGCACCTGTCCTTTCACGGGATCGCTTCTGCCAACACACGCTGCTTCGGCTACAGCTGGATGTCTGGCAAGCGCTGACTCAACCTCAGCTGTCCCTATTCTGTGGCCTGCAACCTTAATAACGTCGTCAGCTCTTCCTAAAACCCATATGTATCCATCTTGGTCTTTGACGGCGAAATCTCCAGTGTAGAAATACATTTTGCCTCTGAACCTGGACCAATATGCGTCGATGTACCTTTGCGAGTTTTTGTACAATGTTTCAAGCATTCCAGGCCAAGGAGAGGTTATAACAAAGTATCCCCTGACTCCTGGGGGACAGGGATTTCCATCGTCGTCGACCACTTCTACCCTGACTCCTGGTATTGAGTAACCGTTTGTTCCAGGTTTTAGGGGAAATATTTTCCCTAGACCTGGGAAATGCCCGGTTAGTATGTGCCCTGTCTCCGTCATCCACCAGGCGCTTGAAGCAACAACATTTTCCTTACCGAGGTTTTTGAAGTACCAGAGAAACGCTTCTGGGTTTATGGGCTCACCGACAGTGTGAACTATCCTTAAGGTTGACATGTCATGTTTTTTGACGTATTCTTCTGGGAACCTCATCAGCATTCTGATGGCCGTAGGCGCAGTGTAAAATAATGTTACTCCGTATCTTTCTATAATGCTCCACCATCTGTCTGGTTCCGGATAATCCGGCGACCCTTCGTAAAGCACTGTTGTTACTCCTGCTATAAGGGGGCCATACACAACGTAAGAGTGGCCTGTTATCCATCCTACATCTGCTGTGCACCACATTATGTCGTCGTCGCGGGCATCGAATAGCAGTTTCATGGTAGCATATAAGCCGACAGCATAGCCGCCTACAGAGTGCTGAACCGCCTTGGGGGTCCCTGTTGTGCCTGACGTGTAAAGGATAAAGGAGGCGTCTTCTTCCCTTTTTCTTTCAACTGAGATATACACATTTGATGGTACATCTGCAATTAACTCGTGATGCCATACGTCTTTCTCTGCGTTCCAAGGTATCTCGTTTCCAGCCCTTTTGACAACCACAACTCTTTCTATTTTCAATCCTTCTTTCTCGCATATTTTTACGGCTTCGTCTACGATGGGTTTTATGCTTACCACTTTACCTCTTCTGTAGAACCCATCCGCAGTAATTATTATTCTTGAACCGCTATCTAAGACTCTGCTTGCTAAGGCTTCGGCACTGAAGCCACTGAAAACCACGCTGTGTTCGGCGCCTAGTCTCTGAACGGCAAGCATGTAAATGGGCAGTTCAGGGATCATGGGCAAATAAAATGTTAGAATTTCTCCTTTTTTGACTTTTAACTTTTCCTTTAGGGCGTAGCTGATGACGTTGGATTCTCTGAATAAATCGTAATAGGTGAACTTTTTAACTTCCTTCGGCTGCTTTAATGCTTCATCCCATGGCTCTCCTTCCCATATCAAAGCCAACTTGTTTTTTCTGCCTTTTTCAATTTGCCAATCTGTAGCCAAGTAAGCTAAGTTGGTTTCTCCACCTACAAACCATCTATAAAATGGAGGATTACTATCATCCAACACTTTGTCCCACTTCTTGAACCAGAAAAGTTCGTTAGCCCATTTTTCCCACCATTTTTCCATGGCTTCCTTGCTTGCCACAGTGCTATTGTGGAACTTTTTGAACTCGTTTTTCTCCCAAACCTTGTCTCTCCAGCTTGGAGGAATTATGTCACCTTCAAAAAATTCTTTATAAGCCTCTACGCTTTGAGCCATAATATTTCACCATTTTTAGAAATGAGCGAATTCCAGTTTTCATTTATATACTTTTTGGGTATAAATGGCAGAAATGGAGTTTTATGTAGGTAAAACCGTTCTTCCGTGAATTTCGTTTATTATTTCGGCTAGTGCGAGATATACCGCCTAAATGCTTTAGTTCGTTTCGAATATTCATTCGCGTTAGAAAAACTGGAAAATTGGTGAACCTAGCGAAAAGCTCAGCGTATTGTCCGAGCTGTAACTGCTAATGCTTATTTATTTTAAAAGAGAGCCTTTTGTATTTATGAGAGTTAATGCCATTTCCAGACTTTTCTGCCCATTAGAATTTCTGGAAAGAGGAAGAGTCCCCAGCTGGCTACACCTATAACATATGCGAGGTCTGTTAAGCTTAAAGCCGTTAAGTGGAACAGTTGTTGCGTTATTGGAATATAGGTTATTCCAAGGGTTAGGGCTATGGAGGCTAAGTCTGCTATGACGAAGAACTTGTTTTGGAAGGCTTTTTTGCCCATTCTCCAAACGCTTTGCTTTTCTGAGCGGCAGTTCCAAACAACGAAGAGCTCAAACATGGCTGCTTGCACGAAGGCAGTTGTGGTAGCCTCTCTGTATGTTTCGGGAGCCCCAAAGCCATGTGAAGGCCAGACGTAGTATTCTAGACAGAAAACAAGAAATGTTCCGGTTGCTTGCAGTATAAATGATGTTATGATAAATGCTCCCATTCCATGCATTATTCCTTCTTCAGGTTTGCGAGGAGCCCTTTCCATAACATCTACATCCGGAGGATCTGTCGCTAGCGCCACTGCTGGTGCGCCGTCTGTCACCAAGTTTATCCAAAGTATCATTGCTGGCAGAAGCGGAAGCGGAAACAGTTCTGCTCCAAATATTCCGCCCAGAATGGCAAAGGTTCCTATAACCAGCAGTTCGTCAAAGTTGCAAGCCAACAAGAACCGCGCATATTTCCTTATGTTGTCGTATATCACTCTTCCTTGTTCAACAGCCTTAACTATTGTTGCGAAGTTGTCATCGGTTAAAACAAGATCTGAGGCTTCTCTTGTGACGTCTGTTCCACTTATGCCCATGGCAACGCCGATGTCGGCTGCCTTCACAGCCGGCGCATCATTAACACCGTCGCCAGTCATTGCCACTATGTGACCTTTCTTCTTCAAAGCATTAACAATTTTCAGTTTATGCTCTGGCGAAACTCTTGCATAAACCGTTACTTTCTCAACAATTTCCTCAAATTCCTTATCGCTTAGCTTGTCCATTTCGGCGCCTGTTAAAACCATGTCTCCTTCTTTGAAGATTCCAACGTCTTTTGCCACTGCGATGGCTGTGAGTTTATGATCGCCTGTTATCATGACAGTTTTTATTCCTGCTTTTTGGCAGAGCTTGTTAGCTTCTATTGCCTCTTCTCTTGGCGGGTCTATCATACCCTCCAACCCGACAAAGATCATTCCGGTTTCAGCTGTTTTTTCGTCGTATTTAGTCACGGTTGCTGGCAGTCTTTTGTATGCCATGGCTAAAACGCGCAGGGCGTTCCCAGCCAGTTGTTCATTGACCTCGAGAATCTTCTTCCTTTTTTCATCTGTTAGCTTCTTTTCTCGGCCGCCCTCAATAATATGAGTGCACCTTTCCAACACTGTTTCGGGTGCTCCCTTCATGTAGGCGTGGATTTCACCTTCTGGAGTTTTGTGGATCGTAGTCATACGTTTTCTTTCAGATGTGAATGGAATCTCACCTACGCGTGGGTAAGTTTTTTCTAAAGCTTCTTTTTCAAGTTCAGCCTTGGCAGCAGCCACAATAAGTGCGCCTTCAGTTGGGTCTCCAAAAATTTCCCACATGTTGTTTTGATCGTTTCTTCTTAGGCTTGCGTTATTGCATAAGGCGCCTATTTGGAGTAGGAGTTTAAGGTCTCCTTCAAGTTTTACAGCGTCTTCGCCTTGTCGAAATTCTCCTTTCGGTTCGTAGCCTACGCCTGTAACTTCAACGAGTTTTCCGTCGGCGTAAACTTGGCGGACAGTCATTTCCCCTTTAGTTATGGTTCCTGTTTTGTCGGAGCAGATTACGGTTACCGCGCCCAAGCTTTCTGCCGATGATAATCTTCGCACGATAGCGTTGCGTTTTGCGAATTCTCTTGCCCCAAGTGCTAAGGCTATTGTAACTATTGCGGGAAGCCCTTCTGGGACAGCTGAGATTGCCAAGGCTATGGATGACATAAAGGCTTGAATAAAGCCTTCTATTTCAAAATGCATTTGCATAATTACTTCAAAGGCTTCAAGCGCAAATATCAAAACACAAACAGCTATTACAACTTTGGCTATTTTGCTCGCAAACCTGTCCAACTTCTTCTGAAGAGGGGTTTCTTCTTCCTCTGCTGTTTGAACCATTTCAGCTATTTTCCCGAACTCGGTGTTCATACCAGTGGCGGTTACAACGGCTTTCCCTCTGCCGTAAACTATGTGGGTTGCGGAGAAAACCATGTTCCGCCTTTCAGAAATTGGAGTGTCCTCAGCTAAGACGGTTAACTCTTTATTAACTGGCGTAGATTCACCAGTTAAAACAGCCTCGTTAGCTTTAAGCTCAACAACCTCTATTAGGCGTGCATCGGCGGGAACATGGTCGCCTTCTTCTAGGGCAAGGATGTCGCCTGGAACAACCTCACTGGCAGTGATAATTACTTCTTTGCCATCGCGGATCACACGTGCTTTGGGAGCAGCCAATTTTTTCAATGCTTCTATGGCTTTTTCCGCCCTATATTCTTGAACAAAACCTGTAACTGCACACAAAACAACTATAGCGCCTATTGTGATAGTGTCTGCATAGGCTTCCATGAATTCTCCGCCATGCATCATCTCCCAATAGCCTATAACCGCTGAAAAAATGGTTGCAGCAATAAGCAACAAGATAAATATGTCCTTAAACTCGTCTAAAAACATGTGAAGAGCAGTTCTACGTTTCACCTTCTTAATCTCGTTATACCCGTATTTCGCAAGTCTTTCACGGGCTTCCTGCGACGATAAGCCTTCACGGCTAACATTTAGTTCTTGTAAAACTTCATCTGTTCCCAGTGCATGCCAAGGCTTTGCCATTCCCAGCTCCTCATAGCACAATTTATAGATTAACACACATATAACAACTCATTTATAAAATTCTCTATGGCGCATAATGCAGAATTGTTAACAAAAAATAGAGAATGGTTAAAGGGTTAACAAGATTATCAAGGGAGCAAACACTTCAGCCACTAGAGACATCACAGTAATCATTGTGTTTAGTGATGGTCCTGCTGTGTCCTTAAAGGGATCGCCTACAGTGTCGCCTGTAACCGCAGCCTTGTGGGCTTCTGAACCTTTGCCTCCATGAGCCCCGGCTTCAATGTATTTTTTGGCGTTGTCCCAGAGGCCGCCAGAATTCGCCATGAACAAAGCAAAGATTATGCCTGTAACAATGCTTCCAGCCAAGAACCCCGCTAGTGCTTCTTTACCCAAGAATATCATGGTCAAAACTGGAACTATTATTGCTAGGGAGCATGGCAGAATAAGCTCTTTAATGGCGCCCTTTGTTGCAATGTCTACGCATCTAGCGTAGTCTGGCTTCGCTTTTCCCTCCATTAATCCTGGGATTTCTTTGAACTGGCGTCTCACTTCTTCAACCATTCTTTCGGCATTTCTCCCAACAGCCAATATAAGCAATGCGGAAAGCAGAGGAGGCATCATGCCGCCGAGAAACACTCCTGCAATAACTTCGGGTGTCATCAAATCCAAAATTTCGATGTCGACAACGCGAGCGTAGGCTGCAAAAAGCGCAAGAACAGTTAGTGCCGCGGCGCCTATGGCGAAGCCTTTAGTTATAGCTTTCGTGGTGTTGCCTGCAGCATCCAGCTTATCCGCAACCTCGATAACTTCTTCACCTAAACCTGACTGTTCAGCTATGCCTTTTGCATTGTCAGATACCGGCCCATAAGCATCCGCTGATATGGTCATGCCAACTGTTGCAAGCATTCCTACCGCAGATATGGCAATTCCGTAAAAGGGATTTACACCAAAAGCTTCAGCGAGATACCAAGCAGCTAAAGTGGCAGCACAAATACCAATTACAGGCGGAACTATGCTAACTATTCCATAGGAAAAGCCAGTCAGTATGTTTATGGCAGCGCCGGTTGTCGAAGCCTCAGCTACTTTCTGCGCTGGACCCCTATCTATAGATGTGAAATAGTCAGAGGTGATGCCGATAATTACTCCTGCAACTAACCCTGCAACTGTGGGTAAAAGAACCCCAAGCCACTTGTTCCCCTCTAATCCTGAAAAGTAGGCGGCGACGAAGAGGAAAACAGCAAAAATGATCCATGTGGAAAATGATCCTCTGTTAAGTGCTGCACCGGGATTACCCTTTATGCTTTGTTTAACAACTAGGGCGCCTATTATTGAAGCGAAAAGTCCCATGGCCGCTATTATCATGGGCAAGGCTATCAAAGCGGATTCGCCTATTTCTGCACCAATAATCATGGTGGCTACAATGCTTGCAATATAAGAGTCTACGAGGTCAGCTCCCATTCCAGCGACATCGCCCACATTGTCTCCCACATTATCTGCTATCACTGCAGGATTTCGCGGATCATCCTCGGGAATCCCCAACTCAACTTTTCCAACAAGATCAGCGCTTATGTCAGCCGTTTTTGTATAGATCCCCCCTCCGGCTTTTGCGAAAAGCGCCAAGGCACTGGCTCCAAAGCTGAAGCCTAGCACAATGTTAGATGCGTCAACAGAACTCCATCCTAGAACAACATTGTAAATGTAGTAGAGCAAACTTATACCTAGTAAAGCTATACCCACAATGGATAAGCCCATAACCGCTCCGCCGTAAAAGGCTACTGGAAAAGCCTTCTTTAGGCCTTGTTTTGCTGCGTTGGCCGTTCTAACGTTTGCTTCAACAGCAGCCATCATCCCCACGTAGGCAGCCACTGTCGAGCACATGGAACCAAAGACGTAGGCTACTGCAATGCTTATGCCGTGGGGAACACTTCTAAGAAAGGCGAAAAGCACTCCGAGAACTGCCGCCATTACAACGACAAAGACAGCCAATGTTAGATTCTGTCTTCTTAAGTAAGCCTTTGCGCCCTCTTTTATGGCGCCTGCAATTTCACGCATTCTCTCTGTACCGCTTTCCTGACTTGTCACGTAACGATATAGATACCCCGCCAAAGCAATGGAAGCTA
>JBNASL010000018.1:0-19611 GCA_049717905.1 Candidatus Bathyarchaeales archaeon | reverse complement strand
TCCCTAACATACATCCACTCAGCAATAACCCTACCCACAACCTTCTACGTTTTAACAACCTATACGCAAAACCAGCCAGTGCCATCCGCACTTGCAGTAGCCATCATAAACTCAACAGCACGCTTCGCCATGTTCCTCATACTATACGCCATGGTCTGCAAAATGACAGAAATAAAAATCCCATGGAAAAACATTGCAAAATACCTTTTCGCCTCAGCGGTAATGGCAGCCGTAATCTACACAATCCCCCATCCAACCAGAATATACGCCACCTTAAGCGTAACAGCCTTAGGTGGAATAATATATTTGGCACTGCTCATGGCAATAGACAAAGAAGCAAGAACATTAGCCCATTCAGTTTGGCAAGAAATAAAAATAAAGTTAAAAGGGGCAACAGCCTAAGCATCGTTGTTCCAAAGCTCATTAAAAAGCGTTTTTAGGGCTTTTATGAAAGCATCGTAGTTCGTCCACAGAGCTGCAACCTTCTTCTTCCCATTCTCTTTTCTAATCAGCAAAAGCAGATGCTCATTATCCGCCAATATAAAAGTCGGCACTTCCTCAGCATTTAAACGCGAATATTTACTTCGCTTCAACTTAGTCTTTTCAATGAAAAAACATGTCTTAGGAGAATAGTTGGTGAGGAGCTGAACGTTTACACCCTTTTTAGATGTCTTTTCCAGTTTGTCCAAAAACCCAGAATGATAAAAGTTTGCAATGTCATATTCTGAAATAAAAACCAGTAGTTCTCTCTCAGCCTTGCTCAGTATCTCATCCGCCTTTAAGCTTATTTGCTCTTCGCCCTCCAATATTTGGAAGACCTCTTTTCTCTCAAGCTCAACTTCAGGTCTTGGAAGAGACAGCCAAAGGTTAACTAAACTTTCTCTTTTCTTCTCAAGAAGATTTAACTTCATTCTCTTGGTTTCTATAAGTATATCTAAAGCCTTATCAAAAGATATGGCTATAAACTTTAAGGGCTTTTCAAAAACAGACGAGATTAACCCCCTTTTTTCTAAATCCCGCAGAATTCGGTAGGTTTCAGTTCTGTGAAGGGACAAGGCTTCAGAAATGTCGCTTGCCTTATGCTCTCCAGTTCTTGCAAGGTAAACATAGACTTTCACTTCATTCTTAGAAAGCCCAAGACCGCGAAGCGCCCTCTCAATAACCTCTACAGATTTAACTGATCCCTTATCAGCCTTTACAAACCTCCATAATCCACTGTTCTCATCGTAAAGTTTCACTATGCCTTCAGGCTTTTCAACAGATAATTCCATTTAAACCCCTTATTCGCCTACTCCTTATTCAAGTTCAGAAACCGATTCTGTATACGCCATATTTTATACTTCTGAATTCAAAATATGAATCTGGAATACATTTGCAAACCTCATAAACCTTGTTGTAATGCAATGAAGGTTTAGTGCGTAACAGTTCGCCACATACTAACTCTATTATCTTCTTCAAACATCTCTGATTAACAGTTGGGTTATCTGCAATATTTGGGTGTTTGCTTCATGGAAAGTAAAGATGCAGAAATTGATGAAAACACTGAGAAAGAGGAAAGCCGCGAAGAGACTGTTGAAGAAGCATACTTTTTCCATCCATTACAGTTTTCCGAAGGCGGCGAAGAAGTTCTAGACGTTGAAGAGATAGAAAAGCATAAAGTTGAGTTTGAACAGAAATTGCAGGAACTTTTGAAAATTATAAGCGAGGAGACTTTGCAGTTAAGCGAGTTTTTGATGGAAGAAGACAAGCTGATTAAAGAGCTTTGCAACTCTCTAAAACAGGTTTTGAAAAAGCTCAATGTTTCCTTTAACATTCCTTTAAAAGATATGCCCATAAAAGCCAAAGTGAAGAGAGTCATTTTGAATGAAGAATGTCACTTAATACTGGTCTATGAAAAGGGTGAAGTACACTCCGCATTTTTGGCTGAGTACCCTCCGGAAATTGTCATGGCTACTTTGCTGGTTATAATGCCTGAACTAGCCAAAGTCATAATGTTATACAGGAAGAAAATAAGCGCCAGAGTCAGTTTCTTTGGAAGGATAAAGAAAGAGCTGAAAAATGTTGTAAAGGCTATAGTTGGCGGCGTGGAAGACGTTGAAGTTGAAAAAGAATCTATGGATGTTGTTGAAGATTCGCTGAAAACTGAAAGCCAAGAAGGCTAAAAGGCTGGTCGGTGAAGAGATTGGATGGTCCTCTTACGGAGATCAGAACATTTTATTCCATCAGGGAGATTAGGGAAATAGTAGAGGAAGAGATAAATCAGTATAAGACGCTGTTAGAAGATTATAGCCAGTGGTTAGGCACTCTTTTGAGGAGCCCGGAGTCCTCCAAGAATCAAGAGTGGGCTAGAAAGGCTTCTGAATTGCAAAAAGTTTTGAAGTCCGGTGGCAGAAAGGGTGGGAAAAAAGAGGAGAAGCCCACCGCTTCAACGGAATGGGTTGAATTTAAGGATTTGATGCTTTGCGCTGACGATTTTGGAGAGGTAGAAATACTTTTTGAGGCTGTTGAGGAGCTGAAAAACAAAATAGACAAGTTGGAGAAAATTAAAAACGCTTTAACAGAGCTGGAACGCTATGGTTTCGGAAAAAACGTGGTTTACATAACATATATACGGGATGGAATCCCTGAAAAGGTGGCTTTTAGGCTTAAGAAGGGCTTAGAAACTGAGGAAAAGTTCAAGTTTGCGGCGGATTTTTCTGTAATAAAGCAGATTTGACGCTTTTGTCATACGCCGCGACTAACTTGTGCTGTACTCTATGAAGGCTTTGGTGAACTTTTTCATAAGATCGAAGGGGTTCTCAACGACACAGTTCGTTCGGATATAGCGCCTAACAGCGGTGCTGTTAACACCTATACCTATTATGCCTATGCCCATTCGCTCAATTTTCTTAATGCTCTCCTTCAATTTTTCTTCAGCTCCCTCATATCCAGCTGGGAAAAAGTCTGAAACAATAACTAAAAATCTGGCTTCTTCCAAGCGTCCAGTTAAGGCTTTAGCTGCAAGCAAAACGGCGTCGGGTAAGTATGTGAAGCCTCCGTGGGTTAGGCCGCCTATTCTTGCCCTCACATGGGCGTCATATCTTTCTGAGAAGTCTTTTATGATGTAGAATTTGTTGTTGAAGGCATACATTCCCCATGAATTTTGGTTGAGGATTAGCGTTTTGGCAACTTCAGCTAGGCATAGGGCTATGCCTCGGACTTCGCATTTGAACATGTTTAGGCTGTGGCTTGCGTCTATAAGTATAGACCATGTGTCTTCTCTGGTTTGAAGTTCTTCGCGTACAAAAATGTCGGTTCGCTGGCTTTTGCTTGCAATAACTTGTATTGCCTCTTGCAGGTCGACGAATCCGCTTTCTTGTTTGAAGTCTTCGCCGCTGACGTTCTTTAAAAGCCTTAACTGATGCATTATTCGCCTGATGGGACTGCTTAGGAGTTCCCTTTTCCTTTGAAATTCAGCATAATCCTCTTTGGGAAAGGTGAAATCGTCAAACTGTGTGTCTTTTCCCGTTTCCATGTACCCTTTTAGAATTTTGAGTTGTGAGTTTTCGCGTTCTTGCCATGCAATTAAAGCTTGATTTGCATCATTTCCTTCTAAGGTATGCAGAGCGCTTTTTAGTTTTTGCTCATCTTTAAATTCAGGTTCAATTTTTTGAAGCGTTTCAGCTAGAAGACCTTGAATTTCTTTTTCTTCTGGTATTTGTCCTTCGTAGAATAGGTCATTTGTCCCATGGCTTTCTGCATATAAAAGTGATGGAACTTCAAAAGTTTGACCGTATGCTGATAAGGCATCGTATATTTTATTGGCGTAATCTATTTTGTCGTCGGCTGTTGGGTTTTCTTCGATTTTTTGCAGCATAGACGTTATAGCTTCAACATCTGTAAGGGCGTCGTTCTTCAGCTTCCCTTTAACTTTTCCAACATTATAATTTAGTAGTGTCAAGGCCATAACTCGTGAAACATCATTTGGAAGTTTTTCGGCGTTTTTCATTCGGAGAAAAGAGATTACGTTAGCGTAGGCTATTTCTGGAATCATCCATTTAAAAGACTGTTTTAAATGCTTGGTAAGTATGGCGTCTTCAACTAGGCTGACTGTAAAAGTGGATAGATTAAGCTGTTTCCTACGCGCCCATTTTAAATAGACTGAAAAATCAGATAATAGAGAGTGCAAGCTTAGGTGGTAAACTGAAGATTTAAACAAATACCACATGATTTTCTTATGAGTTTGGTTTTGCAGGTTAAATTTCAATCCTTGAAAAATTACATACTTATCATTCAATCTTTTCGGCTTAATTAGGTGAAGAACATACCCCCTTTCATCCCTTCCAAGATAAGGGTATCTTAAGTCATCGTGAAATAGGATTTTGAGTTCATTGTAGGATTTCTTTGTAACTTGAAATGCTGTTGACCAGGCAAAATCAAAAAAATTCAAGATTTAACCCATTTTCTTCGTTTAAGGTGAGCTGAAAACAGACTCAACTATCCGCTTTACTGCTGCTTGAATTTCCACATCGTCACTTGTAGTTCCAACAATTGTCTCCACTGCCGCTTCGATGGGTGTGCACCCGTCGGCAATCAATGTCGCCCAATTAATCAAATCCCCTGGTGAAGGCCCATATGGGAGGTCGCCGTTTTTATATTGTCTTCGCAGTTCGGCTCCAGTGCGAACTATTTTTTCTGCTGTTTTTTTGTCTATGCCGCTTCTCTTGGCGATTAATTCTACTTCGTCAGGGGATATTTTGTCGCCTACGCTTAAGTAGTCGAAGTTTATCCAAACGGACATGCGTCTTCTAAGGGCTGCGTTTAATGGTTTTGTTCCAACGAATTCGGCTGAAAAGGGGTTCATTGAAATTATTAGGTATCCATAGGGATGTCTATGCACTATTTCGTTGTCCTTTTCCGTTAAAACTATGTGTCCTCTAGTGTCTAAAACTGGGTTAAGTCTAGAGGCTATGTCTTGTTTCATCATGTTTGCTTCGTCTAAATAGAGGATGCCTCCGTTTCTGCACCACATCACTATTTGTCCGTCGATCCAGTTTTCCTTCCCGAGGCCAATGTATCTTCCGAAAAGGTCGTATGCTGATGTCTGTAAGCCGCAGTTTATTTCCCATATGGGCAGTCCGCAGAGTTCAGCTATTAGATAGACTATATGGGTTTTTCCAGTTCCGCTTGGGCCGATTAAGGCGCACTGTTTGAAGTAGTATAGGGCGCGCACTATTCTTTCAACATAGTTAAAACCCTTGTCCACATATTCTGGAGTGTTGTGGGGTATGAGGGAACGCACAGATTCTGGGAAAACGTATCCTTGGTGAAGGTCATATTTGTCTATGCGGTATTTTTTCCTAAGTTCTGCATTTGAGTAGGAGTCCAGAGTGGCTGTTTTGGTTATTGACACGGATATTCTAGTATCCTTTATTTCTGTTCGCGTTTGCTCCTCTGTAACATATACAGCTTCACCAGTTTTCCTTTTTCCGCCTTGGTGTCCAAAGCCGACGGCAACTGTAGCCATTGGTTTTTCTGCTAGTTTCTGCTTGTTTTGTGACAAGCGTGTTCCCTCTTGTTTCTGTTAATGTTATTTGGAGCATTTGATTTAAATATTACTTCTCACGATTCAATACGCTGAATAAACCCTAAAATCCTAAAATTATAACAAAAGATCAGCCAAAACCCTATGCAGTTCCTCTTTATCCTTTATTTTCTTAAAAATTGCTTTTCCAGTTCCATAAAGGCGGAGGGAAAAACCTTTGAAGGTTAAATCGAAAATGATTCCAGCAACACTTTTTCCCATTTCGGCCTTCTTCAATATTTTAGCTATTACTTCATCTTTCTTGTCATACTTGAATAAGACGATGAAATCTTTTTCCGCGCCGCACGCCTCCTCGATTCTAGCAATGTAGTCTTCCACATTTACGCTCATAAGTACTGTTCAATCTCCTTTAAAGCTTCAATAAACTGGTCAATTTCCTCCTTTGTGTTGTATATGTAGAAGCTTGCCCTAGCTGAAGAGGATAACCCTAATTTTTCATGGAGGGGTTGGGCACAGTGGAAACCGCTCCTAATCATTATTCCGTAACTGTCCAGAAACAAGGCAACATCATGGGAGTTAAAACCTTCAATGGTGAAGGGCATTATTCCACATCTGGCTGAAGCGTCTTTGGGACCGTAAACCTTGACTTTTTCGCATTCCTGCATGCGTTTAAGGGCATATTCTGTTAAGGCACACTCATGAGCTTGCACATTTTCCATTCCTAACGCCCTCAAATACTTTACAGCAGCCATTAAGCCTATGCCGCCGCTTATGTTAGGCGTGCCAGCCTCAAACTTCCATGGAAGATCGTTCCAGGATATTAAACACCGCCTTGCCCTAAGATCGAAGGATACTTCGCGGATCATTTCACCGCCTCCGTGAAAGGGTTCCATTTTCTCCAAGAGTTCCCGTTTACCATATAGAACGCCTATACCCGTGGGCGCAAGCATTTTGTGTCCAGAAAAAGCAAGAAAATCGGCATCTAAGTCCTTAACGTCTACGGGTATATGAGGAACGGATTGGGCGCCGTCCACAAGCACTAATGCGTCATGTTCATGCGCGGTTTTTATAACCCTTTTAACGTTGTTTATGGCTCCGGTGACGTTTGATACATGGGTTATTGAGACAATTTTGGTTTTCTTGGATATTGTCTTTTCTAAAGCTTCATAGTTTAGGGTGCCGTCAGCATCTACATCTACATATTTAACTTGGAACCCCTTTATTTTTGAAAGGATTTCCCACGGGACAATGTTGCTGTGGTGTTCCATAAGCGTTAATAAAACTTCATCTTCGCGGTTTAGGTTTCTAAGTCCCCATGAATAGGCGATAAGGTTTATGGCTTCTGTCGTGCCTCTGAGAAAAATTATTTCTTCAATGCTTTTTGCATTGATGAATTTGGCGACTTCGTCATGGGCGCTTTCGTAAAGGTCTGTAGCTTCAAGGGAAAGCGTATGCACTGCTCTGTGGACGTTTGCGTTATGCGTTTCATAGAACTCTTTTATGGCTTCGATGACCTGTTTTGGTTTTTGGGTTGTTGCTGCATTGTCGAAATAGATTAGTGGATGATTGTTTATTTTCTGCCTCAAAATTGGGAAGTCTTCCCTGATTTTGTATGGATCAAACATTATGTTTCCTCTGCCATTTTCATCTTCTTTGAAAGTATTCTCGCCAGTTCTTCCTCTTCAAGGGCTTGCTTTTCTTCAAAGGTTGGTTCCGACGGCAGCCACTCTGGCGAGATTTGCTCGTTTTTGTAATATGCCCTTATGGCTCTTCTTAGGGCACCTACAGCCAAAATGCCACAGTGAAATTTGACAGCTGGAAGACCGCCAACTTCTTCGGCGATGCTTTTCCACGTGATTTTCCAGGCGTCTTCAATTTTCATTCCCTTAATTTTTTCTGTGACTATGCTTGAGGTGGCTATGTTTGCGGCGCATCCGTAGCTCTCAAAAGAAGCCTTTTCTATAACGTCTTGGTCGTTGATTTTTAGGTAGAAGGTTATCATGTCTCCGCATGCAGGGTTTCCAGCTACTGCGGAAACTGTGGCGTCTTCCATTTTTCCAAGGTTTTTGGGGTTTCTGAAAAGGTCGAGAATTTTTTGGCTGTATGGTAATGGTACACGCGACATTCTACTCAACTCCCGTGGAGCCTGTTATTCCCCTAAGCCTTTCAACAGCTTTAGGCAGAACTTCTAAAACGTATTCTATGTCTTCAACCTTATGGTAACGGGTTACTTTCATGAGGATGCTGCCGTGAGCCGCTTCAAATTTTCTGCCAATGGCAACTAGAACGTGGCTTGGCTGGAGCAGTCTTCTAGTGCAAGCGCTTCCGCTTGAAACATATACGCCGTTTAGGCTTAGTTCTATGGTTAGGGCTTCGCCCTCGCATCTAAGGAAGCTTATGTTTGCGTTGTCGGGCGCCCGTTTTTCGCCTTTAGGCCCGTTCAAGTGTACGTCTGAGATTTTTGTGAATATGCCTTCTATAAGTTTATCTCTAAGCGTTTTCATGCGGTTTACGTTTTCTTCGAAGTTTTGGAACGCAAGTTCCGAGGCCTTTGCAAATCCCACAATTAGCGGAGTGTTTTCAACTCCTGGCCAGAGTTTTTGGGTTCCAATTTGACCTTCCAGGATACGTTCTATGCTTGTGCCTTCCTTTGTGTATAGGGCGCCTATTCCGCGGGGTCCTAAAATTTTGTAACTGCTTATGGTGGCTATGTCCACGTTTAATTTTTGGACGTTGAAGGGGATTTTTCCATAGGCGTCTGAGGCGTCTGTGTGGAATATGGCGGCGGGGTTTTTACTTTTTACAATGTCCACAATCTCTTTGACTGGTTGAACAGTGCCTATTTCGTGATTAACAGTAGATATGCTTACTAATGCTGTTTCTTTGTCTACGGCTTCGTCAAGTTTTTCCAAGTTTATGAAGCCTTCGCTATCCACGGGAATTTTGGTTACTGAAAACCCGTATTTTGTGAGCATTTCAGCCACATGCAACACGCTTAGGGGCTCAACGGCAGATATAACAATTTTTTTGCCTTTACCCCTTATTTTTAGGCTTGTGCCCAACAGTGCCAAGTTGTTGGCTTCTGTTTCGCCAGGCGTAAAGTTGACTTCTTCCAGGTTTTTGCAGCCTAGAAAACGTGCTATTTTTTGGGCAGACTCCATTATGGCTTCGAAGGCTTCCCATCCGGGCTTATGCGTCAAAGTGGGATTACCGTACGCGCGCTGGTTAAAGTATGGCAGCATAGCCTCCACGATTTCTTTTGGAACAATGCTTGAGTTTTCAACATCCAGATAAACTTCATGTCTTATGCCCTCGTGGGCTTTGAGGAGTTCTCTAACGTTTTCAACCATACCCTTTCAAGTCCTCTAATTCAATAATAATAACCTTAGCTTATAGAAAAGGAATTTGGCAACGTAAGGGCGTTACTGTCATATGTGTAACCTAAACTAAGAATACCATTCAAGGAGGGCGGGCGTTAAATACGTTTCCAAGTCTTCTGTAAGACTGTTTATTTGGTCGCTGTTCAGTTGGCTTTTTGCATATAACACAAAGCATTGTTTTTTCATATCCCCGCTAAGACCTGTTACGTCAAAGCGCAGGGTTAGAGTGTTTGAGATTCCTTGACCTGGGATTGTTATGTTCATGGTTACAAGCTGCGGATATTTTGATACCAGAGGTTGAAGAGCACGTTCAGCGGGAACGCCCATGCCGCTTAAAGGGTTTATGTTTATCAGTGTTATGTTCCAAGAATAGAAGAACGGATAACTCGTATCTGGAAAGCCTACTAGACCTTCGGGAACGGTGTTTTCACCGTGGTAGGTTATAAGTACTTGTGGCGTTGAGAGGTTAATGTAGATTATTGCGATGAAGCATATGCCCACGATTAAAATTAAAGAAGCTACTAGCAAAAATAACCAAGTACTTGTTCTCATAAGAAGGATTGTTATCGAATATGGCTTTTAAATTTTGTTTACATCCGCTGCTAGTGTTAATCATTAGACCGTCGGTTATTTGTCTGAACGTTTTTTGACCTTGAAACTGCTTCCGGTTTATCTTGTATGTTTCTTTTTCGAGTTTATACTGATAATATTTTATACTTAGTGTTCTTTTCAAGTGGGAATTATGGAAAATGCGGTAAATAGCAAAGCTTTGGTTGGCTCTTTGAGGTTTCTGTTTGCTTCGGTTTTCTTTATGCAAATGCTTACAGGAGTTGTTGGATTAACCGTGCCCATTTACGCTGCAAGTCTAGGTGCTTCGCCGCTGCTTGTTGGCGTTATAGGAGCCACTGGGGGATTAACATACTCGTTTATGCCTCTCGCCGCAGGAATGCTTTCAGATAAAATAAGAAGAAAAATCTTCGTTTTAACAGCCATGATTTTATACAGTTTATCTTGCGGTTTTTACATTTTGACTGAAAACACCACTATGCTTATTCCAGTGAAAGCCCTAGAATGGGTTGCTGTAGCCATATTTTGGCCTTCAACCGAAGCGCTGATAACAGAATTCAGCGGAAAAAAACTGGAACAGAACCTAAAAAAGTTTAACCTTTCATGGGGCTCCGCCACCATAATAGGCCCCATAATAGGCGGCTCGCTAATCAGCCTCTCGGGAATAAAGGCGCCTTTCTTCTTGTCCTTAGCAGTTTCCTTTGTTTTGGCTTTACTCGCAGCTATGGCCATCAAAGAACAGCGGAAAAACTTGCAAAAACCAAAACAAGAGACGCATAACCAGAAGAACAGCGCAGAACCAATCGCCCCAGCAGTGGTCTCCATCATATTATTCTCTTTCATAGCAGGGATAATATACAACCTATTTCCAGCCCAAGCCACAAACCTAAACATGCCAGCCTACGAAATTGGACTAATAATATTCGCAAATGGGCTTTTTAGACTGGCAGCCTTCACCCAAGCCTACAAAATGGAGGCAAAAATAGGAAAAACCCGTATGTTTCTAGTTGGAGCGTTAGCTCTTGCACTCGCTTCGGCCTTGACAGCAGCCAGCTCCACAGCATTATTTTTCGCTTTAGCTTTCTCCATATTCGGCTTAGGAATGGGAATCCTCTACGCCGCCTCAATAGCGCATATCCTCAAAAACAGAAGCCACGCGACGGGTTATGCCGCTGGCCTATTCGAAAGCCTCATAGGGGTAGGAAACTTCCTAGGCTCATCTGCAGGCGGCCTCGCATCAGAATACTTCTCCTCAAACACGCCCTACATCCTAAGCTTGCTCATAAGCTTGGCCGTCGTTGCATACCAAAGCCTACGCCTAAAAAAGCAAAACGCATCACCGCCCTAAAAGCCTATAAGATTTAGCCTTGCATAACGCTTTAAATTGGCGTTACTTTTATTTTGCAGTAAAGAGCGCGTAGGCGTATTCAAGTGAAGATAACCGAACTGCCAATTCCAGAATCCGTTAAAGAAGTGCTAATTAAAAACGGTATAATTGAGCTTTATCCACCGCAGGAAGAAGCCGTAAAAGCTGGAGCCCTTGACGGGCAGAATCTTGTTTTGGCTAGCCCCACGGCTTCAGGCAAAACCCTGGTTGCTGAGCTTTGCGCCCTTAAACATGTTTTAGAAAGAGAGGGAAAAGTGGTTTATTTAACTCCTTTAAGGGCTTTAGCCAGCGAGAAATACGAGGAGTTTAAAAAATATTCGGCTATAACAAAGCCTAATGGGAAACGGATAAGTGTAGGCATATCCACTGGCGATTATGACAGTTCTGACCCGTGGCTTGAACGCTACGACATTATTATTGCTACAAACGAGAAAATGGATTCCCTTTTGAGGCATAAAGCCAAATGGATGGATGAAATTTCGCTGGTAATAGCCGACGAAGTGCACTTGCTGAATGAGGCGGAGCGAGGCCCAACCCTTGAAGTGGTTTTGGCAAGGCTCATGCAGACAAATCCAGACATCCAGATTTTGGCTTTAAGCGCAACCATAAACAATGTTGAGGAAATCGGAGGTTGGCTTAAAGCAGACTACATAACAACGGAGTGGCGCCCAATACTCTTGAAAGAGGGAATTCTCCTCCAAAACGAAATCCAGTTTAAAGATGGAGACGCCAAAAAAATAGAGAAGGAAACCCGAAATCCAGCCATAAACCTAGCCTTACACACGGTTAAAACCGGCGGGCAAGCACTCATATTCGCATCTACCAGGAAAAACGCGGTTACAACCGCAAAAAAGGCTGCAGCAAAAATTGAACAAGCCCTATCAAAACCGGTGAAGCGTGCCTTAGAACGTGAAGCAGAAAGAATCTTGGCGGCAGGTGAAAAAACAAGCATCAGCGAACTGTTGGCAGAACTTGTCAAATGCGGAGTGGCGTTCCACCATGCGGGCTTAGGCGGAGCACATCGAAAAATAATAGAAGATTCCTTTAGAGAGGGAAAAATCAAGGTTTTGACAGCCACGCCTACACTGGCTTTCGGCGTGAACCTACCTGCAAGAACAGTTATTATACAGGATTATAGGCGATATGAGCCTGGATATGGCTATTACCCCATAAGCGTGTTAGAATACAAGCAAATGTCGGGACGCGCTGGAAGACCGAAATACGACAAAATTGGAGAGGCAATCCTCATCGCTAAAACCGCTGATGAAGCCGACTACCTCATGGAAAGTTATGTTCTCGCAAAGCCCGAGCGAATCTGGTCTAGACTCGCCGTGGAAAGAATTTTAAGATCCCACGTGCTTGCAACCATAGCAGCAGACTACGCCCACACCGAATATGGCATATACGATTTCTTCGGCAAAACCTTTTACGCCTTCCAATACGATGTTGGCGCCATAAAAAACATCATAGCAAGAATCCTCAAGTACCTTTACGACGAAGAAATGATTGATGTCAGCGGCGAAAACATTTACGCCACAAGGTTTGGAAAGCGGGTAAGCGAACTTTACATAGACCCTGTTTCAGCAGTGGTCATCCGCGACGCATTAAGGCAAAAACCCATGTTCCTAACAGATTTAAGTCTTCTCCACATGATTGCCCACACACCCGACATGCGCCCCATGTTACGCCCCTACACAAGTGAACTAGACAAAATTGCGGTGTTTCTAGAAGAGCACAGAGAGGAACTCCTAGTGCCAGTGCCAAACGAGTGGGAAGACCGCATAAACTATGAAGCATTTCTAGGCGAAGTCAAAACAGCCATGACGCTTAAAGCATGGATTGAAGAGACAAGCGAAGACGAAATCATAGAACGTTTCCATGTTCAGCCAGGCGACCTCTACAGAACCATAGAAAACGCCAAGTGGCTACTATACGCAACAAACGAGTTGGCAGTGCTTTTTGGCAATAAAGAAGTACAGCCCTTAACCTTAGAGCTCATGGAAAGAGTGGAAAAAGGCGTAAAAAAAGAACTTTTGCCAATAGTTAAACTTGAAGGCGTTGGCAGAGTCCGCGGACGCATTCTCCACAACGCTGGATACAAAACCATAGAAGACATAAAACACGCAAAAATTGAAGATTTGATGAATCTGCCGCTGATAGGACCTAAACTAGCAAAGAAAATAAAGGGACAAGTGGGAGGTTTCGTAAAAAAGGATGCATGGGAAAAACTTGAAAAAGAGGAGGAATGGAAACAAAAAGCCCTAACAGAATACTAATTTAGGCTTTTCCTCTGTTTTCACGTTCTTTTCTGGTTTTTTCCACCATAAGCTCTACTTGCTGCAGCGCTGTGCCCAAATAGTTTCTGGGGTTTAAGGCTTCATCAATTTCTTTTTCGCTTAATTTTCCGCTTACAACCTTATCTTTTAAAAGAATTTCTTTGAAAGGGCGTTTTTCCAACTCACTTTTAATAGTCAATTTCCGCAGTAACTCGTGGGCTTCTTGGCGGCTCACTCCCTTCTTTGTCAAGGCTATCATGACAGCCTCGGACATGGCGCGTCCCTGGGTTATCTCCATGTTTTTAAGCATCCGTTGCTCGTCAACGTGTAAATTAGCCACAATATTGCTCATCAAAAACAGCAGATAATCCGTTAAGATACATGCCTCAGGTATTATGAAGCGTTCAGCAGAAGACTGCGTCAGGTCTCTTTCATGCCAGGTTGTAACATTCTCTAAAGCGGGAATCACAAGACTTCTAACTATTCGCGCTAAGCCGCATATTCTCTCGCAGGTCTCTGGATTACGCTTATGGGGCATTGTTGAACTGCCCACCTGCTTTTCTTCTTCAAAAGACTCGAAAAGCTCGCCTATTTCTGGCCTTTGCAATTCCCGAATTTCAGTGGCGAAGTTTTCTAGGCTTGAGGCTATTAAGGCTAAAGTGCAGACTAGTTCGGCGTGGCGGTCCCTTTGCACAATCTGCGTGGAAACATCAGCGGGCTTTAAGCCTAACCTCTCCATGACAAGCTTCTGAATTTTGAGGGCGTGCTCGCCTAAACCCGCTTGAGTGCCCACTGCGCCGCTCATTTTCCCCACTAAGACACGTTCACGGCATTGCCTAATCCTTTCAATATGTCGTGAAACTTCTCGCATCCAAACTGCGAACTTGAAGCCCAAGGTTGTTGGAAGCGCATGCTGTCCATGGGTTCTACCCATCATAAGCGTTTCCTTGTATTGCAAAGCCTTATCCATCAAAATTTTCTCAAAATTATCCAGTTTTTCTTCAATAAGCGCTAAGGCTTCTTTCAACTGTAAAGCGGTGGCGGTGTCAACAACATCGTAGCTTGTAGCACCAAGGTGAACGTAGGCGCCGCTGGAACCGCTGGCCTCTGCCAAAGCTCTAACCAAAGCAGCCACATCATGCTTAATTTCCCGTTCAATCTCTTTCACACGGGCCAGCTTAACATGCTCCAGTGAAGCTGCAGCCCTAATCCTTTCAGCATCTTCCCGCGGTATATTGCCGACTTCAGCATGCGCCCAAGCCAAGGCAGCCTCCACGTCTAACATTTTCTGAACACGAACTTCCTCTTCGAAAATCCGCCGCATTTCAGGCGTTCCGTAACGTCCAGTATCAATAGGAAGTATAGGCAAACATTAACCTCCGCAAAAACATAAGACAATTAAAGATTAATGCTTTTTCGGTTAGCAGCCAATTTTAGACTTCGGCGTACCAGTCTAATTCCACATCTACAGCGGATATGCTGGGTATTGCTATGGTTATGTGGGTTGCGTTTCTGGCGCTTACATATGCACCGGCAGCAGCCACATCTCTTCCTGTTACCATAACGATTTTAGGAGCCCCGATAAGCGAATGCGCCACAGTTACATTTGTACTTCCGCTGGGTATTGTGGTGGTTCCACTGTTTTGGCTTCTCTGTCCATTTTTAGTATTAACTATCACGTATTTGTCATGGGCGTTCAATGCCCCCGAAATGGTGGTGTCCTCCCACATGTGGAGTTCATAACGATTTGTACTTCCATTCACTAAGCGTAACCCAGCCTTATCTGTAGGATGACCCAACGTTTTTCCACGGATATAACATCCAGCTGGAGAGTGCGCGACGTCGCCTATTTCGATTCCGTATTGGCGGTTATTGTAGAAGTTGCCATCGAGATATACATCGTTATGTAGAACTATTACGCCGCTTTGATTGTTACTTTCTGAAATAACATTGGTAAATATCACAGGAGCGTCAATATAAAAACCAGTTTCACCGTTTCCATATGCATGCAAATTTGTGCCTTGGCATCCGCCTCCTCCCCAGCATGCGAAGCCAACAAGCCTATTGCAGTAAAGCAGAATATCTGTTAGATAACTGTCATGTGGCCCTAGCATTCGCCATCCTCTCCCATCGTTAAAACAAGAGCGCACGTTTGAAAAAACCCCTCCATAGCATCCTCTGGGTTGCTGACTGATGGACTAATACTCCATTCAGTTCATATGCCATCTTCTTTGCAGTTGTAAATGGAGATATCTTTCAATGTGATCTTCCTTCCATAAAGTTTTAAGCCGAAACCTCTTGTTTGTTTCGCCTTGTTTCCATTAAGTTTTAGACCAATAATCTCTACTTCAACAACTCCGCCTGTCTAATCTGTGCCAGTTAAATAGTCGAACCCTTCGGATTTTATTGCTGCATCAATATTAGCATTGTCTGCAACAGTTACTTCACCTTGAAATTCTAAAATAGTGTAGGACTTTACAATAATAGTGTTTGAGATGATGAAGTCTCCTTTCAATATGATTTTTCTTTCCATGTTCTTCCCATGTTTAAAGAGTCTATTGCTGATTGAATAACCCAGCTAGCGTTCGCCCCACTGAATTGAATTCCGGAAGCGTTTGCTGCGTAATAGTTAGATCCTTCCCGCCAAACTATGGCGCTTGCCACTATAGGATAAACGGTCTTCCTGGAAAGTGTGCAGGTCAGAGTGAATCCTAGTAAAAAAATTGTTACGAGCTGAACGAGTATAATAAAAAGCATTATTTTCTTTATTTTTTCCATCTCTTTATCACCGCATCATTTCGAAATAGATGGACTGGATGTTTAAATTTAAAGTCTTCATTTAAATTTGCGGCGACAACAATTAAATGCGCCAGTTGATTCGGCAAATTCTCTATGTCCCATAAAGTTAAACTTTTCAAGTTAATTTCTTGACAAGCTTTAATTATTTTTACCACACAACCGAAGGGGATGAGTGAAGGTTTCGTAAAATGAGGGCGGTTGTGGCTGTTTTAGACAAGAAAGGAGAGAGAGCTGCGCAAAATGTAGCTGTAATGCTTGAAGCCTTAAGGCATAAGGGTGCTGACGTTTTTGGAGCAGCCTCATCTAGCTTTTTTGAGATAAAATCAAGCCTAGAACAACTGCAAATTAAGGATTTCAAAACCTCAGCAGCTGTCGGGCACATCTTTTTGAAGATTCTAGCTCAGGACCAGCCGCAGTTCGCGACATTGGAAAATGCAGTAATCGTTTTTGATGGAAGAATTTATCCACCACGAAGGCCTTTTGACGTATCCCATGTGGCTGGCTGGTTAGAAAATAATCTGGAGGCAGGCGCAGAAGCCTTAATCAGAGGATTTGATGGAAGCTTCGCCTTCGCCGCAGCTGAGGCTGAAAGGCTTATTGCAGGCAGAGACTCTTTAGGTTTATATCCTCTTTACTATGGCGAAAACGAGGATTTATTCGCCATTGCATCTGAATGTAAGGCGCTTTGGAAAATAGGCTTAGAAAAAGTGAACTCTTTCCCGCCGGGACACATAGCCCTAATAGACAAAAAAGGCGCCAAAATAAAGCCTGTTAAAACCATCAAAAGCTCTGACCTCGGCAGCATAACCATGGAAGAGGGTGTTGAAAAACTGCAAAGGCTCTTACAAAGGTCAGTTAAAGAAAGAGTTTTAGGCTTAAATGAGGTCGCAGTGGCTTTTTCAGGCGGCTTAGATAGCAGCCTAACCGCTTTGCTGGCAAAAAAAACTGGAGCAAAAGTGCACCTAATCCACGTAAGCCTAGAAAACCAGCTGGAAACAATGCAAGCCCGAGAAGCTGCTGCCTTGCTTGGGCTGCCCCTTCACATCTACCTTTACAGCGAAAAAGATGTGGAAAAAGTCATTCCAAAAGTTTTATGGGCTATAGAAAGCCCAGACCCTGTCAAAACAAGTATTGGGATACCATTTTTCTGGACTGCTGAGAAAACCGCTGAAATGGGGTTTAGAGTGTTGCTGGCTGGACAAGGGGCAGACGAACTTTTCGGGGGCTACATGCACTATTTAAATTTGTATCTGCAACGTGGAGAAGAGGCTGCTCAGAAAAAAATATTCAATGATATTCTAAAAATGTATGAAACCAATTTTGAAAGAGATAGTAAAATATGCAGTTTCCACAATGTAGAGCTCCGCTTACCCTTTGCCACACGCCAATTGACAGAGTTTGCTCTAAGCCTTCCATTACAACTAAAAATAGAACCAGCAAAAGACACGTTGAGAAAAATTGTGCTGAGAAAAGCTGCAGAGAAAATGGGACTTCCGCTGCAGATAACAAACAAGCCTAAAAAGGCTGTACAGTACGCCACGGGAGTTAGCAAAGCTTTAAAGAAATTAGCCGAAAGGAACAAGCTGCCTTTAAGGGAGTATCTTCAAAAAGTTTTCAAGTTTCCAACTATTTGAATTTAAATGCCTCTAAATAGGGAAATGTTGAAAAATAAAAGTTGGAAGGAAGTTACTCGATAACTTGGATGGCGCCTTCTGGACACTGGGCTTCACATGCTCTGCAAACTAAGCATTCCTCAACCTTTACTGGAACAGATTTGCCTTCTTGGATTTCATAAACGCCAACTGGGCATGTGTCCACACATGTGCCACATCCAGTGCACTTGTGATTGTCAACTACTATCTTCACCATCTTGCTTCCTCCTTCAACCAGATTTCCTTCAAAAATAATTGTGAAATAAAAGTCTTTAGGTTCTCTAGCGCACTTCTTCACGGAGCCTCATGAGAATTCCACTTATCCGAGTTTCAGAATTTGCTTTTCTGCGCTCGTAGTCTCCGAGAAGTTTGCGATAAGCCTCTAAGGAAAGTTCGCCTCTGCGGTGGCGCACCTCAATGCTTCGGATGTTTGCCTCAACCTCGCTAATTTCAGCCTCAGCCACTTCAAGCTGGCGCATCAAATCCGCATAGCGACCGCCCGCCGCTTGCAACTTCTGTTTCAGATCATCCAAGTTTCTAGACAAAGTTCCAAGACGAGTTTCCAGAATTTTCCTCTGCACCTTATACCTTCGCCTAGGAATTCTGCCCCTACGCAACCCAGCTTCAAGAGACTCCATTTCCAAAACTATTTTCCGCTTTTCCTCATAAGAACTGACAAATGATCTGATAATCTCTGGGCTAAAACGCACTGCTACAGTGGGCGCAATAACAGGCGCTGGCGCCCTAGGTCTTTTCAAAATAGCAAAAACAACGCATCCGAAGGTTGCCAAAGCCCAAACCCACAATGTAGGACGGAAAGATAACCATAAAGGATTATACTGATAAACAATTTCCATGGTAAATGTGTCTAGGAAAAATACTCTTTGCCTACTAACGCTCACTTGTTCCTGGAAGACTTCTCTTGATATAATATACTCACCATCACAGCTAACTGTTGATGTCTTGGCGCCCTCGGGTAAAACTAAAGTTATGTATGTTTGTTCGATGTAGTAGTTCAAATGTTGGAAAACAAGGAAAGCAAATTCTATGCCAGCAGAGCTGTTTTGTTTAAGGTAAACGGTTCTGGGTAAAGTATACTTTACAACAAAAATGGTGGACTGCCCGCTTTCCAGCGGCAAAACTAAACTAACCTGGTAACAGTTGGTTTCAGCATCAACCAAAGTTGGAGGTGTACCAGCTTTTCTTCCAAACTCGTCCTCAGCTGTTATGGCAGATGCGTTAGGAGGTAGAATCACATTGACAGAAGTGATTTCCTTAGGAGAAGGATTCTTTACATAATACTTATCAGACACTTCTATATCGCCAACGCCTCCTATTCGAATTTCTCTCCTTAGCTCCTTGATAATCAGTAATTGTATATCATTCCCTGTCAACATAAAAGTTACATTTGCTGGCTCGTAAGCGAAAGATGGTAAACTTGTTTTTGAATAGTTGAACCCCGCAACTGTCCCGTTAAGGTATTGCGCATTTTTGGGCAAAACAATAGAGGCGTTGCACGAAAGCGCTGTTGTGGTAAAACTTGGATAAGCTGGAAAATCCAAGGCATAAATACTCGTGTTTTGAGCATTTTGCTTGAGGAGACTGTTCGAAAGCACAAATACCACGGTAAAAACTTGCGGAGCTGCCTCATGAGGAAAGTCGACTTTAAAGCCGTAGAAGCCAATACGATTATCTAAGTGAACATTTGTGGTCATAGAGTATTTTTGGGCCGGATTGGTAGGATTATACGCTGCACAGCGCAGGACAAGAGAGCCATATTGATACGGAAATCCTATAAGAAAACCACTAGACGCGGTTCCACTTATTTTGATGGTGTCGTTTATTAAAATGTAACCGTTATACATAACCTCCACTCTATGATTAACCCATTCTATAGCATATGCGCTGCCTGCATCTTCAGCTTCAACACGTTTAACATAGAAAACGTTTGAAGCGAGAATTAACCCTATGACGGCGAACAAGACAACCGCAGCGACCTTTCCTTTCAAATGCTTTCCTCCAAGTC
>JBNASL010000017.1:0-20002 GCA_049717905.1 Candidatus Bathyarchaeales archaeon | reverse complement strand
GGAGGCGAAGGAGGCGGCGCAGCAGCCGCCGGCGTAGGCGCAGGCGTAGGCCTAACTATGCCTTTCTTGATGGCGCAGCAGATGCAGCAGGCTCAAGCAGCCCAAGCTCAACAATTAATCGTTTGCCCAAGCTGCGGAGCCAAAAACCCCGTAGGTATGAAGTTCTGCGGCCAATGTGGTGCAAGCCTAGCGCCGCCTGCAAAGGTTAAATGCCCAAATTGTGGAGCTGAAAACCCTGCTGGCATGAAATTCTGCGGAAACTGCGGCTCACCACTGACGCCACAGCCAACTGCAGAAGTTACCTGTCCTAAATGCGGCACAAAGAACCCGCCTGGAATGAAGTTCTGCGGAAACTGCGGAGAAAAGCTGGGTTAAAAACTTATTTTCTCTTTTTTCTACTTCTATCCATTTTTCTTAGCGGCGAGCTGCATCTCCAACAAAAGTTAAGGTTTTGAGGCATGGGAACGCCGCATTTTGGACACTGAATTGGAGGAGGCGGATACAATGATTGGCCACATTGCCCGCAAAACCTGTTCTCAACAGGGTTTCCACTTCCACACTTCGAGCAGACAACGACTTGTCTAACAACTTTTTCAGGCAACCTAAAAATTTGGAAAATGGATTGCGCCATGGTTAAGCCTAAAGCCAAGCCTACACCCGCCGAAAAGGCTTCCCCGACAATGGACTTAGCCAACCAGTGTCACACGTGAAATTTAAGGCTTGAAGCAGAAAAACTTTGCTGATTTATTGTTTAAAAATTGCCAGCGTCGCGGTAAAGCTTAAGGCTTGCCTCATACAGACTGTTGAAAGGGTTAGGATGGACAGCGGCCTTAAAGGTTTATGGAATGTTGTTTTGAGCGGTTATCCCCGTTCTGGTAAAACCTCGCTTGCTAAAAGGCTTGTGGCTGATTTTCCCTATTTCGCCAGAGTAAGCGTTGACGAGTTAAGGGAGATGTTTTTCTATGAGACTTATCCGTGCCGTGACGAGTTTCTGGTTTATTCCATGATTGCTGAAATACGGGATGCCTTGCTTCAAAAAGGCTACAGCGTAGTGATCGATTCAACTGCCCCTGACAATGTAACCCGCCAATTCCTGTTAACCTCAAAAGTTATGATTGCCAACAGTTTACTCGTCGTATTGAATGTTGAAAAAGAAATCCTCATTGAAAGAAGCATCAAAAAATTCGGCAGCGAAAAGCCTATCGCCGCATATGATAAGCGCTGGGAAAACCCGAAAGGCGGCATAGCTGTTTTCAAGTTTAAAAGCAACACTCCAGCAGAATTCGAAGCCTACTACGCCCGCCTAAAAGAACTGCTGGAAAGCGAAACTCACCCATTCAAACCAGAATTTCACCCAACGCCTTCACCATTAAAAGAGATAAGAAAGGCCCTTGAAAACCTTCTAAAGAAACGCTCCTCATAACTAAGACAATTTTAATCTCATTAAATCTTTTATTTTCCAATTGCGAATACATTTTGAGGAAGTAATTTGGAAGCCTATATTCTTATAAATGCTGAACCTGGCATGATATGGGAGGTGGCAGAATCTGCGCTAAAAATTGGAGGTGTTAAAGCAGCTCATGCTGTGACTGGACAGTTCGACGATGTTATCTTTGTGGAATTTGCGAAAATGGAGGAGCTTGGAAAAATAATTGAACAAATCCAAGGCATTAATGGAGTGCGCCGCACCCAAACTTTAGTGACTATCCCTCCTCCAATTCGGAAATAGCTGCATAACGCGTGCAACAGTAATCAAACGATTATTTGCCTCTGCTAGTTTACAGTCTTTTAAACGGCAAAGGGCTTCAGATTATTCCTATCCATCCGCCTATTTGCCCTCCAAAATAGGTTAGAATCGCGAAGACCACAAGCCTCGGTGTAAAGCTTAAGATTAGAAAAACGTCTATGCGTGTTTTTATTAGCCCACAGAAAAGTGATAAAAGCTCCACTGGCAGGAATGGGACAAGCCCGAAAACTGTGTAGATAACCCAGCCCCATCTGTTCCATAAAGCTGAAATTTCCTCAAGCTTAGCCACACCCACTTTCTTCATTACGTATGGTCTTCCAAGACTGTAAGCCACAACATAATTAATTGTCATGCCAACTGTAAATCCAACGGTTGCAGTCAGAATAAGCGGTATGGGTTGGGCCCCAAAAGAGGCGGCAGCCACCACTAGGGCTGGGCTTCCAAGGGGCACTATGGTCCCTGCAAGTATAGTTGCAAAGAAAATGCCTATAAGCCCATATTCCTTGACAAAGGATTTTGCGTCTATGAAAAGCGTAGTGCCGCCTACATTCAAAATTTTCAGGATTAAAATTACCATTAAGCCTATAGCTAACAAGATTATTCCCAAAAATATGGAAGACCTAATCCAAGAAACTTTGAACGCGCCTGAAAATTTTTCTCTCCCTTTTTCCGCTGTCGCACCGAAATATGGAAAAGTCTTTTTTCCAGTTTTAAGCATCATACTGAGCCTCTTGCTTAGCTTTGGTTAAAGAGTTTCCCTTTTAAAATGTTGAAGAAACTTAAATACTTGTTTTATACCTATCAATTTCTCTACAGGCGCTTGAGGAGGCTTAATTTGAAGGGTAAACCTTTAGTTTCAATTGTTTCTGCAGGATTATCCAAGTTTGGAAAACTTGACGGGCTTTATGCGCGAGAAATTTTTGCAGAAGCCGCAAGAGAGGCTTATGAACGCTGTCCAAACCTAGACCCAAAAAAGGAAATCCAAGCCATATTTATTGGACACATGGGAGAATCCTACGAACATCAAGGACACATGGGAGCCACAGCTGCAGATTGGGCTGGCTTGCTTCCCACTCCAGCCACCAGAGTGGAAGCCGCATGCAGCTCTTCAGGAGTAGCCCTTAGAAGCGGAATTTACGCTGTCCTTTCAGGCTTATGCGACATCGTCATGGTTGGCGGCGTAGAGAAAATGACCCATAGAACCACGCCTGAGGTTACGGAGTTTTTGGCCATGGCTTCAGATTTCCCCTTCGAACAGTGGAACGGTCTAACCTTCCCAGGCTTGTACGCGCTTATGGCTACCGCCCACATGTATAGGTATGGCACAACAGAGCAGCAACTGGCAATGGTGGCGGTTAAAAACCATTTTAATGGAAGCCTAAACCCTAAAGCACATTTTCAGAAGGAAATAACCTTGGAGCAAGCTTTAACTTCGCGGGTTGTTGCGTGGCCCCTTAAACTTTTCGACTGCTCACCTATAACTGATGGGGCAAGCTGCCTAATCCTAACAAAGCCAGAAAAAGCCAAAAAATACACAGACACGCCTATTCACATAATTGGAAGCGGACACGCATGCGACGCCATAGGCGTTTACGAACGAGAAGATTTCACAACGCTTAAGGCAGCAAAAATAGCTGCAAAACAAGCCTACGCGATGGCTGGCGTAAAACCAGAAGATATAGATTTGGCTGAAGTCCACGACTGCTTCACCATAGCTGAAATAATAGCTTATGAAGACCTGGGTTTCTGCAAGCCAGGCGAAGGTGGAAGCCTAGCGGAAAGCGGCGAAACAACTCTTAAAGGAAGAATCCCAGTAAACACCAGTGGAGGCTTGAAGGCGAAGGGTCATCCAGTAGGCGCAACTGGAACAGCCCAAGCCTATGAAATGTATTTGCAGCTTACTGGTCAAGCGGGAAAAAGACAGGTGGCAGACGCCACAATAGGTTTAACTCACAATGTAGGCGGTTCAGGCGTAACAGCCACAGTGCATATATATAAGAGGGACTAGAATGAGCACACAATCACCCTTCGTAATAGAGGAATTCTATAAGGCTGTAAGCCATAAAAGGCTGATGGGTGGAAAATGCAAGAAATGCGGAAAAATCCACTTGCCGCCTAGACCCTTATGCGACCAGTGCTTATCAAAAGAGTTTGAGTGGGTGGAACTTCCAAAAAATGGAAAACTGTTGACGTATACGGTTATACATGTTGCGCCGCCGCAGTTCCAAGAAATGGCGCCATACGCCGTTGGCATAGTTCAGCTTGAAAATGGTGCGAAAATTCCTGGAATAATCAAAGAAACATCGGTAGACAAGATTAAGGTTGGAATGCAACTAACCATAGATTTCGAAGAGGAGTCTTCCCAAACCCGACAGTGGCCTAAGTGGCCAAAATATTATTTCAAGCCTCTTTAACCCTTAGCCTTTTCGTGTGTTTTCTACAAGTTGTCAACTTGCTCCGCGCTTTCACTATGCAAGCGACTAATCCAGCAGCCAAAAGCAAACAAACGCTAACAGTTTTTAGGTCTAAGCCCAGCGTTACAGAAGTTTCCGTGAGATTTTCATTTTTTGCGTTTTCCTCTACTTGAGTTTGCGGCTCCTCTGAATTAGAAGGGGGTTGCCCATCGCCAACGATGTAAAACTTGAACGGGTTTGTTGTCTGCACTTGAAAGTCAATCCAGAAGCCGTCGCTTTGTTTAACGCTTTGAACGTAAAAGTATTGGCATATGTGTTCTCCATGCAAAAAGCTTATGTTTGCAGCCCAAACCTCAGCAGACATTTGCCAAAGTTCGCAGAAAGTTACGTTTTTTAGGCTTAACGCTATTTCTTTGCCGTCGATGACTGCTTCAACTTCACGGTTTTGAATGCTTTCTGGACTGTGAACAAGCCACAGTTCAACAGTTTCCAACCGCTCATATGCTTGCTCAGGGGCAGGTTTCTGCACAGACTGCAGTATGACTCCGCCGTCTCCGTGGGCGTTAGCCACGAAAAATGAAAGCAAAAGGAAAACTCCAGTTAAGATTATCCTTCTCTTCAATCTTTAATTTCTCTCCCTATAAAGCTGACAAATTACAAAACTTGTCCATGGAGCCTTTTATAACCGTTATTCCGATTTCAAGAAATGCCTCGTTTAAGCTTTGTTGATTTGCTCTATTAAGGTTGGTAGGTCAGTTATTGAGGTAATTAGGCAGTGTGCCCCAGCGTCTATAAGCTCTTGGGGTTTTGAAACTCCTGTTGGGATCCCTACTGCGATGGTGTTGAGCTTTCTTGCGCATTCCATGTCTATTGTGCTGTCTCCAACCATTAGAGCTTCTTCAGGTTTAACTTCTAAAGCTTTTAAGGTGACTTCAAGATGCTCCATGTTTGGTTTAACATGTTTAACTTGGTTCCTTGGAGTTACAACGTCAAAGAAGCTTTCAATTTTAAATTTTTTGAGGATGTAGCCTGCTGTTTTTTCATTGCTTACGGTGCACAAACCAATTTTCAAGCCCTTTTCTTTCAAAGTTTTCAAAGTTTCAGTGGTTCCAAGCACTAGGTTTGTGGTTTTTGCGGCTTCTAACTCGTACTTTTCAGTGATGCTCCAAATGCCTTTGTAGGCCTCTTCTAAGGCTTTCTCTGTTTTGCCATTGTTTTTCATAAAAATCTCTGTTTTCTTCAGCATTGTGAATATGCTTTCGTTTATGGATAAGACTGAGGCTGGAACCCCTTGCCTTATAAGGAAGTTTCTAGCTTCTGCTCTTAAACTTTTATAGTCTAGGTTGAAATTCACAAGGGTTCCGTCAAGGTCAAAGACTACCGCTTTAATCATTATGCATCCTTCATTGCTCTTGAATCTGTAGCCATAGACTTCGACAGAAATAAACTTTACCCAAAACGCGTTCAACCACAATTTAAATTACTTTCATGGAAAATGTTATTTCTTTTGGACTGCGAATTTTGTGAAGGGATATAAATGGGCGTGTTTGAGGCTGTTCAAAAGAGGCGATCCATTAGAGCCTACGAGGCAACTCCTGTGCCTAAGGCTGTTTTGGATAAGATTTTGGAGGCAGCTAGACTTGCGCCTTCAGCTGGAAATGTTCAGCCTTGGCACTTCATAGTTGTTACAGATGCAAGGAAACGCGAAAAACTTGCGGCGTCTATACTGGTGAGATTTCTTAAGGAAGCACCCGTGGTTATTGTGGGTTGTGGAGACCAGAAGGCTTCTCCAAAATGGTTTATGGTGGATGTTGCTATAGCCATGCAGAACATGGTTTTAACCGCCACAAGCGAAGGACTGGGAACATGCTGGGTTGGAATCTTCAACGAAAACAAGGTTAAGACGCTGCTTAAAATTCCAGAAAGATTCCGCGTGATAGCCCTTCTGGCTTTAGGCTACCCCAAAGAAAAGTTTGACATACAAGGTAAAATTCTTCATTTGGTGAGAAGGCGTAAAACACTAGAAAAAATAGTGAGCTATGAAGAGTTTGGCGGTAAGGCAAAACATATTTTATTGTGAATGTAAATTAAAGTGGAGTCTTTAATGCTTAGGGAGCAGGCTGAGGAGAAAGTTAGGCAGCTTGTGGAGAGTTATGATTCTATTGTGCGGTTGGATAGGAAAGCTGAGTATAGCGAGGCTGATGTGGGGTCTAAGTTTATTCTTCCCCTTTTGAGTGCGCTTGGTTGGGATGTTACTAAGATAGAGGACGTGAAGGAGCAGAGAAGAACATTAACTGGAGTTGCGGATTATTCGCTTTTTAATGTTGGTGGAACTGCGAAGATTTTTTTGGAGTTGAAAAAGTTTACCGAGGATTTGGATGGTTATCGACGTGTTGGTGGCAAGGATAAAAGCTTTCCACAGATAGCTATTGATTACGCTTGGCAGTCTCGGGCTGATTGGGCTGTTTTAACGAATTTTGAAGAGATTAGATTGTATTATTCAAGGGTGCGAAAGCCAGAGGAAGGTTTGATTTTCAAGCTGAAATATCATCAGTATTTGGAGAGTTTTGACAAGTTGTGGCTTATTTCTAAGGAAAGCGTTGTTTCTGGTTTACTTGACACTTATGAGAAAAGGAGATTAAGACGAGATGTTGATGAAGAACTTTTAAAAGATTTAGTGTATTGCCGTAAATTGTTGGTGTCGAATATACGGAGGAATAATCCTCAGCTTTCTAAGGAGGAGATAAATGATGCTACCCAGAGAATTTTGGATAGGCTGATGTTCATCAGGAGTTGTGAGGATAGGCTGATAATTCCAGCCGAAAGCTTGTGGACTCAATTTTCGGTTTGGCAAAAAATCGCTATTGACAAGTCCGTTAGAACGTTCATGATGGATTTAAAAAATATCTTTAGAGACTTTGACGCTGTGTATAACGGACAACTTTTTGCACCGCATTTTTGCGAAGATTTACGAATCGATAATGAAGTTTTAGAATCAGTTCTCATTCTTTTGTATAATTACAATTTTGATTTGATTCCCGTTAGCGTTTTGGGAAATGCCTACGAACTTTACATTGGAACTATAATTAGAGAAAAAGAAGGAACACTCAAAGAAGATGAGCTTGCTTTAGTTGAAGAACCCACTGTTCGAAAAGAGCATGGAATCTACTACACTCCAGAGCACATTGTTGATTACATTATTAGAAATACATTGGGCAAACTTCTGGCTAATTGCAAAACTCCAGAGGATGTTTCAAAAATCAAAGTGCTTGATCCAGCTTGTGGTTCGGGTTCTTTCCTCATTAAAGCTTTTGACGTGATAAAGGAATGGTATGATCGTTATAATAAACAAAGACAGCTGGAAGCTACTCCAAACACACTAGATGTTCATCTTCCTCTTGTACAAAATGTTGAGGAAAGAATATTGACTGAAAACCTTTATGGTGTAGATCTAGATCCACAAGCAGTGGAAATAACCATCCTAAGTTTAAGTCTTAAGGCAGTGCAAACAAGGAAGAAATTACCTTATATTGGTGATCACATAAAATGTGGAAACTCTATCATTTCTGGTTCAACCGAAAAAATGGTGGATTATTTCGGAGAAAAGTGGCAGGAGAAAAAACCATTTAACTGGAAGGAGGAATTTCCAGAAGTTTTTGAACAAGGCGGTTTTAGTGTTGTTATCGGAAATCCTCCGTATTATAGTATGGAAACTAGGACGACAGAAGAACAGAATTACTTCAAAAGCACGCGACCAGACCTTTACAGAGGCAAGAATGATGTTTATTATTATTTTATTGTCCTAGGTCTTGACTTACTAAAAGATGGAGGAATACTGGGCTTTATAGTGGAAAGATACTGGTTAGAAGCCACTTATGGAGATAAACTTCGAGAATTTATACTCAATAATGCATGTGTAGAAGAGATAATAGATTTCGGAAAATTGCAAATCTTCCGAGATTCAGGTAATCATACATGCATTTGCATTTTCAAGAAAAATCTGGATGTCGAGGAGAGATTAAATAATACCTTAAGAGTTGCTAGAGTCATTGATTGGAATAGGTCACATGAAGGACTGCTTAATTACATTAAGCTTCATCGGGAAGACAAGGAATTTGAGGATCAATTCATCCAGATCTTTTCTTTAAAACAAGAGGATTTAAGCTCAAAACCATGGGTTTTAGCAACTTCAAAATTGCAAAACATACTTAGTAAAATAAGCAGGAATTGCTGGATACTTTCTGATATATGTGAGATTGAGCAAGGACAAAAGTCAGGTCTAAACGAGGTTTTCTCGGTTACTGGCGCTCAAATACGAGAATACAATTTAGAAATGCAGTTATTGAAAAAAAATGATTAAAAATAGTGAAATCCAAAGATACGACATTGATTGGAAAGGCAAATATCTAATCTATACAACAGATGATACAGACATAGAGCAATTCCCAAACATAAAGGAGTATCTAGAGAATTTTTATAAGAAATTAGTAGAGAGAGCTGAGGTTAGAGACAAACTTTACCCATGGTATAGGCTACAAAGACCACGAAGACGAGAATTGTGGGAAGCACCTGAGAAAATTGTTGTTCCATTTAGAGCACCAGAAAATAGATTTGCCTACGACGATCAACAATTTTTCAATGATGGAGGTGACATTAGAGTTGTAGTTCCAAAGCCAGAGTGCCCAGTCAATGTCAAATATATTTTGGCTTGCTTAAATTCCAAAGTACTTAACTTCTTCTACAAGTTCATTGGAAGACCCAAAGGAGAGATGTTAGAATATTTCGTAGAACCCCTTGCAAAATTGCCTGTTCATAGAATTAATTTCTCTCAAGAATTTGAGAAGAAAATGCATGATAATCTTGTTGAGTTAGTTAACAAAATGATCTTATTAAAGAAACATTTGAAGGAGATAATCACTGACTTTGATAGATATCTCACCGAACCAATAATGGGTTATGTCAATTTCAAGGATTACTACAAGAAACTTGACGTGAAGGATAAGGAGGCGTTGGATAAGACAAGCACTGGGATCATTAAACGAGTTAAAGTGGAAGAGCAAGATTCTTGGCTCATATTTAAAGTGAACTATTTCGTTAAACGAGACAAGACCAAGGAAGAATTCACGGATGTTCCAGTCTTGAAATGCCGATTTGAAGATGTCTATTTCAGAAAGTTTCTGCTCTACATTTTCCAAAACTACAAGAAACGCTGGGGAAGCGGAAACCTCCTCCACGTAATCCTAAAAACTCCCATACCATGTTTCGATAAAAACCCAGACAAAAACAAACAAGTTATCGAAAAAATAATGAAAGAATTCCTAAAAACCGTAGAAGAAAAAGAACGGACAGAAAAGGAAATTGAACAAACCGACAAAATGATAGACTCAAAGGTTTACGAATTATACGGCTTAACCAGCGAAGAAATCTCCATAATCGAGGACTATTTAAGACGAAAGTAAACCAAGACAAAACGCCCCTTCACTCATTAGACACCCAACATTCCAATAATGAAGGGTAAACTGAATAACTAACATCTGTGCATATTCATTTATTGATGAGCCATGAGCCTTAAAGAGTATATTAAGGAGAAGCTTTGGCCCATACTTGTTGAAACTGTCCACGCTATGGTGATGTATGCCAACCATAAGGCTTACACGCGGGAAGTGGTTCTTCACGAAAAGCCTGATATAACGCCACAGGAGCTTGCGGCTAGGCTTGGCATACCCCTAGGCGAAGCCCTAGTAATTCTACATGAATTGAGAGACGAAAGAGAAAAGCCTTTTTCAAAGGACTTGAACGCTTGATGCTTTGAAGGTAATGTAGACTTCGCTGTTCAAATTGAGTTTCATCTTGTTGAATGAACGCTTTGTTATCTGAACTGTGAAAGGTTTTCCAACATCAACTTTAAGCCTAATAACAGCGCCTAAATCCGAAATTTCAACTATTCTTCCTTTCAAAACGTTTCTGGCACTGGATGCAAAAGGGTTTTTTGACAAGATTATGTCTTCTGGACTGATAAAAACAGAAACTTTTCCTTGACATCGGCTTGTTGCTGCAACTTCAACATCGTTTCCAATATTTATCAGAGTTGTTCCGTTTTCATTAGTCTTTGCTTCTCCCACAAAAGTGTTTTCTAAAGCGGCAAAGCTAACCAGCGTTTTTGAAAGTCGACCGAAAATTTCCTCTGGCGTTCCCATCTCGCTTATCCTCCCATAATTCATTAAGGCTATACGATTTGGCAAGCTTTTAGCCTGAAACATATTATGCGTAGCCATAACAATTGTAGTTTTCAATTCTCTGTTGACTGTGGCTATAATTTCTTCAATGAGAGCAGCGTTTTTTGGGTCAAGATTTGCTGTTGGTTCGTCTAAAAGAAGGAGTTTAGTGTTGAGAGCTATGGCTCTTGCTAAAGCGACTCTTTGTTGTTCTCCGCCAGAAAGTTTTTTTGCATATCTCTTATCGAAACCTTCAAGTCCGACAAGCTTTAATGCCTTGCCAACCCTTTCCACAATCTCGTTTTTGGGTATTTTTCTGACCTTCAAGCCATAGGCGACATTATCGTAAACTGTTGCGTCAAAAAGCACTGTTGTCTGGAAAACCATGGTGCTCTCTGCGCGCATTTGCATCATGTTTTGTTCTGTAACTTTTCTATTTGTGAAATAAACTTCGCCTGATGTAGGCTTTTCGAGAAACGCTAAAATTTTTAATAGTGTCGTTTTCCCTGAGCCGTTTGGTCCCAGAAGCGACAAAATTTCTCCTTCATTTATCTCTATGTTCACGTTGTCAAGCGCTACTACCCTCCCGTAAAGTTTGGTTACATTCTTCAACTCAGCGATTATAGTCATCTTTCAGCCCATGGTAAGAGTTTACTGTGGCGATTTTCCTAACACTGAAAGCCACTTCAATTTTCGAGCTGTAATTACAATTAAATTTATTCCGAAAATTATAATCATTAAGAATATTCCGAGGGCTATAGCTAAGTCAAGGTCTCCTCTAGCTGTATAACGTGAAATTGCCGTTGTTAGAACATCCGTTGAGCCTGCAATGTTGCCGCCGACTAAAAGTGCCACTCCTAACTCGGCTATTGCTCTGTTAAAGCTGGCAATGTTAGATAAGAGAACCCCATTTAAGGCTTCCTTCAAAACTGCTATTGCCGCCTGAGCTTCTGAAGCGCCTAGAGTTTTAGCTAAATTCATTATTTCTGGGTCAACCGCTTCTACAGCGGATGTCATTATACTTATCAATATCGGCGTTACAAGTACAGCCTCGCCGAGAATTATGGCTGCCGGCGTGTAAAGTAACCCCAAAAATCCAAGTGGCCCACCCTTCGAGAAAATGAGGAAAAGCACCAAACCCAAAACCACTGTTGGTATGCCTATTAAAGAGTTGAAGAATCCCTTAATTATGGTTTTGCCGCGAAAATCTTTAAGGCTTATCAGCATGGCAATTGGGGTGCCCCAGAGAGCGGCTAAGATAACTGCGCTTCCAGAAAAAAAGAGGGAGCGGAAGAGTATTCCATAAAGTGTTGTATCGCCTGAAAATATCAGTTGTAAAGCCTTAATTATGCCGCCTAGTATGTCAACCATTGCCAGATTCACCTTCATTTGTAAAGTTCTTCGTAGCCGCTTCTGTATTGTGGTGGGCATTCATAACCGTTTATGAAAGCATAAGCCTTTATCCAACCAGCTATAGGTTGTTCATTATTCTTTAATGGTTCTACGGCGCCGAAGAAAAGACTTTGACCATAAGCGTCCTTGCCATACTTCGTTATAAGCTGTTGCGTTTCAGGCGAAACCAAGTACTGCATAAAGTCCATGGCATCTTTAAAGTTGATTTGCTCATGGATGGATTCGTTTGCTGGAACATCTGGTTTTACGGCAATGACGCTGTAGACGTTAAGCAGAGAGATATCTTCTGTTATTAATGCCTTTAGAGATATTATGCCATCCTTATAAAACTTCAAGTAAGTGCCCATGTCAGAAAGCGTATAAGCTGATTTTTGGTCAGCAACGTTTAATACGTCACCCATTCCTGAGCCTGTGCTTGCATACCAAGGCTTCTGCGATATAAGCGTGTAGTTATAGCCTGCTGCTTTCCAAAGGCTCTGTTCTTTTGAATGTGTACCAGAGTTGTCTCCGCGAGAAATCCAAATTTTCGTTGCGCCTGACTGGTCGGATAGGCTGTCTCCGTAGGCAACTATGCTTTTAAGGGCTTCAGTCGCGTTTTTTCCCGAGATCCCCGCGGGATCATTTTCTGGTCCCACAATTGTGAAGAAGTTGTAGGCGATTATCTTCCTGTTCACTCCGTAGCCTTCTTCAAGAAAAGTTTTCTCCATTGATGGCGAATGCACGAGAATAACATCGGCGTCGCCGTTCCTTGCATGTTGGATTGCAATTCCTGTTCCTGCAGCGACTATTTGGAGGTCAACATTATGGGTTGATTCATAATCCTTCTCTATCATATCCAGTAAGCCTGTGTCGTAGAGGCTTGTGGTTGTGGAAATAAACAGCCTCATCTTGGCAAAATAGTTGAAATAGACCATCGTACTAGCGATTACTGCCGTGGTTGCTAAAATGGCAACTACAATAAGCTTTTGCCATAAGGTCATGTTATCACCGTTATGTTTTTTCATTCATAACGAATGAACATTACACGCTTATAAGCATTACGTACCCATAAATAACAAAATAATGCCGACCGACAAAAAACATAAGCTTTCATGCAAAATATGGATTGAATATGAAGGAAAGCCCTTAATAGGCAAAGGCGGAGCCCAAATCCTCGAACAGATAGAAAAGGAAAAATCAATTTCAAGAACTGCTGAAAAACTCGGCATGTCCTACCGTTATGTATGGAGCTACCTAAAAAGGATAGAGAAAACCCTAGGCGAACCTATAATAGAAACCTATCGCGGCGGCAGGGCTGGCGGAGGAGGAGCTAAACTCACAAAACTTGGAAAAGAGCTCCTTGAAGAATACCAACGCGTTGAAAACCATTTGAATAAGGCGCTTGCAAGTGCAACCCGTTAAAAGTGTATAATAAATTTTGAGTAAAACTCCAGAAGGGTTATTCTAAACTTTAAGCTACAGAGTTTTCCATTAAGTAAATGAGGGAGTTGTTTGACTAAGGCCTATATCCTTTCAATTCTTCTTGCAGCATCGCTTGTTTTAGCTGCCTTTTTAGGCTACAATAATTATGTTCTTCAATCAGAAAATTTAAGGCTTAAAGCTGAAATTCAAGACCTCAGCGAATCTCAAAATGTCTTAAAAGCCGAATACGCTGAACTGCAGGATATGCACCAAATGCTCCTCGAGGAGTATAAGGCGTTAAACCAGTCGTATTATAGGCTTAATGAAACCCTTCACACTTTTATGCAGAATTACACGGTGCTTTCAGCAGAATATAAGAAGACCATAACAAACTACACTAACTTGGTGTTTGCCCATGATGCGCTTAACCAAACCTGCAACACGCTTACACAGAATTACACCGCACTTTCAGCAGCATACCAAAAAGCCTTAGCTGATTACATTGACTTGACAGTGGCTTACGCATCGCTTAACCAGACTTACTACGCTTTAATGGAGAATTACACCCAACTTGAACAGGAAGCAGCAAACTATACAGTGCTTCTAAGCGAATATCAGGAGCTTAACCAGCGTTATCAATCATTGCTTGCAAATTACACCCAGCTCAAGAGCGAATATGATGAATTTTATTTTGCACTTTACGAGCCTCTGCTTTCAACAGATAAAGTTAAGCCCACTATAAGCGAGCTTGAACAGTGGCTTGCAGAGGACAAAACAGACGAGTTAAACTATACCTATCCAGACTTCGTGTGCGGCGACTACGCTGTAATGCTTCATATGCACGCCAAGCTGAAACGGTGGGACATGGGGGTGGTTGCTGTTCTTGGAAGTCTCGGCGGAAGCGAGTTCAACCACGCCTTTAACGCGATAATATGCCAGGAAGGACTCGTTTACGTGGAGCCCCAAAACGACCAAGTTTTCCATATAAATAGTAATCCCTACTATCACCCAGGGTTTGGACAAGTTTACATCAATGAGTTTATAGTGGTTATTCTTTACGATAACACATAAGCCCTATTCTACAACATATCTGTAAGCTATGTGCTCGCCTGCTGTTTGACTCTTTCGTGTTATGCGTAAGATGTCACCTGGCTTGGCGCCTATAGCTTTCACCGCCGGGTCTGAAGCTTTGATTTGGGGAAGCTGGTAGGGTTTAACCTTGTACTCGGCGAGCACTTTTTCGCGTTCTTCTTGGGTTAGGATTTCATGTTTTGGGACAAGCTTGTGCTCGAAGATGTCGAAAACTGGGAAGGTTTTGGGCAGAAGCTCTATGCGTTTTTTCTTTGCAGCTTGTTTTGCAGCGTTAGTATAGCGTCCGCCTACCACGAGGATCCCCCTTTCTATTTCTGCTTCTTTCATGGCTTTCGCCATGCGGTTGATTGTCAATATGCCTACCGTTTCTTCTGGAACACACCAGATTAGGGCTTTCTGCTTCTCCTTCGGAACTTCAACAACATAGCTTAGGGCGTCTTTAACCTTTTCCTTTTTAACAAGCTTGTATCCCCTAAGCTTAATTAGAACATTGACTTTACGTTCTTCTAGTGCTACTTCTTCGACGCTCAAAATAAACCCTCATAGGCTAATATTCGAAACCTAAAAAACTATTAACCCTTTAAACTTTACGCTCCAAACTAAAGTTTCAGCCTTTTAACTAAGGCTTTAACGCGTTCCTCGTCTTTTAGAAACTCTTCTATAATAGCGTTTGCCAAAACGTAAATCTTAATGTCATTTAGCAATGCCAGCCTTCGAATTTCACCGTGCAAGTCTTCGCGGATCTCAACAACTGTACGTCTAAAAACTCTGGCCAAAACGCGTTAGCCTCCAGCCTTAAGCCTGCTTAGGCTTTCTATTCTACTCTTTAAAAGATATAGGTAATCAGCCAAAAGGGGCGTTTCACGCCCAAGCTCCAATGTGATTTCCAAAGTCTGCGTTCTAGCGTCCACGTGGTATTCAACGCTTAATATGCGATAATCAGCGTCCACATTTTCGTTGGGTAATGTGACATGTATTTTGTCGCCTGGTAAAAGCGGTGCATTACCATAGTTTATCACCGTGCTTTTTACGGTTAGGTACTCGGCTGGATTCTCGTAGTAGTCAAGTAATGCCTTAGCCCTCAGCAAGCATTCGTTGTCGCTTTTCAGTTCTTCGTCTGTTTCGGTTAACTCGCGTAAGCCATAACTGTTTTGGCTGTTGACATCTTCCTGCATGGCGCTGAAGCGGCAGTCTTCGAAAACGAGGTGGTCCACGCGTATCCACGGCGTGACAGCGCTTGAATGCGTAACGATAAACCATACGCCGTTAATGTTACTCCATGAAGGCGAGCCTACAATAGTCCATGTAGGCTTGTCTGTGCGCACTGTTATTTTTTGCCACTGGTTTTTCGGGCCCAACAGTGGAAGAATGTCAGCCTCAAAATAGTTGTTTAAGCCTGTGTAGAGTCGCAGTTCAGATTTTAATTTCGAATCAGCCAGTGGGATAATCAAATTGAAAATGGCATGACAACTCTTATAATAGGAAAGCCTTTAAACTATTTAAAAGGCCTTTAAAGGGGTTTCGAAATTGGCGCGGAAAAACTTCGACAAACTCTTAATTGAAGCTGTGGATGACGCATTATCTTCGCTTGGCGAATCAGCCAAGCTGGCAATTTACTATCATGTTATGGACAAATTCAAAATCTCAAAGGAGGAAATACCAAGCCATGTTAAGGAGTTCTCTGAAGGACTTGAGAAAATTTTCGGTTCCGGAGCTAAATTCATTGAAATCATGGTTATGAAAAAGCTTTATGAACGCATAGGGAAACCCCTTGAATGGGACAAGAGTAAAGAACTTACATTTGTTGATTACGTTGAAACTGCAAGACGCTGTTTTCATAAAGGAAAAAGTTGAAAAGTAGCAAATAGGTTTTTGGCTTTGGCTTTTAGGCCGTTATTACATATTTGGGATTCGTAAAGATTTAATTTTTGGTTTTCGAAAAGTTTAATGCGTCGTAAGATTTAATACACATCATGCGAAGGGAAACGTGTGTTCCCGCGAAACTTCCAAAAAACCTGTTAACAGCAGTTGAGGAAGGATTATCCATGTTGGGAGACTCACCAAAACAGGCAATAATATTCCACATAGAAAACTCCTTCAAAATAAAACGGGAAGAAATCCCAAAAAATCTAACCGAGTTCACAAAAGCCTTAGAAAAAATTTTCGGTCCAGGAGCCCCGTACATTGAGAGACTCATTTTGAAAAGGCTCCATGATAAGCTGAATTTAGAATTTGAAAACTCTGAAAACTTAGATTTCTTGAATAGCGTAGAGAATTTAAGAAGAATCTTTCCGGAAGAGATGACTAAAATATGAAGAAAGAGGAAGAAATAGAAAATATTTTGGAAAAACTTCGGGAAAACAGCACAAGGCTTAGGGCTCTGGTTCAAGCAATTCCAGATGTTGTATATTTTAAGGATGTTCAAGGTCGCAACCTTGTGGTTAACAGTGCCTTTGAAAAGCTTGTGGGTTTAAGGCAAGAGGAAATTGTTGGAAAAACAGATGAGCAACTTCTTCCTACAGATTTAGCCGCGCAGTGTAGGCGAAGCGACGAAGAGGCCCTTAAGAAAGGCATAATCATGCGCACTGAGGAACAAGCCATTGACGAGAAAGGCGAGAGAAAGTTCTTCGAAACCATTAAGGCGCCAATTTATAACGACCATGGAAAACCTATAGGGATTGTTGGGGTTAGCCGGGACATAACGGAACGCAAAATTATGGAAGAGAAGTTGCGAGAAAGTGAAGAGTTTTTCCGCTCCATTGTTGAAGGTTCCCATGACGGCATCGCAATAGTAGACGAGAACTATAGAATTGCCTACGCAAACAAAGAATTAACCCGCATTCTGGGCTATCCAAAAGAGGAGATTATTGGAAAAGACTTCAGAAAGTTTTTGGCAAAAGAAAGCAAACTCTTCTTCACAGACAGAGATTTACGCAAACAGGCAGAGGAGTGGCAAAAAAAGAAAATAATGCCCTTGAGATATGAGCTTAAAATAACCCGTAAAGACGGCGAAAAGAGGGTTGTGGAAGCCAAAGCGGTAGCAATGCTTGATGCACATGGCCGAATAAGAGCTATAGCTCAAGTGCTTGATGTAACGGAACGCAAAAAGCTGGAGGAAGAAAGAAACTTCTTTGAAAAAAGGCTTTCAGAACTGAACAAATACGCTCAAGAACTGAACATGGTTGAAGATGTAAAGGAAATTTTTAGGCTGACTTTAGATGCTATGAGGAAAACCTTGGGATTTGAGTACTCTTCAATTTTTATGGTTGAGGAGAAAAACCTTTGCCTAAAGGCGCAGAGGGGATGCTTGAAACCTCCAAAACTTGTGCTCTCCCTTGACGGCGAAGTGGGAATAAATGTCAGAGCTGCCAGAACAGGTGAATCCATAAACGTTCCAGATGTTAGAAGGGACAAAGCCTATGTTAAAACAAGGGATGGCGTGCTTTCAGAACTTGCAGTTCCCATGAAGATTGGGAACAAGATTTTAGGCGTATTAAACGTGGAAAGCAGGAGGCTAGCCGCTTTCAGCGAAGAAGACAAAAAACTTCTGGAAATATTAGCTTCGCATGCTGCAACAGCCATAAGCAACTTGAAAAGGCGGGAGAAACTCGCTGCAATAAACGATTATGGGCGAAGCCTAAACAAAGCAAAGAACATGGACGAAGTTTGCAATCTAACATTAGACGCTGCACAGAAAATTTTAGGATTCAAACATGTAAGTATCCTCCTCGTCGAAGGAGCAAAACTTAAGCAAATAGACTCGCGAGGAGTGACGTATCCGCTTAAGTTGGAGTTGCACTTAAACGGGGATAAAGGAGTAACCGTAAAGGCTGTAAAAGCAAGGAAGCCCGTTTACATTCCAGACATTAGAAAAGAGGAATGCTACGTTAAAGGGGCCGTTGAAGGAGTCCTCTCAGAACTTGCGGTTCCAATAAAAATGGGAAATAAGGTTTTAGGCGTATTAAATGTTGAAAGTCATAAGCTTGCAGCCTTCGATGAAGAGGATATAAGGCTGCTTGAAATTCTGGCTTCCCACATGGCCATTGCAATGACCAACATAAGAAGACAGGAAAGTCTAGCATTGCTTTCAAAAAGGCTTGAACAATTGATGGTAAGTTCCACCAAAATCATGCAAATTAATGGCACACATAAAAGACTTATAACAATTGCTAAAACAATCCAGAAGCTCGGATGGAGAAAGGTTGTAATATCCCTTATGGGCGAAACTCTTGAAAGAAAAGATATCGTGGCGGTAGGCTTAACGAAAGAAGAAATCAAGCTTTTGAAGGAAAGAAAGATTCCAATGAATGCGTGGAAAGAACTTTTAAGTCCAAAATTTGAAAAATACAAGATTGGCGAATTTTATTACATGCCATGGAACGATCCATGGATTAAAGAAAACTTTTACCAATTTTTGCCTGTAAATTCCTCTGAAGAAGCAGCCGCTCATACTGGTGTTCCAAGAGAGCTTTCTCATGAAGGCATACTTTTTGCTCCGCTGCGCACACCAGGTGGGAGAACTGTCGGAATCATAAGTATGCGTGATCCAGTGGATGGACAGAAACTAACAAGAGAATCCCTAATCCCGCTGGAGCTCTTCATACATCATGCAACGATAATCATCGAAAACGCCCAACTAATTGAAAGTCTAGAAAAGGCTAAGGAAGAGCTTAAGCAATATGCTGATCAGCTTGAACAGAAGGTGGAGGAGAGAACCCGCACACTAATAGATTTTCAAGAGAGGCTTTTGAAGGCTCAGAGGCTGGCAGTGATCGGTGAACTAGCCGGCATGGTGGGTCACGACCTACGCAACCCGTTGACCAGCATAACAGGCGCCGCATATTACCTCAAAAAAAGGTTAGCCGAAAAATGTGACGAGAAAATTATGGAAATGATTGAACTCATAGAGAAGAACATAGCCTACTCCAACAAAATAGTAAACGATCTTCTAGACTATTCTCGAGAGGTGAAACTTGACTTAACTGATACAACTCCAAAAACAATGGTGGAAGAGGCGCTTTCCACTGTTGAAATCCCAAAAAGCATCCAAGTGGTAAACAAGGCAAAAAGCAACGTGAAAATTAAAGTTGACTTTGAAAAGATGAAGAGAATATTCATAAATCTTATTAGGAATGCCGTGGAAGCCATGCCAAATGGAGGAACCCTAACGGTTAAAAGCAGAAAAAAAGGCGACAAAATCAAGTTTACATTCTCAGACACGGGAGTTGGCATGTCAGAGGAAGTTCTAAAGAAGCTTTGGACGCCTCTATTTACGACAAAAGCGAAAGGGATGGGTTTCGGTCTTCCTGTATGCAAACGTTTTGTTGAAGCCCACGGGGGCTCCATAAAAGCGGAAAGCACTTTGGGTAAGGGAACAACCTTCACAGTAACTATTCCCGTTGAACCTAAAAAGGAAGAGGGAGGTGAAAACCTTTGGTTGAAAACGCAAGAATCCTCATTATTGATGACGACGAAAACATAAGAAAAGCCTTAGCAGCAATCCTCGAAGAAGAGGGCTACACAGTTGACACAGCAGAAACTGCAAAGCAAGCCATAGAAAAAACAGAGAAAAAAGTTTACAACCTAGCCCTAATAGACATAAGGCTTCCGGACATGGAAGGCATAGAGCTCTTAACAAAAATGAAGGATACAACGCCGAAGATGCGGAAAATAATAGTGACAGGCTATCCTACGCTTCACAACGCTATAGAAGCCGTCAA
>JBNASL010000016.1:0-20674 GCA_049717905.1 Candidatus Bathyarchaeales archaeon | reverse complement strand
ACCTTTAAGCTTATCCCAAGGCGCCGACCTACCTACAACAACAACTTGAGCAACAATCTCCAACTAAATTTCGTTGCTTGTTCTTGATAGCCAATTATTCTCCAATGGCACTTTTGTCTTAGAATAAAAGAACCTCTTTATTTCCTCAAATTTTTCTAAATGTTCCTCAGCGACCTGCAACATACCTCTGCAATAAAAGATTTTAACATAAATAATTTATGTGATGACATGTTTTAAGGTTTAACGAAAAGCAGAAAAGAATGCAACACATCGGCAAGGTGAAAGCGTTCCGTCAACGATGAATAACACAACCGTTTAAGGTTAAATAGTAGTCTGTTAATCTATAAAATTAAAGCTAAAAAGAGTTTACAGACCTAAATAGATATTTAAAATTTTTAAAGGGATGTTTTATCTTGTTAGGTTAAAATTGATGGACAATCGTTTGTTAATTTGTTGGATGGAGATATTTGTGTGCTTTTTAAGAGAGCTTAACTGTTATCTTCTTTTTGTTGAGTGATACAACAGTAACATTTATTGCATTGAATTTAGGGAATCCGTTTTGCTGGCTTAATTTGTTGGGATTACTGAAAAATTAATGATCATAAGCATGTATCGTGTTGATTCTTTAAAGAGTGGCTGGCTGACTAAGGAGTACACGAGTTGCTGAGTTTGTAGAAAAAGTATGGATGGATTACCCAAAACTATAGAGTTGAATGTATAAATTAAAATGGTTAGCGTTGTATGTTTTCATTTTTACCTTTAATAATGCGTTAGATATAGTGGACTTGACGCGTCTTTCTTTTTCTGCTGTTTTAGCCCAATGTCTGTCAAACATTTTCCCTTTGTTGGGCAATATTTCTCAGCGTGGTATGAAAATATCTTAAAAAGTTTTTCCATAGTTTCCTTATTTAGATAATATAAGCGTTCCCTTTTTCTTCTTTCTGAAAAGACAAATCTACATCTGAGTAGGGGTTTAAGGTTATGAGAGATCATGCTTTGCTCTTTTTTTAAAGCTTCCGCGATTTCAGTAACATTTTTAGGGCCTTCCCGTAAAAGTTCAAGAATTGCTAAACGTGTAGGATTAGCCAATGCAGAGAAAAATTGATAGCAAACTTCACTCACAGACTGTTTCACGCGTAGTCACTCATATGAAATTATTTTCATACATGTTTATAAGAATTCTGGTAAATAAGCAGATTAGAGGATAAACAAGCAAGTCATGGCGGCGTTATCTTTATAGCTTGCACAGGGCAGCTGTTTTCACATGCAAGGCATTGAATGCAATCTTTTTCTCTTGCAGGATCTGATTTTCTTTCAGATGTAGGATGTCCGGGGGTTTCAGCCCAATCGTAGAGGCCTACTGGGCATACGTCTATGCATGTGCCGTCTCCGGTGCATACATCCCAGTCCACTGCCACGTTTGTTCCATGTATTCCAAGTTTTGTGGGAGGTTCTACTGGACCCCAAACTTTATGTCCGTTATGTTCTCCAACAACTTGTCTTTTCTTTTGAAAATCTGGATCTATGGGCAAATATTTCACCTTCTTTTTACTAAAATTGAGGGATCATGCTAAATATTAGTTTTTCCATTCATTTCACTTATTCTTACTCCAAATATATGGCAAAAAGTTTTTGTTGCAGCGAACCTATGGTTATAAGGTTCAGATGGGCGAATATTATTTTCCAAGAGGGATGCGCCTTTCCACTCTGGAGGAGAGACTAAGATTTTACCGTGAAGAATTCGAGGTTGAAAAGGTTGCGGAGTGGCTTAGTGAAAGAACGGACAAAGTGCGTTTCGCAGTGATTATTGGCAGACATTCTAGGATCTATCCAAAAGAGTATGCGGAAGATGCTTCTACAACCATAATTATAGACGAATACAAAGACTTGGAAGACGTAAAAACTCAGATAGTTGAGTTTGTGCCAGAGGCAGTATACTACGACCGGAACGTTTATGATGAAGATGGGAACGTGATCGGACAAGAACTCGCCTTTGATCTCGATCCAGAAAACATCACTTGCCCAATACATGGGAGTCTTGAGGACAAAATGCGCAGGAATCAGGGATTAAGTTTCTGCGAACTGGAATTTCAGATGGTTAGAGATGCGACAATAATGCTTTACGAATATTTGGCGAAAAGGTTTTCGCGCCTAAAAATTGTCTATTCGGGCAGGGGGTTTCACATTCATGTCTTTGATAAAGAGGCTTACGCTCTAAAGATTGAAGAGCGCAAAAGCATCGCAAAAGATGCAAAAGAAAGAGGTTTTCCAATAGATGTGTGGGTAACTGAGGGCGATATGCGTCTAATACGTCTTCCTTACAGCCTAAACGGGCTTGTATCACGGATGGTGATTCCCTTAGAACGAGTGAAAATGGAAAACTTCGATCCTGTTGATGAGCCTGCATGTATTCCAAATTTTCTAAAAACGCCAAAACCTTGATTCGCCCTATTCCAAATACCCTTTCAAGACAAAAAAGATTAGGTTGTTTGCTTATTTGGCTGCGGCTTTGGCTAGTTTTTCTCCGAGTTTTTCTGCTTGTTCCAAATCCTTCGTTTTTGGCGAGCCTTCGATGGCTATTCCGGGTTTTATCCATTTTGGGTTGAAGTTGCCGAGGATTCTGTCGATGTTTTCTAGGGCGGTGACTTGGCTGCCGGCGCCTGTGGTGAATACGCATGCGGGTTTACTCGCCAACACATGCCTATGAGGATAAATGTTCGTGAACATAGTTAGAATTTCTCCAGACATTATGCTGAAATGGGAAGGCGAGCCAAATGCGTAAGCATCCGCCCCAGCCACATCGCTGGCCGTAACATCCCTAGCTCTTTTCAACACAACCTCAACTCCCGAAACCCTGCGTGCCCCGTTGGCCACAGCCTCAGTCAACTTCTCAGTATTCCCAGTCCGACTATCATAAATCACAAGTACTTTAACCATGCCAACACCTCACCTAAACTTAAAATTTTGTTATTTTTTCTTGACTTCTTTAGCCTTCTTTTCCTTTTTCTTGTAATAGTAATACTTTTTCTTTTTTTCTTCTTCGCCTTTTTTTGTTTTCTCCATAATATATACCTCGGATAATTATTGTATTGTGAAAATAAAAAATTTGCTAAACTTTAACTTACATGAGCATAAAGTTGCCATCAGCTAAATCTACAGATGGGAACATTCTGGACATTCAATTTGAATAAGAAGAAGCCCGCTTAAGATTTCCACAGCGCTGGGGAGATCTGCAGCTTCTTCTGTTATTTTTTGATGTCGTAAAGCGCCGAATCTATCAGTTATGAAAATCGCGGGAAAAGGCATGTTTTTGGATTGATCGATGAAAGTGAATCTTTCAGTTGTTGCTCCCCTACGGTCAGAAAGTAATGGAAAGGGTAATTCATCTTCTTCCCCTTGAACTTTTGCATCCTCAAGATTATCAAAAGAAACAGCTAAAATTTCAGCTTCAAGAGTTTGAATTTCCTTATAATATTCCGCTAACTCTTTAAGCTTGTTCCTGCAATATGAGCATGCCCTTCCATGGTGAAAAATCAACACAAGATTTTTCCTTTGTTTAAAATCCCAAAGATTCACATTTGTGCCCTTATTAGAAGGCAAGTTTAGATAAGGAACAACTTCTTGGAGTTCCAGTTTAGGCTGTAAGGTTGCTTTCTCTTCTATCTTCATAACGCTCCACTCTTGCTTTATTTTTAATCAATTTTTGCTATTTAATGTTGCTTATTTGGACTTTCATGGCTAAACAGTTAAATTAATCGCGGAATTTAAAGGAATAATAAGTGAAGGATATGAATGTGGTTAGGGTTCCAGGCGAAAACAATACACACAAAGTCTTTGTGTACGCCTTAAGCACATGTGCATGGTGCAAACTTGCAAAGCAGTTTTTAAACGAAAATAAGGTGGAATACGAGTATGTTGATGTTGACTTATGCAGCGACAAAGAAAAAGAGAATATTAAGAAAGAGATCTTAAGCAAGGGCGGAAGCTTAAGCTACCCTGCAATAATCATTGACAACAAGATTTTGATTATAGGTTTCCGTAAGGATAAACTCAAGGAGGCTTTGGGACTTTGATAACCCTTGATATGGTGCGCCAAAGAGCAGAAGCTGACGCTAGAACTTATGGGTATTATTTAAATCCTGATCACGAGTTTCTGCAAAGTCTCTTAGAAGGATTGAAAAAGAATGAGGAACGTTACGGCTATCCTTCTTGTCCATGTAGGCTTGCTTCTGGAAAATTTGAATTTGACCGTGATATAATATGTCCATGTGACTATCGAGATCCCGACGTAGAAGAGTTTGGAGCATGCTACTGCGGCCTTTACGTTCGAAAGGACGTTTTTGAAGGAAAAACTTTGATTCAGCCTGTTCCAGAACGTAGACCCTTGGAAAAGCAGATAAGAGCCTACGCAGTCAAAGCAACGTCTACGGAGCAGAAGATTGAATTTAATGTTGCAGCTGCCGGTGAAAAAACAGTTGGGCCGTCTGAAATAAAAAATAAGCTTTGGTACTGTAAGCAATGCGGCTATGTTGTATTCCGAGAAGAACCACCCTATGTTTGTCCAATATGCAAGGCAAAAAGAGAGTTGTTTGCGGAAATAAAAATTCGCATAAATACTGTCGGGTAGAACTAGTTTAGACCCTAAACTGTCCATACAAAATTATATTATAATATCCTTCACCATTTCCTTGTAACCTTTAACTAAGACACCATTCCAAGTCATCCTTAGGCTATATTTAACTAGAAGGTTAACGTCTTAAAATATTTCAGTAAACATTGTTCTAATATTTAATGGGGATCGCTTTGGAAGGGAAATCTTCTAGTCTTAACGTTAATACCAAGATTTTGACTATAATCGGACTGCTTGAAAAAGCCCATCCAGATGCAAAAATAGCGCTAAAATACACAAATCCCTTAGAACTTCTCGTGGCTATAATATTATCAGCTCAGTGCACCGACGAAAGAGTGAACGCCGTCACAAAAAGTTTGTTCCAAAAATACAAAAAATCCGAAGATTACGCTAAAGCCGATTTAAAAGAGCTTGAACAAGATATAAGGCCCACAGGCTTTTATAGAAATAAAGCCAAAAACATTAAGAGATGCTGCCAGATTTTGGTTGAAAGGTTCAATTCTCAAGTTCCAAAAACTATGGAAGAAATGCTTGAGTTGCCGGGTGTTGCCAGAAAAACTGCAAACATCGTATTGTCAAATGCCTATGGGGTTATCGAGGGAATAGCTGTTGACACGCATGTCCGCAGAGTCTCCAGAAGACTTGGTCTCACCTTAAATGAGGATCCAAATAAAATAGAAAAGGATCTGATGGAAATTGTTCCAAAAATCCACTGGATGAGAATTACAGACTTACTGATATTTCACGGCAGGAGAGTGTGTAAAGCTAAACACCCAGCGTGCGGGACGTGTGTACTAAACGAAATTTGCCCTTCAGCATTCACATTTAAGTAATTATATAATGCCATTTTTTAACTATTCGATTGTATTTTTCAGTGTTCACTTATGGCCTTTGGGTATCCCTCATCTTCTAACTGTATAGTTGTATGATCTATTCCGAACTCTTGTTTCAGCATAGCTATCAAATTTGAGGTGAGTTTTCGCCTATTTGTCCCTTTCTTAACTACAATATGGCAGCTTAAGGCACAAATCTTGGTGGGAGTTATGCACCACACATGGAGATCGTGGACTTCCTTAACCCCATCCTGCTCCATTATCTTCTTCTCCACCGCATTCACATCTATTCCTGGAGGGACTCCCTCCAAGAGTACGTTTACGGAATCCCTTAAAAGTTTGAAGGAGCTGTAAAAAATTAAGAGACCAACTATCATGCTGATTATAGTATCTGCATAGTACCATCCAGTGAAATACATTATAAACCCAGCTAAAATTACCCCTATGGAGCCAGTGGCATCAGCTAGGACATGGAGAAAAGCACCCTTAACGTTTAGACTTTCCCCTTCAAACTTCGAAAGAACAAACGCTGACAATCCGTTGGCTAATAATCCGAAAAAGGCTATGATCAGCATTTCATAAGTCTCCACGGCAACCGGGCTTTGAAGTCGCTGGATTGCATCATAAAAAATGAAGATAACAATAAACCATAAGAAGACACCGTTCAAAAAAGCCGCAAGAATCTCAGTTCTATAGTAACCGAAGGTTTTCTTGGCATCAGCAGGTCTTCCAGCAATCCAAGCAGCAGCAATTGCAAAAGCAAGCGCTGTCGCATCATTAAGCATGTGCCAAGCATCTGCTAAGAGCGCGAGGCTATTAGTCACTATTCCCCCGGCTAATTCCACAAAAAAGAAAAATATGGTTATGCCCATGGCTATTCCCAAAGGTTTTTTACTGTTCTGTCGGTGAACGGGCTCTGTCAATGGAACAACACTCATTACTTACCCTCATTTTGCCGTTATTAAACCTAATCTAAAAGTTCCTACGAAACGTAATCTATTAGCCTATTATTTGACAGTTTAAGAAAAGAGATGAGCATATAATGGTTTAGAAATACAAATACGTTTGAAGCCTAATAGTTTTATTTTGGAGGAAGCGGATATTAGGGCAGCTATGTTTTATGAAAAACTGGAAGGAAAAGTTGTCCACTGCTTTTTGTGCAATCACCATTGTAGAATAGCCGAAGGCAAGAGAGGCCTATGTGGAGTCCGCGAAAATATTGGAGGAACCCTATACTCTCTTGTATATGGCAAACTCGTAGCTAGCGCCGTGGACCCCATCGAGAAAAAACCATTGTTCCATTTTCTCCCGGGCTCACAAGCATATTCAATAGCCACAGTAGGCTGCAACTTTCGCTGTCTAAACTGCCAGAACTATGACATATCTCAGATGCCCAAGCCACATGAACCAGTGCTTGGGGATGACGTTACTCCTGAAGAGATAATTGAAGCTGCCAAAAGTTACCATTGCGAAAGCATAGCCTACACATACACTGAACCAACAATATTTTTTGAGTATGCATATGAAACTGCTAAGTTAGCCAAAAAAGAAGGCATAAAAAATGTGTTTGTATCAAACGGTTACATCAGCGAAGAAGCCTTAAAGACCATAGCCCCTTATCTCGATGCAAACAACATAGATTTAAAAAGCTTCAGCGACGATTTTTACCGTAAAGTTTGCGGAGCCCGTTTAGACCCTGTACTTGAAACAATAAGGCTTCACAAAGAACTTGACATATGGATTGAAATAACAACATTGGTAATACCCTCCCTTAATGATTCTGAAGAAAACTTCAGAAAAATAGCTGAATTCATTAAAAACCTTGACGATGGCATTCCATGGCACGTAACACGTTTTCATCCGGCTTATAGGTTACTTGATTTGCCACCTACACCAGTAAGCATCTTAGATAAAGCCAAGAATATAGGATTAGAAGCTGGTTTAAAGTTCGTTTATCAAGGTAACGTTCCCGGAGAAGGAGAGAACACTTACTGCCCAAACTGTGGTAAACTCTTAATCCAAAGATATGGCTACAAAGTAAAGCTCAACAAGATAATTGATTCAAAATGTCCATACTGCGAAACGCCTATTAACGGTGTGTGGGCAACATAAAAAGCATAGATTCAGCGATCCTCTTCCGTTTAATTTCAGCAAATTTTTAACCCTACAGATTTTTGTAAAATGGAAAATTTTAAAGGCAACGCAACAAGTAACTGTTGTGGGGGAGAAGATGACTAGCAAAGAGTTTTTGGGCAAAATTCTCGTTCCAGTAAACGGATCTGCTTCAAGCCTAATGGCTGAGGAAACAGCGGCAAAAATTGCTAAAAAGACTGGAGCAAACATAACTGTTTTACATGTTATGAGAGAACCTATGTTAGGTTATAGGTTACCCCATAAAATAGAGGAAGAAATCATGGGACACATTGAACAAGAAGCTGAAAAAATAACGAGAGAAGCATTGACTATGTTTGCTGAAGAAAGAGTAAACGCAGATTTAAAGATAATAAGGTGGCGTGATCCTGCAGGGACCATACTTGAGTTCTCTAAAGATTATGATTTGACTGTTATAGGTGCTCATGGAGAAAACGAAAAAAGTCCTTACGCCCTTGGAAGCACAACGAAAAAAGTTATGCGCCATACGAAAAATCCCCTTTTAGTGGTAAAAAGGGTTAGTGCGTTATCTAATCTGCTAGTATGTGTTGATGGTTCTGAAAACGCACTCAAAGCCCTAAAATACGGAGCACAACTTGCCGATAAAATAGGCTCGGACATCACATTGCTTAATGTTCAAGAAAAAAGGATGTTTGATTACGCGCCAGATATTGTTGAAGATTTAGGCAAAAAGATCCTTTCCAAAGCTACAGAAGTTTTTGGGGAGAAAAAATCGAAAATTAACAAGAGATTGGAAATTGGTGTTCCAGCTGATGCCATAGTTGAAGTTGCCGATAAAGGCGATTACGACTTAATTATTATGGGAAGCAGAGGATTGGGAAAAGTTAAACGATTCTTGCTTGGAAGCGTAAGTGAGGACGTAAGCCATAAAGCCAAATGTTCAGTTTTAATAGTTCCAGCAAAAACCTAAACAGCTTTATAATCATGACCTTTTTATTACATGAAATAATTACTATAAAAAACAGTGGCTGCGCCATATACGTTATCAATAAATAAAGGGACCTTTTAGAATTATTGGCTCTCTATGTGGTTTGCCCCCTATCAACACAAATCTAGAATTCTTTTCTGTTTTTACTTCCACTTTACTGCCTGTTGCAAGCAGAGCAGCTTCACTCTTTTTGAGTGTTGAATCAGTAATTGCTAGATTTCCTTCGAGGGTATAAATAAACACGTTAGCTTCTGGCTCTACTTTGTATGTAAAATATCCTTTCTTTGGAGAAATGACATCTAAATAGATAATTTCTGTGTGCATTTTTACAAGCGAATTTTCTCCGGCAATAACGCGTATTCGCAGCCCGTCCATTTCTCGTTCATGTATACTCTTGGACTCAATCTGTTGATAATCTGGCTTAACACTGCTAAGTTTGCTAGGAAGTCTTATCCACAACTGGAGCCCTCTGTTCAATCCTCTAGTGCCAGGCAATTCAGAATGTACTATTCCTCTGCCAGCAGTAAACTTTTGTAAACCACCAGCTAAAACGATGCTATCGTTTCCTAAGTCATCAGTGTGATGGAAACCTCCTTCAAGCATGTAAGTAATAGCCTCAAATCCTCTGTGGGGATGAGAAGGAAAACCGGCGGGAGGTTCAACGAAAAACTCATCCAACAGTACAAAAGGATCAAAATGACTTAATTGCGATGTTGGAAACACCCTTTTCACCCTCGCACCCGCCCCTTCCAAGGTTTCAACGGCAATAACCTTACGCGAAACTTTCCTCACATCCTCCATAAACCTTCACATCTCAGAACACAATCAGCTTCAAATTACCGAATGCTTATAATGGCTAATAAAAGTTGCTGAAAGCATCAACCTAAAGTTCCTTTTATTTTAGGAATCCTAATAAACAAAAAGAATGTAGGGAGAGGTTAGAGGTGCTAAGGTTTTATGCTCTTCAAAAGTTTTATTGTTTCTTTACAGAATTCAGGTAGGTCTGCAGGCATACGCGAAGTGACTATGTTTCCATCAATCACAACAGGGGCGTCCATAAAAGTAGCTCCAGCGTTTTTTAAGTCTGTAACAACTGATTTCCAGCACGTAGCTTTCTTGCCACGCAATACGTCAGCTTCTATTAACATCTGAGGACCATGGCATATGGCAGCTATGATTTTTCCTTTGTCGTGTGCTTCCCTAACTATGTTTACAAGGTCTTTATCTATGCGCATTTTGTCAGGTGCCCTTCCTCCCGGTATTATTATGGCGTCATATTCGTCAACTTTCACTTCTTCTGCTGAAATTTCAGATTTTATTGGAACTCCATGTTTTCCAACATATGTTTCTTTCGCTTTCGAAGCCGCAACAACAACTTTGTAGCCTTCCTCTTGAAGCCGGTAGTACGGGTACAAAAACTCCACATCCTCAACTCCATCATCAACCATAATCAACACTTTGCGCAACTTCGATTCCCCTCAGAAAACTTTATGGCAGTTCGTTAATATGAGCTTTTATTTATTCCTGGAAAATAAACTGCTTTCTTGGTAATTTCAATAGAACATGTTCCGGTTCTTTTACACCACTCTTCACACTTTCTTGCGGTTTCTTCATCCAAGTAGCCGAGGCCGCATATCTCACATAAAAAGAGAATCTTTGTGCCAATTTTCTTCTTTTTAACCAATGAGCCTCCTCCTATTTATGCGGCTTGTTTTCGTTGTTTAGTTAGTAATTTATTATTTAGGACCATGTGAAGCTTTCCTCTTATATGCTCTTTAATGCGCTTATTTGTTAAGCATTTTCCTTCCATAGAACAGTAGTTTTCAGCGTGATATAAAATAATTTTAAAAGTTTTTCCATTTTTCTTTGTTTAAATGGCATATGCGCTCTTTTTCTTTCTGAAAATACGAAACTGCGTCTTAAAAATAGTTTGAGGTTATGGTAGATTCCACTTTGCTCTTGTTTCAGGCTTATACAATCTAAGTACGTTTGTAGGTTAATCATGTAAGAGTCCCAATATAATTAGTCGCATTGGATTAGCTAAGTTGAGAAGAAATTATGACTATTTCGGTTAGGGACCTATTCTATTTCATCGAAATCAAGCTTCAAATGATGATTTCGGTTTCATGCAACTTTACAAAGAGCATGGCAAAAGGCTTAAATCATCCCATGAGCAAAATTTCATATGAAATAAATTTCAATTAATTTGATGCAGGTACGGGAATGAAACATGGCTAATACATATGCGTTTTTGGATAATGCTCCATTAAAAAATTTTCACTATCGGTTGCTTTTGTTATCTTCTTTTGTTTACGGGTTAACTGGTATGAATGTCATGTTTATCGCTCCTTTAGTAACTTCGATTGCCAAAGAATGGGGGTTAGGTGTTAATGATATAGGTCAGATGTTAAGCATAGGCTATCTTGGAATGTTTATAGGGGCGCTGATTTTCGGCAGATTAACCGACGTAATTGGTAGAAAGAAAGTTTTGATAATTGTTTTGTTCTTGGAAGCTATTTTCACGGCTCTCTGTGGTTTATCGCCTAACCTTTACATGCTATACATCCTTAGGTTCATCGCTGGCTTAGGCTTAGGCGGCGCCCTACCAATACCTGGAGTATATGTTTCCGAATATATTCCCGCTAAACATAGAGGTTTATTTTTAGGGTTGGTGGAAACAAGTTGGGTTTATGGCGCATTTTTGTCTCTACTTATCCCATATTTTATGCTGCCGATTTTTGGTTGGAGAATTACATTTTTTGCTGCACTTTTACCCTTGCCCCTTATCCCTTTAATCACAATTTTCCTCCCAGAAAGCATAAGGTATTTAGTTAATAAGGGTAAATTTAAGGAAGCACAAGAAGTACTTGCCAAAGCGATTGAAAGCCATGAAAAACCAGAGCTTAAAATAGAATCATCTGAAGCGGGCATGATGAAACGTTCTGTAAAAGATCTTATTTCCTCGCAGTATATTAAGCGGACGGCTTTGTTATTTATATTGTGGGGTTCGCTCGTTTACACTTATCATGGAATATTTCTTTGGCTTCCTACAATTTATGCAAAACAGTTCAACCTAAAAGATGTAACTTCTATTTGGTGGACTTTAATTGTAACCATTTTCCAGGTACCGGGTTATTATTCTGCGTCTTTCTTACTTGACAAAATTGGAAGAAAGAAAGTTTTAGTTATCTATCTTTTTGTTGCAGGAGTTTCGTCGGCGGTCTTAAGCTTCACGGTTAGCCTTGAATGGGTTCTTTTATGGAGTGCAATGATATCTTTTTTCAACTTGGGCGCATGGTCAGCGTTGTATGCTTACACACCAGAACTTTACCCAACAGAAATAAGGGGAACAGGCTCGGGCGCTGCTGCAAGCTTTGGCAGGCTGATTGGGATATTCGCACCTTCAGTTACCGCATACCTTTTCAGCATAAGCAGCCTCTTTGGACCGTTTGCAGCATTTTCTATTGTCCATTTAATTGCCAGCTTTTCAGTACTCATATTTGGCATCGAAACCATGAGAAAGTCTTTAGAGGAAATCTCCTTAATATGTTTAACTTCTAAGGAAAACAAATGAACAAAAGCCATATTCTATACGAAGAGACACTTTTGCTAGTTTTAGTGGGTATTTCGCATTTCTAAAATCCAGACATCTTCGTTTAAACTTCACCCCAAAAAAGCTTGAGGCTACATATGCTGAGAGTTTTACATTTAAGCATTAAAAGATTTAAACTGAAAATATAATAAAGTAAAAGCTGAATTGCTTAGCTTCTAAAAGTGAGCAAAATGGTTTACAATGAAAATCTCCCTCTTCGTGTATCAATTGAAATATCAAATACACAATGTAAGTTATTGAATTTATTTAAAAGCTTAGGGATCCGCCAATTTAGAGTGGTGGATGTTAGGCGTTCAGCGCGTGGAATGACAAGACATCTCGTAAAGATACCTACAAATAATCTTGCCAAAATTCCGAAGCACAAAACTGTAAGGATGGGTTATGGTATAAATTTTGGGAAGGAAGTTGCCATGTGGCTTGAAACGGATGGATGCAATGTATGTAACACAATAGTTTTAGAAGAGGCTTTCCTAGTAACTGCGTGGAGCACCACAGAAAGCAAATTTGTATATACCTTTATCGCTCCAAACTCAAGGGCATATCAAAAAATAATTTCAAAATTAGCAGATTATGGTTTCGAATCGAAAATTCTTGGAATAGAAAAGTATAGGACAAAGGGTTCAATCCTAACTAAGAAACAGGAGATGGTTTTTATGGTTAGCTCTAGAGACTGGCTTCTTTGACTATCCAAGGAGGATATACATTAAAAATCTTTCACGTAAACTTGAAATTAGCCCATCAACACTGTCTGAAATAATGAGAAGAGGAATTCGTAGACTTCTTAAACATCACTTTGAAGCTACCTAAAAGATTAAGAAGGCAGAGTTCACTTGCTTTTCTTCAAGCTTTCATTATGGCATACGTATTTCTATCTAGTTCTGTTGTTTAATACTCGATTATTTTCTCTCCTTTTCTGTAGTTAATGCATAAGGCGTCTCAACAAGGTATTTTCAGCTGAATTTGATATGAGATAAGCATTTGTTCATAATTTCACCGAAAATATTCGGGAAATAAATAAGGACGCCTTTTTCATTAGTACCTTCGGCGATTAACATGTTTGATTTAAAAGATAGAGTAGCTATTGTAACTGGAGCGGGGCAAGGAATTGGGAAGGAAATTGCCCTACACTTGGCAAGGAGTGGAGCAAAAGTAGTTATTATTGACATTGGTGATAAAATTTTTGAAGTTTTAAAAGATGTGGAAAATTTAGGGCGTGAAGGGTTGGCTGTTAAGTGTGATGTGTCGAATGGCAAAGAAGTGGATGAGACCGTAAAGAAAACTGTAAGCAAATTTGGGAGAATAGATATACTCGTCAACAACGCTGGGATATACCCTTTAAAACCGCTGATATATATGACTGAGCAAGATTGGGAAAAAGTTCTAAACATTAATTTAAAGGGAGCTTTACTTTTTACGAAGGCAGTGCTTCCAAAAATGATTGAACAGAAAAGAGGAGTCATCATAAACATATCTTCCGTAGCTGGCTCTGTAATTGGCTACCAGAACTTAGTTCATTATTCAACATCTAAAGCTGGAATGCTAGGCTTCACAAAAGCTGCTGCACTAGAACTAGCCCAATACGGAATAAGGGTGAATGCGATAGCTCCGGGAGCCATCGAAACTCCAGGAACCAAAGCCTTAGGTGAAGGGCTTCTGAAACAGATTGAGCAGACGATTCCGCTAAAGAGAATTGGGCAGCCCAAGGATGTAGCAAATTTAGTGGCGTTTTTGGCTTCAGATGACTCAAGCTACATAACAGGACAGTTGATAATTGTGGATGGCGGGCTCACAATTCAATGATTAAATTAGGTTACAACGAAACTTGTTAGAATAACTGCTTCACCGCCTCAGACCAGAATGATTTGCCAAGGATTAGGGAGAGAACAGAGTAACTAAGGACTAGAAACTGAAACTGTGCTTTTCCTAAATCCATATCATGAGTCTGATCACTTTATTCATGTTCGTGCAAGTAGGCAAAAGAAATAGCGTCTTTAGTTAAACCCTTGTCATTTCCTCCGTATATGTAACCTTTATCATGTATACGTATTTCTGTTTCACCTCTATTATTTAGTAGCCGTATTAGTTCTCTCTCTTTTTTCCTATCCCATGCGCAAAGCATAATTACAATCTTGCCCTTTTCTTCATTTATTATAAAGATGCCGTCGCCCATTAAGTGATAGTTCACGCTAATCCCGATACTGAAATACAGTATTATTATTCATAATTAAATTTCCCGAATATATAAGGGAAATAGATAAGGACGGCTTATTTTAATTAATCATTTGGTGAAGCATGATGCCCAATTTAAAAGGCAAAGTTGCCATAGTTACAGGCGCTTCTAGAGGTATAGGTTTTGCAATTGCATCCCGATTTGCAGTAGAAGGAGCAAATGTAGTTATTATAGCCTCCAATAAGGAAGGCGCAGAAGAAGCAGCGAAGAAAATCAGGGATAAGGGAGGAGAAGCTGAAGCATTTCAAGGAGATGTCACTTCAAAGGAAAGAATAGAGGAGATAGTTTCCCAGGTAATAAATAAGTTTGGCGTCATAGACATACTCGTTAATAATGCAGGAATACATCTTGGTAAAGCTTTTTTGGATGAACCGCTGGAGTTTTATGATCGTCAATTTAAAGTAAACGTGTTAGGCACTGTTATTCCATCCCAAGCAGTAGTCCCGCATATGATGAATAAAAGAAAAGGAAAAATTATTAACATCGCTTCGAAAGCGGCGATTGTAGGAGAACCTGGGCACGCCGCATACAGCTCTTCCAAAGGTGCTGTTTTATCCTTAACTCGAGCTATGGCAATTGAGTTAGCACCATACCATATAAACGTGAACGCGATATGCCCTGGACCCACTGAAACAGCAATCCTATTGGGTTTTATGACGAAGGAACAACTCGAAGACTTGAAAAAGTATATCCCACTCGGAAGATTTGGAAGACCAGAAGACATAGCTGGAGCAGCACTATATCTCGCGAGCGATGACTCCGATTGGTGTACTGGCCAAGCAATTATTGTTGATGGTGGAATGTCCATTCTTAAGTAGCAAGAAAGTGGCAATCTTTAGTGCCTCCATTGTTAATATTCTATCCCAGCCAGAAGAGGGTAAAACGCGTAGCCTTAAGACATATACTAGGGATTCCAGCAACTTTCACTGTCTTATATTTTACTTTATTATGAGATTTCACTCAATTGTATAAAAATGTGGAAGGTGGTTACCCACATCCTACTTTAGCAATTCCTCAACTCTTCTGTTAACTTCGTCCCAGTTAACGATGTTCCAAAACGCTTCGACGAACTTTGCTCTATCGTTTTTGTAGTCAATGTAGTATGCATGTTCAAAAACGTCTAAAACCATCAGTATCCTGAACATTGGATAAACATTGGTGTCATGTTTTTCAATTTGCATTATTATGGGTCTGTGGGTTTGCTTACAATAAGTGAGCGCAGCCCAACCAGACCCTTCAACGCTTACGGCTGCTTGAGAGAATTCCTTCCTCAAACGTTCAAAGCTTCCAAACTCCTTCTCAATGGCGTCTCCTAAGACTCCGCCTGGCTTCCCTCCGCCCTTTCCTGGTGGCGCGAGATTTTCCCAAAAAGCGAGTGGAGAAGGTGTCCACCTATGTTCCACGAAAGCTCTTTTAAGGAGGATTTTATGTCTATATCCGCGTTTTCTTTTCGTGCCTTATGCCTTATACAATCTTTGTAATATGGCGTTTGCGCCATTAACATATGCTTGATGATGCTTGCTGTGGTGAATCATCAACTGCTCTTCAGACATATAGGGGGCTAATGCTCCATACTCGTATGGCAGTTTAGGCAAAACGTAAAATTTGGCCTCCATACACGCACCCACTTATTATTTTGACAGTTTACTTAATATTATTTTTCGTACATGGAATGAGTGTGTAGCTCCACAGAGAAAGGCTATGCTGAGTTTTACCTTTTCATTGTTCACTGCATTCTTTACATACACCATAGATGTCTATGCGTTGTCCGTTTACTTTGAAGTCTGCTGAGTTGGTAATTTTGTCAATAATTAACTGCGCTGTGGGATCGTTTAAGTCTTTGATCATGCCACATTTTAGGCAAACTAAGTTTATATGAGGCTTGGTATACGGGTCAAACCTTATTTTTCGTTGAAAAAAGGGCAATTCTTGGACTAAATTGAGTTCTTTGAGAACTTTGAGGGTTTGGTATACTGTTGCGAGGCTTATTGTGGGATACTCCTCTTTAACTTTCCTATAAATTTCTTGTGCAGTCGGATGCGTTGAAGCTTGTAGAGTAACTTTGCATATGGCTATCCTCTGGGGGGTTGCCTTGTACCCCTTTTTACGAAGCGCATCAATTATTGTCCTAAGCGTTTCGTTAGAATACATGATCTATTATTAGGTAATAGTAATTATTAAATAATCTGATTTGACAACTTAAAATTGAACATGGCGCTTTTCAGCGCTTTTTTCTAAAATTAAATGTTGGAGAGGGAGGTGAACACGTGACAAGTAAAAAGTACTCTACAAATGTTGGCCGGGAAATGATTGAGAAGGCAGGCGTCGACGTTGACTTGTTAATAGAAAAGTTGAAGAGGGCTGCCGCCGCCGAGTTCACAACATACTACTATTATACTCTGCTTAGGATGCACTGCACTGGACTAGAGGGCGAGACGATTAAAGAAGTTGTTGAAGACGCGAGGCTTGAGGATAGGCAACATTTCGAAACCATTGTGCCGCGGATTTACGAGTTGGGCGGCGAGCTCTACCGCGACTTAAGAGAACTCCACGACGCAGCCGCTTGTGAAGCGGCTTACTTGCCCAAAGATCCAAGCGACTTGAAGGCTATTTTGAAGGTCTTGTTGGAAGCTGAAAGATGCGCTGTAAGGGTTTACACAGAAATCTGCAACATGACGTGCGGCAAAGACCACAGAACATATGACTTGTCTCTGGCAATTCTCCATGAGGAAGTGGAGCATGAAGCATGGTTCCAGGAACTCTTAGAGGGAAGACCTTCAGGCCATTTCAGACGCAGAAAACCCGGCGAAGGACCATACACACAAAAATTCCGCCACATAGAATAATGCTAAGTCCGACAACAAACTATCTATATCCTTTTATTTTTTATATTTTCGCGTTGCAATAACTATATTTTAACCATTTAATGGGGCTTATGACCCTTATGGAAATAATCTATGTAGGGTTTATTGCGAGCACACTAGCTGGTTTAGCTACAGGAGCTGGAGCCCTACCAATATATTTAGGCAAACAATTCTCAGACGATACAATGGATGTTATGCTTGGATTCGCTGCAGGGGTTATGTTGGCTGCAACCGCCTTTAGTCTACTGGTTCCGTCGATTAATTTGGGTGGTCCATTGACAGCGGTTTTAGGACTCATGATAGGTGCAGTTACGATACATTTCATCGACCGTATTATTCCCCACTTCCATCCGGTGGCAGGTCTAGAGGGCCCTCCATCAAAGCTCTCGAAGCTTTGGCTTTTCATAATCGCCATGACCATCCACAACTTTCCGGAAGGACTTGCAGTAGGTGTTAGTTTCGGCGTCGGAGACGTTGCGGCAGGATTTGTTGTTGCAACCGCGATAGGTTTGCAGAATGCTCCAGAAGGCTTAGCTGTTGCGCTACCGCTTTTGAGAGAGAAATATAGTAAGACTAAGGCGTTAGGATACGCCACTTTGACAGGGCTTGTGGAACCTATCGGCGGCCTTTTAGGCTTAGCGCTTGTTTCTGTGGCCCATTCTATTTTGCCTTGGGGTTTAGCATTCGCAGCTGGAGCCATGCTTTTTGTAGTCATCGACGAAATGGTTCCAGAAAGCCACAGGAAAGGATTCGGACGAAAAGCCACATTTGGGTTAATAAGCGGCTTCGCCATAATGATGCTTCTTGACAGCCTATTCGCCTAAAGGTGAGTGTGAAAGTGCCGAAATATTTGAAAGTTGCCAAAATCACAGATTTTCCGCCAAATGGGATGAAACTCGTAAAGGTTGATGGTTTAGAAATCTTGTTGATACGCGTTGAAGACGAGATTTATGCTTTTAATAATAGATGCCCACATATGGGTTTTTCTCTATTTTTAGGAAGCCTTAATGGCAAAATTTTACGTTGCGGTTTTCATTATGCAGAATTTGACGTTACCAATGGAAAACCCCTAAACAGAGTCACAGAAAAATCCCTTAGGAAAATCGCTGTTAGAATGGTTAACTCTGAAATATTCGTTGAAGTTCCTAACTCCAGTGAAGCCTATTATTTGTAGCTATTCCGAAAAGCAAATATTTACAGCGCAACGATAATTAAACCTATAAAGAAAAGGAGAGCGTGTTATGAGCAAAGAAGAACTTTTGAACATGTTAAACAAAGCCTTAGAGCTTGAACACGCCGCAAGAATCCAGTACCTAGCCCATGCAGAAGTAGTTAGAGGAATAAACTCCGAACCTATAATCGCCAGGCTGAAGGAAATCGCTGAAGACGAGAAAAAACATGAAGAAATGTTTAGAGAAATAATCGGCGCCTACTTGGGCGGAGTGCCTTCAATGGGAATGGCAGAAACCCACCCAGCTGAAACTATAGACAAGATCCTTGAGGTTAATATAAAGGACGAAATGCACGCAGTTGACGTTTACAAGGGGATACTGGAAAAAGTAAACACAATGAAAAACGAGTTAAAATATGAATACTTCCAGATCGAGCATAAACTAAGACATATAATAATGGATGAACAAGAACACATCGCTGAACTAAGCTTGCTTAAAGGTTAGACGCTAAACCCTAAAACCTCCTATTTTTTATGGGATAAGCTTAAAATGTTTACAGTTTTTAGGGGTTAATGTGATTGCAGTTGAATTTTAAAGATTCCGTCTTGAAGGCAATAGAAGAATACAATAAATATAGACGCCCAGAAGCTAAAGCTAAGCCTGTAAAAATAAACGAAAAAGAGCTGGTGTTAGATTTTGAAGGAAGTTTTTGCAGAACTTGTGGAGTATCTGACTACCTTGAAGATTTCATTTATGAATTACAGAAATTAGTTAATGTAAAAATAAAAATCGCAAGTTTCAAAGAACATAAACCCGAAACTATCCGAGTTAGATATATCATTGAAAAGTAAAGAGTGAATGAATTTTAGGATGTTTTTACTTTTTGGGCTATTTCTCGGCCAAAGTTAAAGCATTCTTCTAGCTCTTTATCTGTCGGAACATACTGCACTTCAATTGGGCGATTGTAAACTTCAAAGTTGGCTTCTTGAGCGTTTTCCATCATCTGTTTTACTGCGCCTTTTCCCAATCCATAAGAACCAAAAAACGCCCAAAGTTTCCCCTTTGGCTTTAAGCCGCATATGTAAGTTAAGAAAGCGCTAACCGACGGAAACATGGAGTTGTTAAGGGTTGGCGAACCAACAATAATAGCTTTAGCATCCAAAATTTCAGCAACAATCTCTGTTACGTCGGACTCCCGCAATTTAAAGAATTTCACATCTATGCCTTGGCTTGCTGTTCCATCAGCTATGGCTCTAGCCATGGCGGTTGTGCTTCCCCACATGCTATCATAAACTATGACTATTTTATCCTTTGATAAGCCTTCACTCCAGTTCCTGTAAGCGTTAATTATCTTCATGGGGTTGGAACGCCAGATTATCCCATGGCTTGGAGCAATAAGCTTTATAGGAATTCCCATAGACACCACTTCTTGGATTTTTCTCGCAACGAGCGGTGCAAAGGGCATGAGGATGTTGGCGTAGTATTTTGCCGCTTCCTCCATCAAAATGGACTCTTCAACCTCATCGTCAAATCTTTCAGATGTCGCAAGATGTTGGCCGAAAGCATCATTAGGCATTAAAATTCCTTCATCAATGATATAGGTGAACATGCTGTCAGGCCAATGCAACATTGGCGCTTCAATAAATGAGAGCGTTCTTTTCCCAAGTTTTAATTGATCACCGGATCTGACGGTTTCTACCTTGATGCCTTCGCCGTAATGCTTTATTAAGGCATTTTTCCCTCTTAGAGAAGCTACTACTTTGGCTTTTTTAGCAAGCTTAATTATTTGCGGCAAAGCGCTTGAATGATCCATTTCAACATGGTTTATAATAATGTAATCGAGGTTCTCAAAGCTGACAATTTCACTTATATTTCTTGTTAGCTCGTCGGAGAACGAATATTTAACCGTGTCAACTAAAGCTGTTTTTTCATCTTTTATTAGATAGGCATTATAAGTTGTTCCACGCTTAGTGAAGTAGCCGTGGAAATCCCTAACATTCCAGTCGACCACACCCACCCAAAAAACATCCTTACTTATTTCAACACCAACCATTTTTAACGCACCAAACTAAATATCCGCTTTTTAATTTAATGAATTTTTCTTCCATATGACAATTTAAAATTCTAAAGATTAGACTGTTAAGGTTTATATAGACTTCAAGGTAAGCAGATTTTTGGTTATTATCCATGGCGATGGTGGAATTAAACAGGAGCAACTGGGACGAAGAAGTA
>JBNASL010000015.1:0-21011 GCA_049717905.1 Candidatus Bathyarchaeales archaeon | reverse complement strand
GTTAGGCTCCATGCGGAAGACGCTAACTTTGAAAGAATGGAGCTTAAAATAGGAGGATACATCAAAGTTTGGAGAGACGCTGACCAAACTTACGCTTGGGACACCGTTGATTACGGCGACGGCGTATGCAAAATAATTTTGACAGTTTATGATAAGGCTGGAAACGCAATTAAGCATGAAATATCTGTTGTAGTTGATAATACTCCCCCTCTAATAGGGGGTCTCGAATGGACACCTAAAGAGCCTTTGGCAAACAAGACTGTTAATGTTTCTGTTAGTGCTTCGGAAAGTGGAAGCGGAATTAAGAACGCCACTTTATGGTTTAGACGCCTAGGCGGCGAGTGGACGAGTAAACCTATGACTCTGCAAGAGGGCAACTGGACATGCACAATTCCTGAGCAAGAGGAAAACGCTGTAATCACATTTTATGCAGAATTTTATGACAATGCTGGAAATGTTGCAAAAACCCATGAAAACTTTTATACGGTTAAGACTGCTCCAGGTGCAGGCTTCCCATTGTACTGGCTCCTACTGATAATCGTAGCTATTTTCGGTGCCATGGTCTCAACAGCATACTACTTTAGGCTAAGAAAGAGGCGCGGCGCAGGTCCTGTCAAGTATTTAGCTGTGTCAAGGTAATAAGCAAGTGTAGAATGAGACTGTTGCCCTTTCACTTCCTTTCACCTTAGACTAGCTTTCCTTTTAGTCACTGCATTCTGTTGTGCGAAATCATCTGTAAAAGAAAAACGAGCGAAAAAGTTTAGAGCATGTAAGCTGAAATAAGTGTGCACACTTAGATGGATGAATAGCATATGGGTTACCATGAACTTTTTGTCTCGCAGCCAAATGTTTTTAGCGGTTTCCAAAAATCCTTCGAAGAAGCTGACTACATAATCCTAGGGGTTCCCTTCGATGTCACAAGTACTTACCGAACTGGAGCGAGATTTGCGCCAAACGCTATAAGAGCTGCTTCCCTAAACATTGAAACTTACAGTTTCCGCAGCGGCATAGACGTTGAAGACCTGCGGTTGCATGATTTAGGCGATTTACACGTATCTACAGCCACAGAGCAAACTTTGGATATGCTTGAACGGGTTGTTAAAGAAGTTTTAGATGCTGGGAAAACGCCAGTCACCATTGGCGGAGAACACACAATCACTTTAGGCGTGTTAAAGGGCTTAGGCGAAAAAGCCTCGAAAACAGCAGTTGTGAGTTTTGACGCGCATCTGGACTTGCGAGAGGAATTTATGGGACTTAGGCTTTCCCACACAACCTTTATGCGCAGAATAAACGAGCAGTTGAAACCAGCGAAAATAATAGAAGTTGGCACAAGAGCTGTCTGCAAAGAAGAACTTAAATACGTCGAAAAGGCTGGGATAGAATTTCTCACAGCCCAACATATGAGGAAAACTGGAAACGAACATATTGCAAGGCAATTGAAAGAAAAATTGGCAAAATACGAAAGCCTTTACCTGTCCATAGACATGGACGTTCTCGACCCCGCATATGCTCCGGCAGTACAGAATCCAGAACCGGATGGAATCGAGATGCATACGCTTCTAAATATTTTATGCCGCATATGCGACAAACGCCTTCTTGGTTTTGATGTTGTAGAGGTTGCACCAAACTATGACCAAGGAATCTCATCAATTCAAGCAGCAAAAGTCGTTTTTGAACTGCTCTGCGCGATTGAGAAAACAAAATAAAGCGCTGATTATAAGTTTAATGCTTCCTTTAGAGCATGCTTTTTAACAGTTTTGCGATGAAGAAACCGTTGCACTCGTGGATATGCGGATAAAGTCTTTGACATTTTTCCATTCCTCTCAATCCCGGCATTCCTATTTTTGGTTTTATTTCGGTTAGCTGAAACTCAGAGTGCTGTTTCAAAAACCGTTCAATGAGCATTTCGTTTTCTTCAACAGTTATGCTACATGTCGAATATACAAGCGCCCCTCCTGGCTTGACTTTTTCAGCGCTGCTTTCCAGCATTTGCCACTGGATTTCAGCCATCTTCTCAATGGAACGCAGTGTAAGCCTCCACTTGGCTGAGGGAAGCTTTGCAAAGGTTCCGGTGCTTGTGCACGGCGGATCTAAAACCACCATGTCCGCTTCTATGGCAATTGGCAAGGCGTTACATGCATCCGCAATTATGGGCGTGGCTATCTCTATGCCCATTCTTGCAATTTCATTTTTCCAAACGCCTGTCCTACGCTTTGAATAGTCAAACGAGTATATGGTACCACGGTTTTGCATTAACTGCGCCAGATACGTGGTTTTTGCACCTGGAGCCGCACAGACGTCTAAAAGTACTGTTTCAGGTTTGGGGTCTGCTGCTTCCGCCGCGAAACAACTGGCCTTATCTTGAACGTAAAATAAGCCTTCCTTAAAGCTTCGGGTTCTGGTTAGAGTTTGTTTTGCGCTTAAAACTTTGTAAGCGTACTTTAGTCCTTCAACCTTTTCAACTTTTAAGCCGTCTTCAGATAGTTTCTCCAAAACCTCTTTTTCGTTTCCTTTAAGTGTGTTTAGCCTTATGTAGGTTGGATGGGTTTTAAGGTTTGCCTCCAGCATGTCTAAGGCTTCTTTTCTGCCGAAAAGTCTAAAGCAGTATTTCACGAACCATGTGGGATGGAAGGTTAAAAGTCCAACTTTCTCCTCATCGCTTGCACTTTTTAGAATGAGTGTAGGATTTTCTGTTAACAAAAAGCCTAAAACATGCTCAACGTTTTGAAGGGTTTTCCACCTGAGAATGGAACGTGCAAGCTTTACAATGTTTTTCGATTCTTCCATGTCGATTTTCGACCAGTTTTTGGCAACTCTTGTTTGGTAAACATAAAGCCGTAGAAAAGACTGAACTCCCAAAGTGAAATCGCTTAAGGCTTTAGGTTTTAGATTTTCATTGATAAACCTATCTATGAGGTTGCGGCGCCTAACTGTTTCGCATAAAAGTCTATTGGCAAAGCGCAGCGCGTTAACGTCGCTTATATCTAGTTGCTTAGCTGTTCTAGCTAAGGCTAAGTGTTCGTTGATTTTCTCTTTTTCCATCCAGCTTAAGGCTTCAATCGCAAGCGTCCAAGCTTCTTTAAGCAATTTCTTTTCCACTCTTTTCTGCGCTTAGTAAGATTTTAGTCTACCTTATTCGTATTAAAAGTTAGGTTAAGAGTGGATATGGCGCAGAGAAGGCTAGATGAATTTTCCCTTCCAAAGGCTAAGCCTCAAGAAACCATAGCAGAAGCTAAAGCGGAAGCCCTACCCTTCATGGAGGAATTTGAAAAAAAGAGAAAGAAACAAGCCTTTCCGCCCTTAGCCCCTGAAAACCTTCCACCATCATATTTTGTTTCAGCCACATACGATGGAAGGGCTGGAAAAGTCCTAATCAAACTTTACGAGCCAAATTCGAGGCAAATATATTTTTGGTATGATAATACGGGGCATAAGCCCTACTGTTACACAAATCTCTCACCTTACGAGCTTGAGAAGATTGACCGCTTAATGAAGCATCCAGGCTTCGACCATTTTGAAATTGAAGAAAAATTTGATCCCCTTTTAGATAGAACAGTTAAAGTCACGAAGATTGTGGCGAAAGATCCGTTGGCTATTGGAGGACGCCCAAGAGGCTGTATAAGAGATATTATTCCCGAAGACTTTCCAAAGGTTTCAGAAGTTCCAATAGCCAATGAAGCAGTTAAGGTTTGGGAGTCTAAAATAAAGTATTACCAATCCTACATCTATGACCGAAGACTTCTGCCCGGCATGGTTTACGAGGTTAAGAAAGGCAGTTTAGTTCCTAAACGCTTAGAAGAAGCTGAAAATATGGTTCAGAGGATAACGCAAGTTTTCAGCGAAGCCTCTGCTGAAGAGTTAGAACATATTGAGCAGTGGGCTAGGCTTTTAGAGTATCCGGCTCCAAAATTCCGTTATGTGGCTATTGACATAGAGGTCTGCACACCAGTTGCCACAAGAATGCCTGACCCCCGTGAGGCAGCCTACCCTGTTGTCTGCGTCTCCATGTACGGCTCAGATGGGCAAAAGAGAGTTCTACTTTTAAAACGTGATGGAGTTCGTGAAGGGACTGAACGCTTGCCTGCTGACGTTAAAATTGAATATTTTGACTCCGAAGAGAAACTCCTTAAAGCTGTTTTTGAAGTTTTATGGAGCTATCCCTTTGTGATCACATTTAACGGTGACGACTTCGACTTGCGATATTTAACCCATAGAGCAGAGAACCACGGTTTCAGAAGAGATGAAATTCCAATAGAAGTCGGCAAGCGTGTTTGCCTCCTTAAATATGGAGTGCACATAGACCTCTACAAGTTCTTCTTCAACCGTTCCATCCAAATATACGCTTTTAACAATCGCTATCGCGACGTAACCCTCGACGATGTGGGCAGAGCCCTAATAGGACTTGAAAAAATACCCTTAGAAAGGAGCATAGGCGACTTAACCTACACGGAACTCGCTAAATACTGTTTCAGAGACGCCGAAATCACCTACAAACTAACAAATTTTGAAGACGAACTTGTCCTAAAACTAATCCTTGTTTTGGCTAGAATAAGCAGTATGCCCATGGAAGATGTAAGCCGCCAAGGAGTTTCCCGCTGGATAAGAAACTTCATGCACCGCGAGCACCGCAGAAGAAACATGCTAATTCCCAATGCTGAAGACATTCTTACCGTAAAAGGCAAAACAACAACAAGAGCCGTAATCAAGGGCAAAAAATACAAAGGCGCCATAGTTGTCGAGCCTGTTCCAGGCGTCCACTTCAACGTAGCGGTCATGGACTTTCCAAGCCTATACCCATCTATAATTAAAGTTTGGAATTTGGGCTACCAGTCTGTTTTATGTCCCCATCCAGAGTGCAGAACAAATCTTATCCCTGATACACCTAATTGGGTTTGCAAAAGGAAACGCGCTTTAGAAAGCCTTCTGATAGGTTCGCTTAGAGACCTTCGAGTCCAATGGTACAAGTCGAAATCAAAGGATAAGGCTTTACCCGCAGAGTTGAGAAGCTGGTACAACATAATCCAAGGAGCGCTTAAAGTAATCTTAAACGCTAGCTACGGGGTTTTCGGGGCTGAAACCTTCGACCTATATTGTCCGCCGGTAGCTGAGGCAACAGCCGCCATAGGAAGACACGCCATAACCCAAATAATTAATATGGCGGAAAAGCTCGGCATCCAAGTTCTTTACGGGGACACTGACAGCGTTTTCTTGAAAAATCCCTCAAAAGACCAAATACGTGAACTTGAAGAATGGACTGAGCATGAACTGAAAATGGGCTTAGATGTAGACAAAATTTACCGTTATGCGGTTTTCAGCTCTAGGAAAAAGAACTATCTCGGAGTTCTAGAGGACGGAAGCGTTGACGTGAAGGGGTTGACGGGTAAAAAACGCCATATTCCAATATTCATCAAGAAAGCGTTTGACAGGATGAAAGAACGCCTAGCCATGGTGAAAACTCCAGCGGACTTTGAAGAAGCAAAAAAGGACATTATTAGGGAAATCCGCGACTGTTACATGCGTTTGAAAAGGCGGGAATGGGAAAGCCTAAGCGAACTCGCCTTCAACGTTGTTTTAGGCGAAGAACCAGAACGCTACACAAAAACAACTCCGCAGCACGTAAAAGCTGCAAGAATCTTAAAAGAGGGGGGTATAGAGCTGAAGGCAGGCGACCTAATTAGCTTCGTCAAAGTGGTTAATGAACCCCATGTTAAACCAGTGGAGTTGGCAACAAAAAACGAGATAGATGTTGACAAATACATAGCATATCTCCACTCGACCTTCGACCAAGTTCTGGACGCTTTAGGCTTAGATTTCGACGAAATAATAGGGCTGACAAAGCTGGAACGTTTCATGTAAAACCGCATTATCCAAGTATTTTACAGTGTTTTCCTTTTCAGCATATCTCCTCTTTATTCCGCTTCGATGTAATCCTTCTAAAAGTGCAAAGCCTAAGATGTTTATAGCCACCAAAGAACCGACAAAAATGCCCAACAATCCAAGCTCCATAGGAACATTGAATATCAGCGATAAATAGCCCCCAACAATCGCTGTTACAATTACTGTTTCAACAAAACATCCCGTGAGTCTGCGGGCAACACTGTTCATGCCAACATATCGCGCCAAAGTGCATGCCACAAAGTTTGCAACTGCTCCGCCAACGATATCAACTATGCCTAAACCGCCATAAACATTTGCAACCAAACACCCTAAGCTTGATCCTACAGCAACGGGCATTCCAAACATCATTGATAAAGGCAACAAAGCGTCAGCAATTCTAACCTGGTGAACTCCGAAGCTTATAGGCGCTAAAAGAATTACTCCTGCAGCATAGAGTGCAGCAAAAACTGCTGTTAAGGCTAAGTCTCTACTTTTAAATTTCACTTTTCCACCTCCTACACCGGGGTTTATATGGCGGAACGGGTGGAGGTCCACTCACCCGCCAACAGAAACGATTCTTCAAGCGAATATTATAAACGTTCCTACTTGAAGAGCCTGTTTATTAGCAAAATTTCTTATGTTGCAGATTCTGCTTCACCAGCTAGTTTCTCTTTAATAGTTTCATCTGTTTCCGTTTCTATGGTAACCTCTTCCGCCTGAATTCCTTCACTTCTTGAAAGCAGTAAATCATGGGGAGGTGGTGGAGCATTCAAAATTGTTGCCAACAGATACATAGCTGTAAAAGCGTGTTGGTAAACTTTCTGAAAGACGTATGGTATTTTTGTTTCTGGGTCTACCTCTAACATTTTATCTATCTCAGCGTCTTTGCCCGTTAAAGTGGCTGTGCCTTCAACCTCAAACTTCACAATGCTGGGTTTTGTTGTTAAAAGGAGACTGAAAGTGACAACCACCATCTGACTTCGCCGCTCTTTCTCTTCGAGTTTAGCTTTAACGTCGAAATTTACCGCTCCAGTTCCTCCTTTAACGTCTAGCTTAATCCCTAAGATTCTTGTGGTGTCTACCTTAACTGAAACGTTTGGAACGTAGAGTGTTGGGCAAATAGTTGATTCCCCACGTTAAACTCTGCGGAAATAGGCTCTTCAACAACCTCCGTGATTAAGCCTCGCCTCTAACAAATTTTTGCCTTTTGTGTGTAACAAAGCACTACATACAGTTACACTAAAAATAGCTGAACAGCGAAAGCGGCAAAAGTTGAAGCTGCCACCAAAAATGCTATTATAACAACAACTTGGTGTTCAGTCAAAGGTCTACGATAAGTGATAAGCGTAATCAAACTTCTCCTATGATCTGAAAACAGTTTTTTCCCATCAAAAGAAACATGTGCCTTGGTCCTGAAAATAAAGTAATTTAACAGAATTATCGAAGAATTAAGGATGTAGGGCAAAAGCGAGATTATTAAATTCCATTTCAAATCAGAGATTATTGCAAAAGAGGCCAGCGTTATTCCAATAGCAAAAGAGCCTGCATTTCCGACGAAAATTTTTCCTTGAAAATTGAAAAAAGCAAGCGCAAGCCAAACAACCAGTGGAATTGACAAGAGAATAGCGTTTGGCCCAGAGGCAGCTATTAACCCTATCATAACTATGGCGGGGCAAACGGTTTCTAAACCGTTTAATCCGCCCAACTGGTTAACCGTGTTAGTGGTTATAGTTACAATTAAAGGGATCAGTATGAAATAGTAGTATTTGCCGAAGTCTACAGTTCCTAGTATTGGAATTGTTATAGCTGTGCGTATATAAGGAAGTCTATAAGCTAACGCAATAAGAGGTATTGAGGCTATTAGTGGGAAAAAAGCCTTATAACGCCACCGCAAGTCCATCCAGTCGTCAAGCAATCCCATAAAACCTCCGAATAAAATGCAAACAGCCAAAGTCAATGCTCGGAAAGTATTGCCTGAAGCCTCGATTTCCACGAAAAAATGCAGCAGAAAAAGGTATATTACACTTGCTAATACGTAAACTACGCCGAGGCCTGTTGGAACTAGCGGCTTCCCAGCCTTGTGATAGTCTGGAACTTTTGGAAACAAGCTGTTTCGCCCTTATTGACTTGGATATTCTATTTTGTAGAGGCAAACTAAAGGAACAATGCCGCCGTATTTGCTTCCATCATTGTCTAGTCCTGCAATATATGCTTCTTTAAAGTATAGCGGCTGAGTTGTTGGTTGTGAACCGCCTTTGTTTTCTTGCTTCCAGCGCTCTACCGCGTAGTTCATCAGCTTGTAGATTGTTGAATTCTGCCCTTTAGGAACAGCTATAAGTTCGCTGCTTTGTACACTTCCATCTCCATTAGTGTCATGCCAGTTATACCCCAAAGTGTAATTCCCAAAAATTTTTCTAACCTCATCTAAATTATCCGTCCACATTTCATCTTTAGGAATGAATCCTTGATTTATTAGGCGATCGTGAGCTTCTCCAGAAATGCTTGCCATCCACATCCACTTTCCCTCATCACCGCCAGCGTTTAGAAAATTCCCATTGTAGTCTATGGTTACAAACACGAGGATGTATTCTGCATTGTATAGCCTTAGCATTTTCAATGCTTGAGTCTCGTTAGCCATAAACGTGAAACCAATATTCTCTATCTGGGTTGAGTTTATAGTGGCGTTGTCCGCAAGCGATGTAACATTTCCAAGTATTGTAAGCCAGTATCCGTAGTCCCACCAACTGCACACAACAGTAGTCCCTTTCAGATTGTCTCTGGTCCATTTCAGCATGTTTATCCATTCTTGCACTGGAACTTCAGGAACATAGGAAAGGCTGCCTCCAGATATGGTGGTCGGTGCATAAACTTGTGTGTAAACTTTCGGCATTGGAAAAGCCACGCTTGTCATTAAGACAAGAAATATGAGGAATAGGGCTATTCCGCTGAACTCCTTTCCAACATGTTCAAACCCATATTTTTTCTTCACACCTATCCTTGTTGGTTCTTTCAGAAGGGTGACAAATGGCCTTAGCAAGCCGGTTATTCCTACTGCGGCTAAAAGGCTGAATGCGGGCGCCAAAAGAACAAGTAGTCTCACCATAGAGCACGCAAAATAAAGTGAGGTTAAGCCTAAAACTATAAGAAACAAGTTTCTGTTGTTAAGGTTTCCAAAAGCAAAGAATAAACCAACTGCAAAGAAGAGTATTCCTATGCCGAGATCATAGTACAAAGAACCCCAAGTAGATATTCTATGTTCAGCCACAGACTCTATGAGCGGGGAAGCCTCACGACTAAAGGGGTCCATAACGGAAATGAATTTTCCAGCTATGCCTTGCATGTACCCTGCTTGCCAAAGCACCGCAAAACCGCCGACTATTATTGCCAGAAACGCTATGGCAACTATAACCCTCAACTTCGTAGTTGTTAAGGTTCTTAAAACTTCAGCAAGGCATAACAAGCCGAAAATGCCTGCAACGGGCAGTATGGCAATTGTTACTAGATAAGCGGGTGAAAGCTTTGGAACATTTATGGCGATAAACAATCCTAATCCAAAGGTTATGCTGTAAGTTAAAAGAAGTTGACGAGTGTACCTCTTCGCCACCAATAAGATGAATGTAAAGAGCACAATGACACCAATGGGGTAGTATGCCGCTCCCCAACCAGAGCAGAAGTACCCCAAAACAACCCCTGAAGCAACAGCATACTTAATCGTTGAACCTATAGACCTATTCTCTTCAATTGCCCTTAAAAACAAAAAGGCAAACACTATGAGGGCAAATATTCCTATGGTTTCATCGTCGAAAAATCCCACAGATGTTCGCTGAATATAAGACGGGTATAACGCTAAAAGAAGTGCAGATAATAAACCTACTGGCCTACCCCCTATGTCCTTTCCAAGGAAGTAGATAGCAAGCGAGGCAAGCATTCCCATTATAGCTGGGAACAGTGCGCAAAAACTCATAAGGTCTATGCCAACGCCCAACATTGAAACTATTTCATAGAGGAAAGCAGCTGTAAAAGGTAATCCTGGAAAAGCCGATCTTGCAACATTTATCCCATGCGGGTACCATCGCTGATAATCTATCCACTGAGTAGGCCAAGCCCAAGATATGAACCCGTTTTTCACGATGTATTCTGTGAAACGGTATTGAAAGTAGGGGTCAAATTCTGACAAAAGCAAATTAGACTTTCCAGTTGTAGGGTCTATTTCCCACCGCACCGGAAAAAGGCGTATGGCAAATGCTATGAAAAGTATAAGAATTAAAGCTACAAAGGTTATCATTGAAGTGTGGTCTACTTTTGGGCGGAATTTTCCAAGACTTTTAAAGCTGTTGAGAACTCTTTCTTTTGTAAGTACTCCTTTAATCTTCATTTCGGCTTCAGCTCTTTTAATGGATTATGTGGATGTCTTATTTCTTTATTTCCCTTACGGTTGGTTAAAGAGCTTATGCAAGCGTTCCCTCATTTTGCACGCGTATTTCCTAGCATAGTAAAGCCGAATAGCATTTAATCTTAGTTTTTAAAAGGATTTTTGGCGAGCAGTTTATTTTATTGGTTTTACTTCAACATTTAAGGGGATGATTGCAAGTTTTCTGCCGCATTTCGGGCATTTTCCATCATATTTATGTAGAATTTCGTCTGGAGGTTTAAGCTCCTCCCCTTCATATAAGACGAAGCCGCACTGATGACAAACAACTTGTTGAGGCAAACTGATACCACCCATTTCGGCAATAAGAAGGAATATCGTGTGGCATATTTATTGGTTGCTAATTTTAAACACTGTTCAAGAAGTTTTCGATAGAAACTTTTAACTTTAAATATTAAGGCTTATTTCTGAGAATCCCTAAAATAGGCAAAGGTTTGTGCTAAAATGGGAAGATACACTTTGATTATCACCGAGAAACCTGATGCTGCACAAAGAATAGCGTCAGCCCTTGATTTGAAGGGCAAAGCGAAAAAAATGGAAGATAACGGAGTGCCATTTTACGTGGCTGAAAGGGATAGGGAGATAGTTGTTGTTCCAGCTATAGGACACTTATATACTGTGGCCGAGGAGAGAAGTGGGCGAAACTATTATCCTGTGTTCAATTTCAGATGGGTGCCGCGATACTTTGCGGAAAGGGGTGCAAAACAGATTCGCATTTGGCTTGAAACCATCTCAAAATTGGCAAAAGACGCAGAAACATACATCGATGCATGCGACTACGATATTGAAGGAAGCATAATAGGCTACAGCATCCTAAAATATGCTTGCGGCAATAAAGAGGGCATAGCTAAAAGAATGAAATATTCCACCTTGACAAAAGAAGAGCTGGAAAAATCATATGAGGAACTGTTGCCAACACTGAACTTCGGCCTTATAGAAGCTGGAAGAACACGCCATGAAATTGACTGGCTTTATGGGGTTAATCTTTCAAGGGCATTAACTATAGCTGCAAAGGATTGGAGTGGAAGATACGCAACTATAAGCACTGGAAGAGTGCAAGGGCCCACATTGAGTTTTCTTATCTTTAGGGAGAAGGCTATACGAAGTTTTGTGCCGACGCCTTACTGGGAAGTAAAGGCTGAAGTTGAAATGGACGGAGCAGTTTTCGAGGCAGAATACGAAAATGATATGATTGAAACTAAGAAAGAGGCTGACGCCATCCTCACCGAATGCAAAGGAAAAGATGGAACCGTAAAAAACATCGAAGTCAAACAATTCCATCAAATGCCACCAACGCCCTTTGACATAGGTGCACTGCAAAGCGAAGCCTACGGTTTATTCGGTTACACACCGAGGCGCACATTAGACATTGCTCAACGGCTTTACCTAGATGCCTTAATTTCCTATCCGAGAACAAGCAGCCAAAAGCTTCCTCCATCAATAAACTATGAAGGTATATTGAAAAGCCTCAGCGGAGTTGCCGAATACAAAAAACTCGTTGGAGAGCTTCTTGCTAAAAAAGAATTGAAACCTAATGAGGGTAAGAAGGAGGATCCGGCGCATCCAGCCATTTATCCAACTGGAAAATTGCCTGAAAGAGTTTTGGATGATTCTGAAAAGCGCATATGGGATCTTGTGGTTAGGCGGTTTATGGCTGTTTTCGGCGAACCTGCAATAAGGCAAAGTGTAAAAGTGCAAATAGATGTTAATGGGCATATTTTCTATTTGAGAGGAAGACAAACTCTAAAAGAGGGTTGGCTGCGTTTCTACGGACTCTACGCGAGATCCGAGGAAGTTCTCTTACCACCAATAAAAGAAGGACAAAAACTTAAGGTTAAAGGAATAATAGTTGAAGACAAATTTACTAAACCGCCACCACGATATAATCCCGGCAGTCTTCTCAAAGAGATGGAAGAAGCGGGAATTGGAACTAAGGCGACTAGGGCAGATATTATACAAACACTTTACGATAGAAAGTATGTTAGAGATGAAAGAATGGTTGTAACCGACTTAGGCTTTGATGTTTTGGAAGTTCTGCAAAAACATTGCCCAACGATTGTTTCCATAGATTTGACAAGAAACCTTGAAGAAAGGATGGATAGGATTCAGGCAAACATGGAGAAAAGGGAAAATGTTCTCCTCGACGCTATTGAACTTCTGAAGCCTGTGGTGGAGGAACTAAAGGATAAGGAGAAAATGATAGGTGAGCAGTTAAGCTACGCAATAAAGAGGGCTAGATTTGAGGAAAGAGTTGTAGGCGTATGTCCGGTCTGCGGCACAGGAAAACTCATGATATTGTACTCCAGGAAAACTGGCAAACGTTTCATTGGGTGTACAAACTTTTTCAAAAACAAGTGTAAAGCTTCATTTCCGCTTCCGCAGAAGGGCAGCGCTAGACCTCTTGGAAAGAACTGCCGTGGATGTGGCTGGCCCACAGTTCAGGTTAAGATAAAGGGTAAACGTCCGTGGGCGTTATGCTTTAATCCCCTGTGCCCATTAAAAGAGGAGAGGAAGAAGAAAGTTGAAATGCAAGGTGTGCAGTAGAGAAGCTGTTGAAAATGGTTATTGCGATTTACACACCAAAGCATATGAGAATGTTTTGAAGACCTATGATGCTTGGAGGAAGGCGTTGGGTATTTCTTGGAAAGAGTATTTAAGTGAGATTGTAAAGAATCCCTTTACAGGCGAGTGGGCTAAAGAAGTGGCAGAGAATCTAATGAAAAGTGGAGATAGAGAAGATGGCACGCAAAGCTAAGAAAACAGTTTCTTCAATGTCTTATTCTCTGCAAAGACTTCAGAGAAGAATTTCAACCCTTAAACCCTCAAATTTCGTACTCGCAGGGATTGCCATAGCTTTTGCTGTCTTTCTGTTTGGCGGCGGAATGTACAGCCTAATAGTTAAGCCTTACACCGCAGTTTATTATGGCGGGCGTTTCCTTTTCGTTTATCCCCAATTATCCGAGCAGTTCATATCAGACAGCATCATATCCATGATTCTCTACTCGATGGGCATTATTGGGTTAGCAACGATGTACCAGAGCACAAAATACGCTTATAAGCCAAGGCAAGCATACATGATGTTCCTAGTAGGCGTGTCTCTCTTTATAATTGCTTATGTGTCCATAGAAGCTGTAATGCATTATTGGAAAGGCGTCTAACTTCGCAATTGTTATGCTGGCTATTACCAAGGATTGCTTTTTAAGCCCAATTTGTAGGCTGCAAAATTTGTCAATATGTGCAGTGGAATGGTTATAATCAAAACTAATAGGGTAAGCTCTAAATATAGAATCTTTAACGGGAGAGAAAATATGATTGCCCCTATTATGAAGTCAATTTGGTCGACCACAGGCAATAGATTTCCAGGGGCTATTCCAATTCTCCTCTTTATAAATGCTCCTGCCAAGTCACCGAGTAATGCTCCTAGAGAGATTAAAAAGCCAAATGCAAAATGATACTCGGGAAAGAATATGCTTTCTACGAAGCCAACTAATGTTCCAACAACCAGTCCAGAGAAGAAACCTCTAAAAGTTTTGTTTTTTCCAAAGATTGGTTTTCCGTCGGTAAACTTCTTTCCAAGGTCTATGGGCAAGCCTCCGCCCATCAGTACTGGCGCTGCGTTTGCGCAGTATGCTGGAAATATGAATTTTAATGCTTCAGTGACTAATTGTATTACATCATTCATTCTTTACCCTTCAAACTAGCCAATAGAGTATTCATGTAATCCAGTTTCATCTATTTTTAGATTGCAGAAAATGGGTTGCACCATTTTTTGTTTCTTCTCTAAAGTTGTCTTTATAATTCTCGGGTTTTCAGTGGGTTTCATGGCGATTATTGTGTCCGCCCAAAACTTTAATACTCTTGTGGCCACTGGCTCTATATTCACGAAAGTCTCATCAAAAACACTTCGCACCTGACTTGTCACTAGAACAGCGATTTTCTGGGTTCTAGCGATTTGCGCCAGCCATGCCATTTGCCTATTCAATTCTCGGTTCAGTTGAAACCTTTTTTCAGGTTTTTCCGCAATTTCAACCCGATATAAGGATGTGATGGTGTCAATGGCGACTAAACCAAAACCCTTGGTCAAGTAGTTCGTCAGCTGGTCTATAACAAATGTTTGTTCCTTGAAATCCTTCGGTCTTGTCAAGATTATTAACTCTGCGACTTTTTCAAAATTTCCAGAAGCAATTTGTGATAGTCTTCTGGTAGAGAATGTGCCATCGCAATCTACAAACAAGGTTTTATATCCAAGTGCGGCGCAGTTCACCGCGCATTGCAGTGCTAAAGTTGTTTTTGCCGTTTCCGCTTCTCCATAAATTAAGCCGAGTTCGCCAAGCGAGAAACCTCCATCTAGGATTTTGTCAAGCTCTTTGCAGTTTGTTGGAATTTTCTGCAGCACCGCCATACACGTCAATGGATATAAACAGCGAAAGTAATAATTTGTTTTGTGCTTAAAGGCTAAAACTATAGGAAAGTTATATGAAGGCGAAGATAGCTGTTGCGACGGTTTCAGGAAAGGCCTACTACTTGATAGTTAATGAACTGAAGAACATGAATGTGCCCTTCATAAGCCTTACACCCTACGAGCCCATACCCATAGAAGTCAAAGTTGTAATAACCACTGAAAAGGAGTTTCCTCTCATAAACCACGAAAAGGTTTTAATGTTCAAAAATGGAATGGACCCGCAGGCTTTAATAAACCAAGCATTGCAGCACGTTGAAGGGAAAAGTTCTTACGAAAAAATTGTCATAGGTGTAGACCCAGGCGAGGTTTTAGGGTTAGCAGTTTTAGCTGATGGAAAAGTGGTTAAAACTGGAAACTGCTTCAGCATAAAAGAAACGTTGAACGAAATAGGGAATATCTTAAAAAACCTTGAGGACGTTAAAGCCTCTTTTATTGCGGTTAAAGTTGGCGACGGCATCCCAGAATACAAGGAGAAACTTCTGAATGCTTTAGACCATATGCTTCCTTCAAACATAGTGTTGGAAAGCGTCAGTGAAGCTGGAACAAACCGTTACATAAGCGAATCTAAACACAGAAGAGGATTAAGAGACATTGGTTCGGCAATAAAAATTGCCAGAAGAAACGGTAACAGATTTGCTAGGAGGGAGAAATGTGAACATAACCGTTGAAAGGGAAAAAACACTCCTCGTAGATGGGCCAGCTTCAGTAACTCTTATTTCAGGTAAAGTAGAAGTCTTTGGTTCCACGCTGAGAAACATGAGCAAAGTAGTTATACGCGATGGAAAACGAATGCCTTTCACCATTTTGGAAACTGCAACCTTCGCTGTATCGTTGGGAGAAAATGCATGCGTAGAGGAAGTTTACGGAAGTACAATTCCCCCTTCTTGGTACAAGGCCTATGAGGAGTTACTGGCTTTTCAGTCAAAGCCTGTTACAGCATTGGTTTTGGGTGCTACAGATTCTGGGAAGACAAGTTTCTGCACATATCTGGTAAACAAGCTGTTAAGTGAAGGGCGTAAAATAGCCATTTTAGATGGAGATTTGGGGCAGTCTGACATTGGTCCTCCATGCACTGTTGCTTATGCCTTTGTTTCTAAACCGATTACAGACCTTTTTAACTTGGAAGTGGATAACGCCTTCTTTGTGGGCGTAACCTCTCCAAGTAAAGCCATAGATAAGGTTGTTGAGGGTTTAACTCTATTAAAAGAGGAGATTTTCCGCAGCAATCCCGACTTTGTTGTTGTGAATACTGACGGCTGGGTTGAAGGTGAAGACGCCGTTAAATATAAAGTTCAGCTCGTTGAAAAAATTAACCCAGATGCAATTTTCTGTATACAGCAAGACGAGAAGATGACGCTGCTATTAAACATGCTTAAAAATTTTAAGAATCTTGTAATTGATTCGCCGCCAACTATAAAACAGAGGAGCAGGGAAAAACGCAGAAGCCTAAGAGAGCTAGGCTACATAAAGTACTTGAAAAACGCAAGGGTGAAATGCATACCTCTAGGCTGGTTGAAAATCGAAAACGGCGGGTATGCTGGCTTGAACAAGAACTCGGGAGATCCAAAACGGGAAAAGGAAATATGCGAACTTCTTGGGATTAAACCTTTGCATATTGCAGAGCTAAAGGACAAAATCTGCATAGTCTTTGAAGGCGAAAGTTGGGTAGACCATGAAAAATTGAGGAAAGTTGAAGAATTTACGGGCAAAAAGGCTACAGTTACCTTTAGAGGCGACGAGGAAGGCTTGCTTACAGCCCTACACAATGATGAAAAGAAGTTTCTCGGCATAGGTATTTTACGCGAAATTGACTACAGAAAAAAAGTTATGAAAATTTACACACCTGTCTCAAGCGGTATCTCAACGGTCATTATTGGAAAAGTGCGCTTGGACAGAAGTCTTAAGGAAATCCCTCAAACTTCCATTGAAGAGAAACAGCAAATCCCTTTATTTTCTTCGTGATGGGCAAAGGGTGTTCACTGAGCATGTTTGGCAGAGAGGGTTTCTAGCTCGGCAATATTTTCTGCCCAGCAAAATTAGCATAATGTGAATGTCCAAGTAATCTTCCGGTTTATATAGCGATTGGAGGGCTTTTCTAGTGGCTTCGTAGTCTCCGTCTGCTGGTGCAAGTGCAAGCCTTTTCGACACACGTTTAACATGAGTGTCTACAGGAATTGTTGGCTGGTTTGCGGAGAAAAGCAAAACTACATCAGCGGTTTTTGGCCCAACCCCTGGAAGCTGCATCAATATTTTTCTAGCTTCCTCAAATGGCATAGTCAAAATTGGTTTTAGGCTTCCGCCAAACTTTTCGAGGATTATTCGAGAAACTTCTTTTATTACTTTGGACTTGTTTCTGTAAAGCCCAGCGGTTTTCAAACACTCTTCAATTTTTGTTTTCTCGGCGTTTGCCAATGCTTCTGGGGTTATTGAAAAATTTTTCGAAAGATTTTCAAAGGCTCTTGCAGTATTTCTATCAGCAGTATTTTGTGAAATTATTGTTATAATCAGAGTTTTGAACGGATCTCTATCTGATGTCACCCAGCTTGGCGGAGTGAAACTTTTTCGAAGTACCTGCAGAATTTTTTCAGCCCTGTTTTCAGCCATTCGCTTTTCGCCTTTTGAAAGTAATAAATAGTGAATGTGTGAAGCTATAAATAGGCAGTGGGTGATTGTTATGGAGCGCGCCAAAATCGTTAAAGATGAAATAATTGAACAAAACGTTCATTTTCTTGCAGTTTACCTGGAGACCAAAAACTCATGTTTGATTTTATTAAGCGAGAACGAGGATCGGCTTGGAACGTTGGCGGTTGCAGTGCCAAAACCCGCAGACTCGCCTGGGCTTCCCTCCTCATCTGTCCTTTTAGGGGATAGAAACGTGATTTCAGCTCGTATGTTTGCTGAATATCTGGCTTCAAAGAAACGGAAAATAGCCTTAGTTTCGATCTACTTAGAAACAATAAACGAGATGCAAGCCCAATCAATTTTTAAAAGGCTTATGGAGAGAATTATCCCTGCAGAATCAGAGAGGGAGGGCAGCTTAACATGAGCCTTAGAAGCTTTCTGGAGCAAATGGACAAAAAGGGAGAAGTGCTGCACATAAATGATGAAGTGTCCCCAAACTTTGAAATTCCTTACATAATGAAGAGTTTCGATAATGAGGGGCCTATCCTCTTATTCGAAAATGTGGAGGACAGCGAAATCAAAGTTGTTGCTAATGTTTGTGGAACAAGAAATAGAATTTGTGAGGCGCTTGGCGTCCAGCGGGATAAGCTTTACCAAAAACTGTTGGATGCTTGGAGTTCTCCCAAAAAGCCTAAAATTGTTGAAGATGGAGCGGTCAGAGAAGTGGAGGAATCAGATCTGTTTAGAATTCCCATTCTAACCCATTTCGAGATGGACGCTAGCCCATACATAACCTCAGCTGTGATTCATGCAAAAAGCATCGATGAAAACATCGAAAATGTGTCAATTCATAGACTGCAAGTTTTAGATGAGAAGCATTTAGCGATACGCTTGGTTCCTCGCCATCTTTACAAGCTGTGGCAGATGGCTAAAGAGGCTGATGTGGATCTGGATGTCGCTATATCAGTTGGGGTGCACCCCGCGATTATGTTGGCAGCTTCTTCACCTCTTCCCTTCGGAGTAAGCGAATTCGATGCTGCAAATACGCTTTTAAATGATAATCTCTGCCTAATCAAATGTAAGTATGTGGATGCTTATGCGCCGGCGGATGCGGAGCTTGTCATAGAAGGCAGAATTTCCGCAACTAAGGATGTTGCTGAGGGACCCTTTGTAGACATTACTGGAACATATGACGTGGAAAGGAGGCAGCCTGTTGTGGAGATTGTAAACGTAATGCACCGCAAAGACTACATTTACCAGGCGCTTTTGCCCTCCGGTGCTGAACATAAACTTTTGATGGGCCTGCCCCGTGAAACTTCCATTTACGAGGCGGTTTCAAAGGTTGTGCCAAAAGTACATGCTGTAAACCTTTCAGTTGGCGGAAGCGGATGGCTTCATGCAATAATCTCCATTGAAAAACAGTTGGATGGTGATGGAAAAAACGCTTTATTAGCTGCTTTTGCTGCTCATCCAAGCCTAAAACATGCTGTAGTTGTGGACTCTGAAATAGACGTTTTCAACATTTCTGATGTGGAATGGGCTATTGCAACAAGGTTTCAAGCATGCGAAGACTTATTAGTCGTGGAGAATGCGCGGGGGTCAACCTTGGATTCTTCGGCCGATCAGGAAACTGGTTTGACAACTAAAATGGGCATAGATGCTACCAGACCTTTAACAAAGCCTAGAGAAAAGTTTGAACGAGCAAAAATTCCAGCAAGCAAACGTGCTGAGGAGTTAGCCCAAAAATTGCATAGTTTGAAATACTAACTGTCACGCACCAAATTATATATAAAAGGCATTTAATAGAGAATTCGGGTGCCCAAATTGTCCATGGACAAAAAGAAAGAGGAAAGCACGCTGTCTCTGAAAGTTGAAGATGTTATGGTTAGGGATGTAGTAACTATTGATGAAAATTCTACGGTTAGGGAAGCAGCCGATGTTATGAACAAATTTGAGATAGGATGTTTAATTGCCGTTAAGAAAGGCAAAGCCGTTGGGATAATAACTGAAAGAGACCTGCTTAAAAGGGTGGTGGCTGAGGCAAGGGACGTTAACAAGACAAAGGTTAAGAATGTTATGTCAAGTCCCCTGGTTGTCGTAGAGCCCAGCATGGATTTAGAAGAGGCCGTGAAGTTAATGTTTCAAATGAAGATTAAGAAGTTGCCCGTCGTAGAGGAAAAACGTCTTGTGGGCTTGGTGAGTCTAACAGACATAGCCCGTTTTCAGCCTCAAATGATAAAAATACTAAAACAACTTGCCATGAGACAAACTGCACCTAAAAGTATGAAAAAATTTTTAGACTATTATGTAGTGTAAATCGCCAGTTTTCGGAACCTTAAAGAAGGCTAAATATTTAAGACTCTCCTATAGCTGTAGACGCAGGTTTGCTAGCCGATGAAAAAAACTTTAGTGTTAAAGGTTGATCCTGATGCTCCGAACTCTGAACCAATTCGCCTAGCAGCATGCATAATACGTAAAGGCGGTTTAGTGGCTTTTCCAACAGAAACAGTTTATGGCTTAGGAGCTGATGCATTAAGCCCAAAAGCCATTTCAGCTCTTTTTAAAGCTAAAAGAAGACCACGTGATAATCCTCCAATAGTGCATGTAGGCTGCATATCAGACGTTTATAAGCTTGCAAGGGAAGTTCCAGCAAAAGCTGAAAAGCTAATGCAGATTTTCTGGCCTGGACCCTTAACATTAATTTTTAAACGTTCAGACATTGTGCCTGACGCAACTGTTGCTGGATTGGACACAATTGCAGTGCGAATGCCTAAGCATAACGTGGCTTTGGCATTAATTAGAGAAAGCAGCTGCCCAATTGCTGCTCCAAGTGCAAACCTTGCGGGGAAACCAAGTCCCACAACAGCTGAACATGTCTTGGAAGATCTTTACGGAAGGATAGACGCTGTTTTAGATGCTGGTCCAACTCGCATAGGCGTGGAATCCACAGTTTTAGATATGACTGTTAACCCTCCACAAATTCTCCGCCCTGGAGGAACACCATACGAGACGTTAATGAAAATTCTTGAAAACGTTGAGCTTCATCCCGTGGCTGTGGCTGAAAAAAAATTGCACGTAAACAGGGCGCGTTCTCCAGGAATAAAGCATAGGCATTATGCTCCAAAAGCGGACATGGTTGTGGTTGAAGGTGAACTTTCGGCGGTTACTGAAAAAATAAAAGAATTAACGGAAGATTACCAGCGAAAAGGTCTAAAGGTAGGTGTGCTAGCAACTCATGAAACTTTTGCTCATTACAGTGCTAATGTTGTTAAATCCCTTGGAAGTAGAAGCAATTTGGCTGAAATAGCTAGAAACCTTTTCAAGGCTTTAAGGGAGTTTGACTTGGAAGAAGTCGACATAATTATTGCCGAAGGAATACCCCCAGAGGGTTTGGGTTTGGCAGTTATTAATAGGCTGAGAAAGGCTTCAAGCTATAAGATTGTTAAGTCAAGGGCAAGTTTCTGAGAAAGATTTATATAGAAGTAATTTTTCGTGTGTTTTTGCAGTCTAAACTTAAACAAATGTAAGGGGGTTGATGGTGGATGTCGGCCATACCCTCTGGAACAGTTCCAGTTTTAGTGTTAAAAGAAGGAACTGGACGAACCACTGGAAGAGAAGCTC
>JBNASL010000014.1:0-22343 GCA_049717905.1 Candidatus Bathyarchaeales archaeon | reverse complement strand
TATTGAAAGGGCAGATTACGCGTTTTCTGCAGCAGCCATAGTTGACGCTTACGTGCTAAGTGCAATGGCCGAACTGGACATAAAGCCGCTGGTAGATAGCCATCCAGCTTTCAAGGTGTTCATGTAACCCCACATCCACCTCTTTTTATGTTTTATAAGCATAATTAATTATTGTAGGGAAAAGATAGCGATGCAAAAATTAAAGGGCAAATATTGGTTCTTAACGATAATCGCTTTTACACTCATCACATTGCTAACAGCCTATACTATTCCTAGCGATTCTCCTTTTGCCTTTGTACGTTACATTTTCGGGTTTATTTTTGTCTCTTTTATACCGGGCTACTGTCTTCTCCGCCTATTATTTTCGAAGGGCAAAGAGGTTGAAACCATAGAAGTAATGGTGCTTTCTATAGCTTTAAGTTTCAGTATAGCTGGGCTTGTTGGGCTGTTTTTGGGATTGACCTCTATTGGACTGAGCTTTACTTCAGTCACGGTGTCCCTTGTCATGGTTGTGCTGTTTTTGGCGTTGCTTGCCTTTAAAAGGGCTAACTAAGTTTCACATGCAGGGTTCTAAGCAGATACGCCATGGAAGTTTTTACCGCTGAAATTCCGTAAACTCCACCCTTCATGAGCATTTTAAGCATGTAGCCTGGTCTAAGATAGAACTGTTGATGGGCTTTAAAGCGAATCTCCTTGAGTTTCTCCATGCTTAAATAGGGTGTTTCAAATACAGGGGTTGCTGTATCATACTTGTCAAAGTCCTCTGTTTTCAGCCATCCCTTCTCTTTAACAGTTTCGTAGAGGGGAGTGCCTGGGTAAGGAGTCGCTATGTAAAATCCAACATCAACAGGATTTAAGCTCTTGACAAAATTTATTGTTTCCCAAGCGGTCTCTTCGGTTTCACCTGGAAAACCTAGGATTACGCTTGCCACGGTCATCAAGCCGGCTTCGTGAGCTATCTTGAAAGCATTTCTAGTCTGTTCAATCTTAAATTTCTTATGCATCTGATCTATTATCATCTGGGAACCAGATTCCACTCCGAACCAAACAGCTATGCAACCTGCTTTCTTCATTTTTTCAAGTAGAGGCTTATTGACCATGTCCACTCTTGTCTCGCAATCCCAATGTATCTGCAATTTTCTACGTAGAATTTCTTCGCATATATCCTCGACTCTACGGGGGTCAACGGTAAACGCATCATCATAAAAAGTAAACTGATCTGCGCCATATTTAGTGTAGAGGAACTCTAGTTCGTCCACAACGTTTTTGGGGCTTCTCATGCGGTATTTCCTTCCGAACATTCGGACAGCGGTGCAGAAGTCACACCAGTAAACGCATCCTCTACTCGTCATTACTGGAATTATCAATTTTCCTACTTTTATGTAGGAATTAAGGTTTAAAAGGTGATGAGCGGGAAAAGGCAGATCATCCAAATTTTCTATGTAAGGTCTATCTTCGTTGCGAATAATTTTATCGCCTTTTCTGAAGGTTATTCCTTGAACTCCATCTAAACTTTCCTTGTTTTTTAGTTTGCTGAGAAGGTCTAAGAAAGTTATTTCCCCCTCTTTCCTTACAATAACATCAAGATGGGGACATTCATTCAGCGCGTTAGCATCCCAGAAAGTGGCGTGACATCCTCCTAGAACAGTTATGCACTCTGGAAGAACTTCTTTGGAGATTTTTGCAATCTTTAATGCTGACTTATAGGTGAGAGTTGCTGAGGTTATTCCGACAACATCTGCATCAATCTTTTCTAGTTTCTTGCGGAAATCTTCCAGGCTTAATTTTTCTCCTTGGCAATCTATAACATTTACTTCATAACCGTTTTTTTCACAAACTGCACCTAAATAGCCCAAACTTAGAGGGATGAATGGTGAATGCTGATGCGCCTCTTCGGGATAAGGAGGATTTACAAGAGTAACCTTCATAGCGCTTTCATTCCCCTTGGAAGATAGGTTTCTTTTATGTATTTATAGGTTTTCTGAGCAAAACCTTTACCACGCCATATGGAGTATTCGAAATATTTTCCTTTAATTCTACGTCTGAAGAATGCAATCCTCATAGCAGTAGAAAGTTTTAGAAATATCCCTTTCAGAACAATCCTTCTATTATACTTATCAATGTTTGTTTTAGGAAAGGAGATTTGCTGAAATCCAGTTTTTCCTCTGAAATGGTACGGCGGTGAAAGTTTTCCTTGCATGTTAGCTTGAGAAGCATTTCTTTAAATTGCTTATTTAAGTTAGTTAAATTTCCAAGTTCTTTTGGAATTAGTCCCTTTTTGGCGTCTTCATCCATGTTAGCAGCGACCATAAGCATTAACGCGAAAAACGGTTCTTTTTCTATTGTTTTAGCGAATTTCGCCATTATTTCTTCTTCATTGATTCTCAGAGAGCTTGCTTTGGATATTTCGGATATGAATTCTTTTATGGGTAAGTTTCTTTCAGCAAACCTGTTAAAAATTGATCGGTTAAGCGACAAGCCTTGTTTTATTATCGCATTTTTCACGGCTTTTCTAACACAATAGCCCACTAATTTACCAAGTTTTGATGTTGGCCCGCCGAATTTTATTTGGGGACCGTTATTTGTAGAGACTATGACTAAGCTGTCAGTTACTGTTCCCGTGGCAGGATCGCCTGAATATTTGCTTCGGACATCCAACTCTTTTAAACTCGCCGTTTTGGCCTCGGTTGCAGTGATAAAAGTTTGCATAAGGCAGCTTTCAGTGGGATTGCCGTGAATAGCAACTATAGTGTTTATTGTTCCTGGGTGATTAAGATCTGTTTCAATGTTTTCTCCAGCGGTTTCAGCGAGAGAGCAGCCGGCGGTTGCTATGGCACTCACAATCAAATCTTCTTTTTCTGTCGTCATCATGGAAAACTTTCCGACGTCGGCGGCGGTTATCATGCCTACAGTCTGCTGGGGATCTAAATTAAACTTCTTCAAAACTTCAAGGACGATTTGCTCTGGATTTTCGTGGAGAATTTTATCGTCATAATCCTTTGGAACATGCACGTTAAGTACAGCTTTTGCCTTCTTGAATCCTCCGTTATAGATGGCTGAGCTAACAGTAGTCATTTCCGTCTTAGAGATTAAAGCCAATGTGTCATCCTTTAAAAGTAACCGAAGATCTTTACCTAACAGCTCATATGTTTTCATCGGTTAATCTCCGTGAAATAATAGGGAGCATTATTAACGCCAATTAAAAATCTTTCGTTTTCACTTAATAGCATTACTGGACAGATCTTTCACAAATATTGAACGCCGTAAAGTTTTACTTTACTGTGGCATTGGCTGCTGGAATAGCCCTTTTCAAAACTTTTAAATGCAACCGTCTCTTCCTATGAAGGCGCAAAATTTAGGAGACCCATGTATGCTCAGTGTCTTGGTATCTGCCGTTGTAATTTTCCTTTTCCTTGCGAGTGTTGGGATTAGTAGGCCGAGGAAAATGAAACTTTCAACTTGGTGCTGGATATACCTTATTATCGCGGTTATGTTTGATGTTTTCACGGTTGTAGCGGTTTTATTTCAAAACAATCAACTAATCGAGATTCTTTTAGGCGTTGCAGCTGGTTCGGCTACAAGCTTAGCCTATCACGTTTGGAAAGACATGCGAGAAATAGGTCACGAACACCAGCACTTAGATTGAATGTTAGGTTTATGTCAGTTAGTAATAGGTAAGTTTTTCCGAGCATTGGAAAGACTATAAGAATTCGAAGGATTATGAAGAGAAGGATGCAAATTGTCTGAGCTACGGTGTGAAAAACCTAGGCTTGCAGTATTCGATGTTGAAGGTGTATTGATCCCTAAAAATCGCTATTTGTTCTTTGAAATCGGCAAGAAACTTGGCTTTTCACAGTTTGTAAGGATAGTTTTTTACGGAATTCTATATGAACTGGGGTTAATATCATTAAAATCTGCTCTTAAAAAAATGTTTAAAGTTTTTAAAGGCTTTAAAGTTGAAGATTTTCTGCAGATGTTTAGGCAAATTCCATTAATGCCAGACGTTGAAAAGGTTTTTGAAGAACTTAGAATTAGAGGTTGGAAAACTGCTTTGATAAGTTCCGGATTACCAACTTTTGTTGTTCAAGACTTATCGTTTAGGCTTAAAGCTGACTATGCCTTTGGGTTCGATTTGGAAACAAACAATGGAGTTGCGACAGGTGAGATTTCAGGCGAGGTTATAGAACAGCGCGGTAAGCTTCTGATTTTGAAGAAAATATTGGAGAAGGAAGGTTTAACTCCGGAAAACTGTGTTGTGGTTGTTGACGACAGGAACAATGCGCCAATGTTGCTTTCAGGAACGCTGAAGATAGGGTATAACCCTGATTTTTTGATGCGCGCAAAAGTGGATCATGTTGTGACTGGAAAGCTAATTGAAATTCTTCCATTAATTGATGGTAAAAAACAAGGAAGGGAAACTTTGCTATCTAAAAACGAGGTTTTCCGTGAGGCTATCCATGCGTGCGGCTTAACAGTCCCAATTCTCTCTAGTTTAGCGGGGCGATACGCCATAGCCCTTCTCATATTAGCCGTAACCTTTTTGTATGTTGCCTCCGAGGTGGCGATGATGAATGGAAAGCACATCCCAATAATTTCTTCAATAACCCGCCATGCAGCAACACCCACAGAAATCTATGAGTTTGCCACCGCACCCATATTCTTCGCCTTTGGCATATTGTTTACTTTGTTGTTGTTCCCAACTCCAGCAAGCAGCTTAGCCATTGTCATATTCGCCATCGGAGACAGCACCGCGGCAATTTTTGGGAAAATTTTTGGAAAAACAACATTGTCCTTTAACAAAGGAAAAACCCTAGAGGGCTTAATTGCCGGTCTATTTTTCAGTTTTTTAGCAGCCACAGTCTACGTAAACCCCCTAAAGGCATTGGCAGGCGCCACAATAGCAATGTTTGTTGAAAGTTTACCATTGCCAATAAGCGACAACCTAACGGTGCCGTTAACTACAGGAGCACTATTAACCATAATAATTTAAAGTGAAGCGCAAGTGAGTGGACCGGGCGGGATTCGAACCCGCGACCTCAGCGATGCCAACGCTGCGATCATACCAAGCTGATCTACCGGCCCAAAATGTAAACGTGACGAGACATTTATTAAGGGTTTTGCTGTTACATTCAAGAAACTTTTAAGAATTAGGTAATCATGTAAGTTCAAGGCTTGTTTTGAACGGAATTTTTATATATTTGAGCTAAATATGAGGCTGAAGTCGATGGTGAATTTGATGAAGGCAAAGCGTTTATTACTGTTCGCCTTGTTGCTAGTCTTCCTGTTTATGTTTACGTCACGTGTAAAAGCAGATGATTCTTCAATGCGAAATACAACCGTTGAAGTTGGTGTTTGGCTTGTAAACGTGGAAAAAGTGGATTTGTCTGCAAGCACTTACCGTTTGGATTTTTACCTGTGGTTTAGGTTTGACCCCTCTGAAATAAGCTTAGATAAAGTAAAAGAGTTCGAGTTCGTTAATGGTTTTCCAACGAAGTATGAGGTTGAAGTTGATGCGGAGCATGGATATCTGGAATACCGTGTTAGAGGAGACTTCATAAAAACTTTCGACTTCTCAAGATATCCCTACGAAACGCATAAACTCACCGTGGAACTGGAGCACAAGAGCCTAAATGCTTCTTATTTAATCTTTGCAGCGGATCCCACGTCCAGTGTTGACGAAGGAGTTAATGTTGCTGGTTGGGAAATAGGCGATCTTGAAACCACTGTGACTGAGCACTCATATGGCGGCGACGTTTATTCCCGATTTGTTTTTAGCATAGAGTTGAAGCGGCCTGCTCTTTCGGCTTTTGTTAAGAGCGTTTTGCCAGTGGCGGTTATAACAACCATATCGCTTCTCACATTTTTCATTTCTCCTCAAAACTTCGGCCAAAGAATAGGCTTAGGTGTAACGACGCTTATGTCCGCAGCAACTTTTCATTTAGCTTTGCTCAGCGGCATACCCCCAGTGGGTTATCTAACTTTGGCGGATAGAATGATGCTTTCAATCTACGTAATTTTCCTCTACAATCTTTCAGCCTCCGTTTATATTATGAAGCTTGTAGACGCGAAAAAGACGGAGGAAGCGCAAAAATTCAATAAAAAGGCATCGAAGTTATTAGCGGTTCTAATAATAGCCTTAATAGCGATCCAGTTAATTGCCTAAGCAAAATTAAAAGCAGATTTTACAGTTTTAGTCAACAATTTCGAAGTGAAAAAACACAAATAGGGAAGTTGTCCTCTAATTTTTGAGCTGCGATAACTTATATTTTGTAGTATTTTGCGTAGAGGATTATGCCTATTGCCAATATGGCCACGCATGAGGTAGAGACTATTGCCAAGTCTAATAGTATGGTTGAGTTGGTGACGGCGGCGCCCCTTAGGAAAAGCGAAGTTAAAGCATCAGTAACATAGTAGCTGGGCATGAATTTGCCGACCATTTGGGCAGAAGGTGAAAGTGAAGCTCCAACGAAAGTTCCTAGAAAAAGTTGAGGAAGCACAAAGAGGAAAGCTATTCCAGTTGCGGCACCTGATGTTTTGGCGATGGTGGTTGTGATTAAACCGAAGCCCACATTGGACAAGGAGAATATTAAAACGAGTATAAAGGCTAGAGCATACGCTGAAAACTCCACGTTTGGTTTGAATCCCATTAGATGAACTGCAGCGAAGACTATGACTGCTTGAATCAAGGCTATAAGCATGTATGATAAGACTTGGCTTGTCATAAATTCTGTTGAAGTTGCGGGAGTTATCCGTATTCTTTTCATCATGCCGTTTTCTCTGTCTTGAGTGAAAGACTGTGCAACCATCATTATGAGGAAAATGGAGGCGAAGGTGAACATGCCGGGCGCCATAAACTCAAAGGCGGAGACTTGTCTCGTCTCTATTAGGGAGGCGATTTGCAGACTTATTGGGGTTGAAGCTGGCTGCTGATTTTGACCTGTGAAAGCAGCTATTACTTGCTGGATTATGGGTGGTATGGCTTGAGTTGCCACAACCGAGCCCTTGTCAAGGTAGAGGGAAACTGTAGCGTTTATCCATTTGCTTGGATCTTGTGGCGCTGCATGATAAGAAGCTAGGCTCTGGCTAAAACCGATGGGAATAACCATGACTGCTTGAATTTTGCCTTGGGACAGGTCGTTTTGGGCTGTCTGGTTGTCAGCATAAATTTGAACACTCAATATTTTTGTATCAGATAATGCACCAATGAATGTTTGCGTATAGTTTGCTATATTTGCCTGGTCCATGTTGACTACGCCTATAGCGTAAACTGGTTGCGTGGCTCCCAAACCGCCAAAGGAAGCGCCAAAAGCCAAGACGAAGACTAGGGGAAAAAGGAATATCATAAAAAGCACAGCGGGCTCCCGAACAGTTTTCTTCACTTCCTTCCCAGTTAAAGCCATAACCCGCTGAAGTTTCATCTCAAAGTTCCTCCCTTATCTTTCTCCCAGTGAATTTAATGAAGACCTCTTCTAGGTTCTTAACTTTATTTTTTGAAATCAATTCCTTTGGCGAATCAAGGGCTATGAGCTTTCCATGGTCGATTATGCCGACTCGGTCGCAGAGCGCTTCAGCCTCCTCCATGTAATGGGTGGTTAAAAAGATGGTTTTGCCTTCCTTTTTCAGTTCTCCCATGAAATCCCATACGGCGCGGCGCGACTGAGGATCCATCCCCACAGTGGGCTCATCGAGGAATATGATTTGAGGATCGTGAATTAAAGCCAAAATAAGGCTTAGTCTACGTTTCATGCCACCACTGTACTTTTCGACTCTTCTCTTAGCGTCTTGAGTGAGCCCCAATTTTTCAAGAAGCATGTCGCGCCTCGCTTTAAGCTTGTTCTTGTCAAGAGCATATAGATTTCCGAAAAGCTCCACATTCTCTGCGCCTGTCAAATAAGGGTAAATGGCAGTTTCCTGGGGGCAGACGCCTATTAACTCCTTCACTTTTGCGCTTTCTTTCTGCACATCGTAGCCCCCTACAAAGGCTGAACCGCTTGTCGGCTTTAGAAGTCCGCAGAGAATGTTTACGGTGGTGGTTTTGCCTGCACCGTTTGGTCCTAACAAACCAAAAAGTTCTCCTTTAGCCACTTTAAAACTGACATCGTCTAAGGCAGTAATATCCTCAAACCTTTTAACAACCCTTTCCATGATTATAGCAAATTTATTCATAACTAGGCATCCATGAACTAACTTACAATACTGTTGTAATTCATAAAACCTCATATAAGTTCTTTGTAACTCTGCTTAGGAAACGCATACCTGTTTCCGTTTGGGCATGTTTCTTGTTCAAATGTCGTCAGCGTTTGGATTTTCTGGACAACGACAATTAGAAAGACGAGGGATTTAGAGAAGACGATTCTCGATGGAATATTGGCGGGCCCGACGGGAATTGAACCCGTGACCCCCGGGTTTCCATGCGCTTTTTCAGCTTAAAAGCCCGGTGCTCTATCCTTACTGAGCTACGGGCCCCTTTGTTTTATGCTTCCCGCTTCTAGAGAAATTCAGAAAGGTGCTTTTTAGTATTTCGATATATTTTTAGAAAAATTAAAAATTTAGGAGGAGGATTGAACCTTTAGAAGGGCTGTTACGAAATTTTTGATTTTGTCATTTGCGCTTAAGATTGTTTCTATAGTCTTTGAGCCTTTATCTGTGAGTCGGTAAACTCTTTTTCTTTCATCCCATGTACCTTCGATTAAGCCGTTTCTTTCCAGGGAATAGAGCAGAGAGTAGACTGTGCCTGAGCTTACTAGGAGGTGGAACTTGTTGTGGATGAAGGAAATTACGTCGTAGCCGCTCATGGGTCCGTTTCTAAGCTCTGCGAGAATTATTATGTCCATAAAATTTTTTATTATCCTTTCATGCATTTTTCTCAATATTTTTCCTTCCAATTTTCCACCGCCAACTATTATCGCCAGTGCGGCCATGTCTATTCACGTTTTAATATTTTAGGTTAGATATAAATATTTAAATTTTATTCTAATTCAGAATTAGAAGTAGAAACAAAATTAAATAAGTTTAAACTTTTACACATTCTTGCCATCAATTCAAGCGAGTTGAGGCTTACAACTTAAAATAGTAAATCTTTCAAAAATCATACAATATTGAAAGTATGCTAAACTTTTGTTTTAAAGGAAAATTTCACTTAAATAGGCGAACACAGCATTTTTTAACAGTCAGCAATATATCTACATATTAATAAATATTATCTTCTTAATTTGCGCTTGAAAATTGGTGGTGAAGAAAAATTGGCTTCGTGGAGACACTATTTTGACAAAATGAACGAAGAATACGAAGTTGTGATGAAGAAGAAGCAGGCTTTGAACAGTTTGGTGAACAGCGGCAAAATATCGCAGTCCACGTTTGACTTGTTCGACAAAGAGATGAATGAAACTATCGCAGAGATTGAAAGGCAAAAGAACACTCTGCTGGACAAAATGAACACTAAAATAAAGGAACTTGAAGAACATATAAAAGTCTTGGAAAGATTGCTTGCAAACTTTGAAATCCAGCATGTAGGCGGTGAAATAGAGGAAGAGGTTTATCAACGTGAGATAGCTCTTTTGTCCATTGGACTTGAAAACGCGAGACAAGAGTTGGATTCGATAAAAGAGGCTATTAACAAAATTACAAATATCCCAAAGGTTTCAGAAAGCGTAACTGTGCACGAGGAAGTGGAAACAAAGCTTCCGGAAAGCACAGAAAACATAGAAGTTGCTAAACTTGAAGCTACAGAAGTAGAAGTGAAAACTGAAACTCAAGAGTTAGGTGAAACCCCACAAGAAACAGTGGCGCCGTCAGAAACGCCACAAGCAGAAACGTCTCCATTGGAAACCCCACAAGTGGAAACTTCAACTGAAGAGGTAAACAAAGAAAGTTAAAGATCGGCAAAACCTTTCTCCCTTTTTCTATTCTAGAATTAATGGCTTATCAAAGATTTTATACTTTTAACATTTCCTAATTTAGTTGGAGAGTATAGCTTTGAACACGAACGTGCTGATGACCTTTCATGAGAAGTTTAGGCAGTACGATTTAGGTGAAGATCATCCCTTTAGAGGGGACAGATTCACTAATGCCATGAACTTCTTTAAAGAGCATGGATTATTTGACACTCAAAATTTGGTTGTTATGAAACCCAAACCCGCATCAAAAAAGGAACTGTTAAGGGTTCATGACAGAGGTTATGTTGATTTGATCTTTCGCTTGGCAATAGAGAATAAGCCTTACGATGTTGAGACTCCTGTTTCTCCGGAAATTCTTGAGGCGGCACTGCTTATTGTTGGCGGTTCTATTGAATGTGGCAGAGCAGTTGTTAGTGGAAAGGCGCGAAGGGCAATTTCCATTGGCGGAGGTTATCACCATGCTGGGAGAGACTATGGTGGCGGCTTCTGTCTATTCAATGACATAGCGGTGGCGGTTGAAAATTTGAGGATTGAGGCAGGTGTTAAACGGTTTCTGGTGTTGGATTATGATGTCCACTTTGGAAACGGCACAAGCGACATTTACTACAAGGATCCAAGCGTGCTCTTTATTTCCTTGCACCAAGATCCTCGCACTATTTATCCTGGAAAAGGCTTCACTTGGGAGATTGGCGAAGGAGAAGGAGAAGGCTATAACGTGAATGTGCCCTTGCCGCCTGGAACAAGTGACGATACTTATCTTTATGCTTTGAGGGAAATTTTTGTTCCGCTGGCTGAGGAGTTTAAGCCTGAAATAATTATTGCCAATGGTGGAAGCGACCCGCATTTTGCAGACATGCTTGGCGGCTTAAGGCTTACGGTGGATGGCTTTTTTGCCTTATCCTGCCTAGTTAGGGAAACAGCTGACAAAATGTGCAGTGGAAGGCTTGTTTTGATGATTGGAAGCGGCTACAACCCGGCGGTTTTGCCTTTGTGCTGGTATGCCTTGGCAGCGGGCGTGGTTGGTTTGGAGGAAATAAATGTGAAAGAGCCTTACGAAAAGCCCGTTGAACCCTCGTATTGTAGGGGTAAGGTTGAAGAAGTGATTGACGAGTTAAAAGGTTTGTTAAAAAAGTGGAAGTGTTTTAGATAAGCCTTTACTCTTTTCTCTCAACTGGTTTTGCTATGACTGCTGTTCCGTAGGCTGCAAAAAGTGTGGCTGTTCCTTGAAGGATGTCGCTTGTTTCAAAGTCTGCGCCGATAACAGCGTTTGCACCCATTTTTCTAGCGTTTTCCATAAGCCTATTTAGAGATTCGCTTCTAGCCTTTTCACATTCAGAAGTGTAGGCAGTTACTTCGCCACCTATCATTCCCTCGATTCCGGCGATGAATTTTCCGCCAACGCCCCTGGTTCGAACCGTTAACCCATGGACATGTCCCAAGACTTTAACGATTTCATAGCCTGGCAGTTCCGGAGTTGTAACAACTACTACTTCACTCATTTAGAATAATTCCCTGTAAGAATATGATAGGTTAAAGCTGTTAATTTAAGTTACCTAAAACTAAAAGTTAAAAGTTCTTGTTACATCTTTGTGCCATTCCAAAATATCAGACGTTCATAACGGCTTTCTCTGCTAAGTTCTTTTGTATCATAGACTATGTCCAATTTTGTGCCAGAAGATGCCAGAAGACTATTCACCTCGTCCCATACTTTTGGAGAAAGCTCATCTGAACCCCATAACCCCCATATTTGGTCATGTGGTCCACGGAAACCGTAACCGTAATTCTGTGGAAGAACATAAGCCGTGTTTGAGGCAGGTTGTGGCTGGGGAAACTTCTTGGCATAATCCCAAAATTTCCTAATAGAATTTAGGTGTTCCCTGGTTAAGATTCCAAATTGGGTTACGTTCGTGGGATAGTTGAAGACAATTACGTATTTGGCGCCGTTACGATAGGCTAAAACCATGTCCTTGTAAAGGGTCTCCGCATCTTCAATGTAAGGCGGCTTTCGATAAGTCCAAGTTATTATCACACCCCACTCCCTGTTTAGCGTTTTAGCCGCGCCTCTGCAAAGAGCTATGTGCAACTGCCTACTAAAGTTCCAACCGAACTCGGCGAAGATACAGTCGTAACCCGCCAAATAGTCAAACCAGTAAAGCGCATAATCAGAAGTAAACCTTTTCACGTCCGGTTCTCCAAACTGCTTCCAAAAATAGTCTAACATAAAACCTAAATTCCCTACGTATTTAGAGGCAGCGTCACTGCAGTTGTCAGCTTTATCCACTATTCTATGGTCAGGAGTATCAAACTGTCTCCCTCCAGGCTCGTCGGACAAGTATACACCTAAAAAGCGGTCACCCCACCTTTCCTTAGCCGCATGAAAGAAATCCGCCTTGTCAACATGTTGAGTTATAAACATGAAGGGCATAAAATACAAACCCTTACTGTAAAGGTAATCGCAAACCGCTGTAAGCCTAGTCGCATTCGTTGTAATGTTCAGCGAACCTATAACAATAAGGTTAACATAATCTTCCACTTCATCCACAAAACGGGCAAAATCATCAAAATTGTCATACCCAACTTCAACACCCACAAACACGTCGCTTCCCCTTCCCTTCTGGAGCACGATGCTAACTAAAAACGCGGCAGCAACTATAACAATTAGAACCGCAACTAAAACATATTTGGAAAAACTTGCAAACTGAACGCTTCCTCTGAAATTCCGCAAAGGCTTAACCAGCAACACTAACTATTTTGCGAATGTAACTTTAAACTTTAAGGCGCCAAGAGGCTTAATACCTAAGCTGTTAACATAAACGCGTTGGAAAAAGGGGTTTTAGATGGAAAGCCTAGAAAAGATCCGCGAGTTGTTCCCAATAGTTCAGAATAGAGTTTTCCTAAACCATGCCGCGCAGTCTCCCCTTCCAAAGCCTGTGGCGGACGCCGTGCACAAATACGTCGAGGATTATGCAAACTTCGGATTTTCACCTCTCGAAGAGGAGGATTATGGAAAAGCCTTGTTCGCAAGGCTGATAGGCGCTAAAAAGGAGGAAATAGCCCTTGTGGAAAACACGGGCGTAGGCTTGAATATCGCTGCAAATGTGCTTCGTTATCCGCCAGGCTCGAAAGTGGTTACGACGGATCTGGAATATCCTTCAGTGGTTTATCCATGGCTTCGCAAAAGTTTAGGCGTAAAAGTCCATTACGTGAAAAATGTTGATGGCAAAATTTTGCTTGAAGACGTGGAAAAGGCTGTTGACGATAAAACAGTAGCGGTTGTTGTAAGCCATGTGGAATATGTTAATGGCTTCCGCAACGATTTACGAGCTTTAAGCGAAATAGCCCACAAGCATGGTGCTTACTTAATCGTCGACGCTATCCAGTCGGCTGGTGCAATAGAAATCGACGTGAAAAGGGACAACGTAGACTTCTTGGCAACCGCCTGCTACAAGTGGCTTCTAAGCCCGCCTGGCGCCGGTTACTTATACGTAAAAGAAGAACTTATTGAAAATTTTGAGCCGCCATTTGTGGGTTGGGCAAGCGTAAAAAAGGAAGTTTTTGAAACCTTAGATTTCTGGGACATTTGGAGTTTGAGGCTTTCTGAAACTGCAAGCCGCTTTGAGGTCGGTTCTCCAAGCACCATAAGTTTTGTAGGCGCTGCGGCAGCAATAAAAATGCTCTTAGATGTGGGAATATCGAAGGTTGAGGCGAGAATTTTAAAACTCACAAGCCACCTAATAGATGCTGTTAAAAACTTGGGATTGAAGCTTCAAACGCCAGAAGAAAGGCAACACCGCTCTGGAATAGTTAATTTTCAAATAGCTAACCCAAAGGAAGTTGTGAAGAATCTGAAGAGCAAAGGAATAGTGGTTTCTGCAAGAGTCCATGGGATAAGGGTTTCGCCCCACTTCTACAATACAGAAACGGAAATAGAAACCCTTGTAGAAACGCTTAGAAAATGCGGATAAACATGCACCGCCTAGAAGAAGTTGACGAAAGGAACAGGCAGCGGATTGTTGAATTTCTAAGAAAAGACGCGGTTAGACATGTTTTCGCCCTTTATGACATACAGTATGACCTTGCAAACACGAAGATGTATGCTGCTTTGGAAGGCGAAGTTTTGAAAGGCTACATTCTAATTTACACGGGCACAGCCTTTCCAAGCATAATTTTAGAAGGCGAAAGTGAAGTTGCCAAAGCCTTGATTGAATATGCACCTAGAAGTAATTTCATCTTGCATGTGCCGAGAGATCTTATGCCTATGGTGGCGGAAAAGTTTCCAAACGCAAAATGTTATGTTGAAGATTGGATGCTTGTAAAGCGTGGACATGCAAACTTTTTCAATTCGCCAGAAGTGCGCAGATTAAGCGACTTAGAGGACGCTAGAAAGCTTATGATGCTTTTTTCAACAAACGAAGACCGCCCACAGCAAAGTTTGAAGAAAAATTTGGAAAGGATCAGCAAAACGCCTGTTTACGGAGTTTTTATCAACGGAGAACTTGTTTCCTGCGCAGCGTCTCTTGTTCAACTACCCGAGGCGTGGCTTATAGGCGGAGTCTATACTCATCCAAACCACAGAAACAAGGGCTACGCTACGTTGGCAACATCGGCAATAACAGGAGAGGCTCTGAAAAACGCGGAATACGCAACCCTTTTCGTAAGGAATGATAATTATTCGGCCATAAGGGTTTACGAAAAAATTGGTTACAAGAAGATTGGAGAAAAATTCTGGGTCGATGTGGGGACTGGACTAAAACCTTAACAGCAGCAAGATTGACTATTTGACAGTTTTATCCATATTCACTGTTGAAGCTCACTTCCGCGTATTGAGGCACTTGCCGGCCTTCGCCTTTTTCACGCATAATCGTTATTTCCGAAATTTTACATGTGCCCACAATGTCTTCCTTGTTCTTCATTAGAATATCGGCGTATTCGCTGTTTCCAGCATAAACCTTAACCCGCTTTATCATGGCGTTTAGAGATTTCCGTTTTTCAGCCTTTTCCCGCCTAATTTCCGCCACCAACGCCACTATTAGGTCGCCTTCCTTTTCGGCAGCTTCATCCACTATACTTGGGTCTACGGTTGGCCATCGCGTTAAATGCAGGCTTTTTACGCCAATGTGTTCTGCGTACATAGCATGGTAGATTTCCTCTGCCATGTGAGGAGTTATCGGCGCCAGCAACTGAAGTATGCGGTAAAGAACTGTGTAAAGCGTGTATTGGGCCGCTTTTCTTTTGGCTTCTCCATATAAATCCTTCTTGTAAAGGCGGTCTTTTACGGCTTCAATGTATTGGTCGCAAAATACGTGCCAAGTGAAATTGCGAATTTCCTCGAGGGCTATGTTAAACTGGCATTTTTCCAAGGATTCAGTTACCCGTTGAGTAAGCCTTTCAGCCTTGCTCAGAACCCACTTGTCCAAGAGTTGAAGTTCATACTTTCCGCTTGGCACAAAGTCTTCCAGTTGACTGCTTACAAAGCGGGCGGCGTTCCAAAGCTTAGTCAAAAAACGCTTTCCATATTCCACGTCTGGCCAACGGAAGGGAATATCCGAGCCAGTTGCTCCACCTGCCGCAGCCCACTGTCTGGCAGCGTCTGCACAATACTTGTTCAGCACTTCCGGTGTAGCAACATAGTTTTTGAGAGACTTGCTCATTTTTCTGCCGTCGGAGCCCAAAACCATGCCATTTATGAGACAGCTCTTGAAAGGCTTCTCGTCAAAAAGGGCTATGTGTCTAACCATTAGGTAGTAAGCCCATGTCCTGATGATGTCTACGCCTGAAGGATGCAAATCCGCTGGGAAAAGCCTTCTCCAGTCTTCGCGATCAGGCCAACCAGCATGCACCGCACAGGTAATCGAAGAGTCCATCCAAGTGTCTAACACATCGCGTTCTGGAATGAACTCTTTGCCTCCACATTTTGGACACTTGTCTATTCTTGGGTTTTCAAGTTTTGGGTCTATGGGAACCCACTCTTCTTCGGCGAGGATGGTTTCTCCGCAGTTTTTGCAGTACCATATGGGTATGGGTGTTGCGAAAACTCGTTGGCGGCTTATAACCCAGTCCCAGTCAAGGGAACGCGCCCAGTCTATTAGGCGGGTTTTCATGTAATCCGGATACCAAACAATCTCATTAGCTTCTTTTACCACTCGTTCGGTTAGGACACGGGTTTTCATGAACCATTGTCTACGCTCCAAAATCTCTATGGGGGTTTTACACCTTTCACAAACGCCTATCTGCTGCGTTATCTTTTCAATTTTCTCAAGCAGCCCTTCAGCCTCAAGGTCTTTAACAATGGCTTTTTTGGCTTCTTCAACGGTTAAACCCTTATATTTTGCTCCATTCTTGTTTATCTGACCGTTTTCCGCCAAAATGGTGATTACTGGGAGATTATGCCGTTTAACAGTTCTAACGTCTTCTTTGTCGCCGTAGGTGCATATCATGACAACCCCTGTGCCAAAAGAGGGATCAACACCTTCGTCGGCAATTATTTCCACGGTGCGATTCACTATTGGAACCGTTATTCTCTTTCCAATATACTCACAGTATCTCTCGTCTGTGGGGTTTACAGCCACTGCAACACAGGCGGGTATAAATTCTGGGCGTGTTGTGGCTATAAGCAGGTATTCGCCGCCTTTTTCTAAGGGGAATCTAATGTAGTGGAGTTTTCCCTCCCGCCCCTCATAGTCCACTTCAGCATCAGCGATGGCGGTTTCGCATCGGGGACACCAGTTAACCGGATGAGTCCCCTGATAAATGAGCCCTTTACGGTATAGGATTATGAAGCTAAGCTGGGTGCGCCTCCAATAGTCCGGATCCATAGTGCGGTATTCCGTTGTCCAATCCACGCTGCAGCCAAGGCGTATAACACCCTCCTTCATCATGGCGATGTATTTTTCTACAAGTTGCATGCAAAGGCTGCGAAACTTGTCCGGGGGCAAGTCGCGCTTCCTAATATTATGCTCTTTCTCCACTTGGACTTCTATGCCTAAACCGTGACAGTCCCACCCTTGCGGAAAATAAACATTGTAGCCTCTCATGCGCTTGTAGCGGGCTACTATGTCAAAGTATGTCCAGTTAAGGACGTTTCCCATGTGGAACTCGCCGGATGGGTAAGGCGGCGGAGTGTCAATGCTGAAAGTTGGACGCGTATAGTCTTTCCAGTCAAAGCGGTAAACGCCCATGTCTTCCCAAAGTTTCTGCCATTTTTGCTCAACAGCTATGGCGTTGAACTCTTTAGGCAAAGGCTTCATACAGGGACATCTCAGCAAATTCGACTCTAGGAAAAATAAATATACAAGTAGATAACAATTACTCCATCCAAAGGTTTGGGGGAGCTGGGCAGTGACCCGGCTGAGAGGACGGTTGAACGCCGTCGACCCCTAGAACCTGATCCGGGTAATGCCGGCGGAGGGAAAACCATTGAATGATAAAGGGTTAGAACCAAAAATTAGTTCTCACACCAAGGTAATAGCAGAAATAGTCTCTTTTGTGGCTCTTGCAACCGCGTTAAGCTACATCAAAGTGTTCAGCCTTCCACAAGGAGGATCCGTAACCGCTGGTTCCATGGTGCCTATCCTATGGTTAGCCTTGAGGAGAGGCCCAAAAATAGGGTTGTTTGCAGCGGTTGTTTATGGTCTTGTGCAGCTTGCCATCGAACCCTTCATAGTGCATCCCGCCCAGCTGCTTCTTGACTATCCATTGGCTTTCGGCGCCCTTGGATTAGCAGGGTTTTTCCGCGACCACCCATTTGTAGGCGTCAACGTTGGTATCTGGGGCCGGTTCATAGCCCATTTTGTTTCAGGAGTAATTTTCTTCGCCAACTACGCTCCAGAAGGAATGAACCCGGCAATTTATTCCGCCATATACAATGGAAGCTACTTGCTGCCTGAACTAGCCATTAGCATTTACATAGTCTACTTGTTGCAGGAAAGCAGACTGCTTAAAATTTTTCTCTAAAAAGGCGGTTAATGATGGCAAAGCTTAAAACGGGAATTAAAGGGTTTGACGATTTAATAGGCGGCGGTATTGAATCCGGCTCGCGGAACATTCTTTATGGGCCGCCTGGAACGGGGAAGACTGTTTTCGCTATGCAGTTTCTCTGGCAAGGACTATGCGAAGGCGAAACCGTGGCTTACGACGTTATGGATAAGCCTTTCCCACGGCTCATAGCCTACTTCAAATCCTTCGGATGGAATATAGAGCCTTACATTGAAAAGGGCAAGTTCATCGCCATTCAAGCGTTTCCCCATTTTGAGCCTTACCCTGAAGACCCTAGAGTCACATATTTCAGCCTAGAAGATTTTGAGGAAATGAAACGCATTGACAGGATGCTTTCAGAGAAAGGCGTAACACGGTTTGCAGCTGGAGACTTCAGCGAACAAATGTTTTCGCTCTACGATTTGAAGTATATGGAGCCCGTTGAAGACTGGACGATTAACTGGTGCCACTACGACAACATCGTCAACATTGACATTATGACGGCTGCAACGCAGAAGGACTTGGCCATGCAGAGAGCCACAGACCTAGACTTGAACAAGGCCCATAACATTTTCTTCTTCAGGTTTAACGAGGAAAAATGCCGTCGGGAACTGCGAATAGTGAAAATGGAAGGTTGCGAGCATCCATTGGAGTGGATTCCCTTCAAAATAACCAACCGCGGAATCAAGCTGCTTAAAGAATGAAAAGGTTAAGCATAAAATGGGAAAACTTGACACGAAAGAACTTAGAAAACTTCTGAGCTGCATAAAAAAGGACCCGCGCATAATTGTTCCACCTTCACCGGGATTCGATTCTGGAGTGCATGCGCTTAACGATAAATGTTTAGTTGTATCCACAGACCCATGCATAGGCGTTCCAGAAAAATGGTTCGGATGGCTCCTAATACATTATGCAGCCTCAGACGTAGCGCTTTTCGGAGCCAAACCAGAATACTGCACAATAAACCTTTTAGGACCGCCTTTAACGAAATCTGAAACTTTCTATGGTATCATGAAACAAGCTTGCAGAGCCGCAGAAGAGTTAGGAATGGCTATTGTAACTGGACATACTGGAACCTATCAAGGCTTGTCAACAATTGTTGGGGTATGCACAGCCTACGGCATAACAAGCAAAGACACGCTGATCACCCCCGGCGGTGCAATGCCTAGCGACTATATTTTATGTGTAAAGCCCGTAGGATTAGAGATAGCCGTAAATTTTGCGTTGACTCATCAAACTTTGGCGGAAAGACTCTTTGGAATTGAACGAACAAGCACGCTTGCAAACCTCGTCACTGCTCAGAGCTGCGTGAAAGAAGCTTTGCTTTTAGCAGAGGTTGGCGGCGTCCACGCCATGCATGATGCAACTGAAGGAGGCTTAACAGCTGCCTTAAACGAGATGGCTGAAGCGTCTAAAGTTGGCTTTAGGGTGGAGTTGGAGAAAATTCCCTTTGCAAAAGAAGTCTTTGCCTTGCAACGTTGGTTTAGTCTTTCAGAACTGCAGCTGCTTTCCATGTCTTCCACTGGGACTGTTTTGGCTGCTGTAAGCCCGGAATCAAAGGAAAACGTCGAGAAAGTGCTGCGGCAAAATAACATTGATGTTTACACACTGGGAGTTTTCACTAAAGACAAAAGGCGTGTATTGCTTAAAAATGGCGAAGAAAACCTATTCCCTGAAAAAGCTGAAGATCCTTACGAAAGAATCCTTTCAGGAAAAGTGTAGACGTTCATACGTTTTCCGCGGACAAACCCTATAAGGGTCATGTTTGCTTCTTTTGCTACGGCTATGCCTGAATCTAGTGCTGCGGCTATGGAGGCTGCTATGGGCAAGCCAACTTTTGCAGCTTTGAAAACTATGTCGCCTGTTAGTCTTCCGCTTAGGGCGAGGAAACATTCGCTTAAAACCATTTTGCCTAAAGCACATTTACCTATCACTTTATCTACTGCGTTGTGGCGGCCTACGTCCTCGGCGAAAGCCACAAGGGTCCCGTCTCCCTTATAAACGGCGGCTATGTGAACCCCGCCTGTTTTTCTGAAGGTTTCTGCTATGCGATTTAGATTGTTTACACAGTTTTGGATTGTTTCAGCATTAACCTTTAACTTTGACTCTATCTTCCGCAGTTTTTTTGATGCTTGGGGCTGGTGTGGGCCTCCGCATGCTGAAAGGATCACACGAGAAAAATGTTCCGAAAGCTTTAACCGGCTTTTCACGTTTACTGTGGGTTTTAGTTTTACCTGGCATATTTCCTCTTTTTCCATAGCTATCTCGTCGATTTCTTCAACAGTCTTTATTATGCCTTCAGATAGCAAGTGGCCCACTGCCAGTTCCTTTAGCTCTTTTGGAGAACAAAATATGGTGGCGTATTGTGTTTTGTTTACGAATATGTGGAGCGGCTTTTCCTCTGCAACATAATCAGTTACTTTTTCAGCCTTTGTAGCCGAGGTGTCTATTTTTACAAGTTCGACTTTGCGTATTTTGGGTATCCTCCCCGCTATTTCTTCAGCTCCGAAAGCACAAAGGCTACTATTTCGTCTGCAATATTAATGCTGGTTACTGACTGTAAGCCTCTCCATCCAGGCTGGCTGTTAACCTCAACAATCAGTGGCCCTCTGGGGCTTTCAAGAATGTCTACGCCTGCAATTTTGCATTCTATAACTTTGGCAGATTTCACGGCTAAATCTTCCAGTGATGTGTCAAGTTTTATGGATTCTGGGTGGGCACCTTGGCTGTAGTTGGTTTTCCAGTTTGCTGCAACACGTCGCATTGCCGCGGCTACGCGGTTGCCTATGACAAAGGCGCGGATGTCTGAAAACCCGTGGGGAATAAACTCTTGGAGGTAAACTACGCCGTGATAGAATGTTATAGCCTTGAAAATTGTGGAAGCCACTTCTGGATCTGCAACCCGTGTTGAGCCTATCCCCCTAGAGCCGAAAACTGGCTTTACAACTACGTCTCCTCCCAATTCGTGGAAAAGCTTTAAAGCTTCTTCGGGGTTTTCGGTTACCGCCGTTCGTGGTACGGGCACGCCGTTGTCTTCCAGAATAGCCAAGATATCGTATTTGTCAACGCAGTGTTCAATAGCCTCTGGAGGATTCACAATGTATAAGCCTAGTCTTTGAAGACGATAGAGAACATCCATTCTGAAGACGATTTCTTCGAGAGAGCCACGGCCAATTGGGCGGATTATTAAGGCAGAGAGTTCTTTCAGAATGTCGAGGCTGCGCATGTTAAGGTATGGCTTATATCCTACACGTGCAACAAGTTGGGGAAAGCTTAAGCAGAGATTTGGAATCCCGCGTTTAGCCAATGCTTCTCTTAGTGTCACTGAGCCGTGTGCCTCAGGATCCTTCGTTACAATTCCAATTTTCAAGCTTTTACCGCCTTTACCATCAATGGAATGCTAATTACTTAGTTCTTAAAGTTTCCGTGAGACTCTCATGAAAAGTTTCAAAATTTATGAGCGTATAGTAGAACTGGCTGGAATTGGAACTGTTAGAGGTTTGTGCTATCTTTTATTTTTGCAAGGATGTTCATTTTGGGTTTAATGTTTTCTTTTTCTCTTGTATAGTGTTGTGCCGATTGTTATTGCGGTAAGTATGGTGAGAGTGGTTGCCGCTATCATTAATGGTGTTGGGTTTAGGTTTGTTTGGTTGTTGGTTTGGGTTTTTGTTGGGGGTGGGTTTTGTTGTGGCGGGTTTGGCGTTGGGTTCTCTTCTTCTGGCGGTGTTTGGGTTGGTGGAGGTTCTTGGGGGGATGTTTGGGCTGGCGGGTTTTGGGTTTGCTGTTGGTTTTCGCTTTGGGTTATATAGCCCATGATGCCTGTTCCATAAATTCCACATATTTCTCCAGTGTCCGCCCAAATGTCCACCGCCACCCCATAATAGTTGCCGTAAACCCTGTCAAAATAAAGCTGGACATGCCACAGTGGATAAAGCGTCAAAGGCTCTTTAACGCCAACCATTAGTTTGGCTTCTACAGGCGAGTCCGCAACCCTAGGCTGAACAGACACTATTTCGCCGCCCACCCTACCATACAAAAGAGGCATCTCCCTAGTGGCGTTCCTAGCAATAGCAACAGCCTCATCCATAGAAACACTCACATAATCACTACCAACCCTATAAAGATTCCAACCGTCACCAAAATGTCTCAAATGCCCGTTTTGAAAATATATGTATGTACCTTTCCTTGCGTAGTCAAGACCGTTAGCAGTGTACATCCAACCGAATTTTACGTAGTTTCCCTCAACTGATATGGTCAACTTCAAATTTTCAGATGTTAGATTCATAGCCTTAATTTCAGTAACAGTATCCAGCATGCTGCGCATGGTTTGAACATATGAAGCCCCTACGTAGGCTTGATACCTTTCAAGAAAATCCTTAACGCCATCAATAATTTTGACTGGTTGTGGTTTAGCATAAAGCGGTAAACCCTTAAGCACATATAGGTTTAACCAAACCAAAGTTTTGTTTAAAA
>JBNASL010000013.1:0-22856 GCA_049717905.1 Candidatus Bathyarchaeales archaeon | reverse complement strand
GCAGCCGAAAGTCTAGGCGAAATCACCGTAGGCACATTAAGCATAGTCTTAGATGCGAACCCGTTCCATGAGCTTACAGCCATAGAGCAGGTTGTCCGCAGCTACCAAGAAAGACTCTTAGTGCTGCAGAAAGCCCGCGAAGCCCTAAAATGGTTGGACCAGCTAGGCGACACTGAAGGCCTAAAATACATTGTTGTCGAAAACGATGGAGTGCCGGAACGCATACTCTTCAAAATAACCTAAACCCATCCCAGTTAAAAGAGGCGCATACACATGCTTGATAAAGAAGTCTACTCTATAGCTTTAAAGAACACCCTAGGCGAAATGCGAAACGCGTGCCCAGACATTCAAAACGCCTTCATGTTCACCGAAACAGGCGAAATAGTCGCTGGAGATGCAGACACCCATGAAAAAGTCATAGTCCGCGTCATAGACGCTTTTGACGGCATAATGGAAAGGGCTGAAGCCATAGGCGGAATCGAAGCCATAACCATAGAAGGCGGCAAAGGCACCGTTACCCTTTCACGCTTCGGCGAAAACTACCTTGTCACAGTTACTTCCGAAAAAGCAGACATGAAATACGTGGGCACCCTCACCCGCGTCCTAATCCCAACAGTTCTCAGAGTTTTGGAAAAGCTCAGCCCTACCCCCACCAAAAAAGCCTCTCACGCGCCTGCTGAACCTGCCGAGCCTGCCGCTGAAGTTGAAACCGAAACCGAAATCGAACCTCTAGAGGTTAAAGAAAAACCCGTGGAAGAAGCAGAATTAACCGAAGAGCCCAGCGAAGAAGCCCAGCCTAAACCCGAACCAGCCGAGCCTACCCCTAAAGCTTTAACCATTGAGCCTCAAGCTACACAGCTTATAGTGGAAAACCTCGGCGGACTACTTGTCCCATCCGACACAGTGCGCATAGACAGCGAAATGCTATCAGAATGGGAAAACACCTTCGGCGGCAAACCCATTGAACTTGTAGACATTGAAACCTTCGACGGAAAAACATTAAGATGCAAAGTTAAACCCATAAAAGATTCAAAATACAACGGAAAAGGCGTCGTACAGATGCCTGAAAAAGTGCAGCTTACCCTAGAAATCAATAAGGGCGAACTTGTAAGAGTCACGCCCGTCGTTGAATAATGGAGGCACATATATGACTAGAAAAAAATCAGCTGAAAGCCTTACTGCTGTAGCCGAACCAGTGACTATTGAATCCGTGCCCATGGAAAATCTAAAAGCAAGCCTAGAAGAGATCAAAGGATACGACGGCGTAATAGGCTATATACTGCGGAATTCCACATCTGCAGCCATAGACCTTAAAGACCCATCTAAACTCATCGAATACGCAATTCTTTCATCCTCTTCTCTTGACGCTGGAGAGGAACTTTCAGAACTTTTCAACCTAAGCGAAGTTAAACACATAATCATCGACGGGAAAAACATTAAAATGCTTTCACTGGCTTTCGGCGAGAACAAAATAAGCGTTTTCCTAGAAAAAAATGCTGACTTAGAAAAAGTTTTAGAGAAACTTCAATCTTTTAAGGGCTAAACCCTACATCCTTTCCTTTTGTATCCTCTCCACATATGCCATCCAACATTATTAGACGCCAGTTTAAACGTCTTCCGAAACCCTTTTTAGAATTTTATTCTAGAAGTCCCTTTTTCCAGTTAGCTTTATTAGAACTTACCACATTACCTTCTATAGTTAAGTTCTAATTCAGAGCTGGACACCATGAAAAGGTCTAGGAAGAGGCGAAGCCACACCGAGGTTATTCTAGACATCCTCACAGAGGCTTCAGAAGGCGTCAACAAAACTAGGCTTATGTACAGTTGCAACCTAAATTTTGGGCTCTTCAATCACTATTTAAAGGAGCTGCTGGAAGCTGGCTTAATCGAGAAGACCGAAGAGAATAATCCCAATGGTATGACAATCTATAAAACAAGCGCCAAGGGACGAGAACTTCTCGAAGTTTTGCGAAAGGCTAACAAGCTACTGTCCAGCTAAAAGCTTATTTTGCTACTCTATTTTGTTTATAGCTATTTCTTTCAGTTTTTTGTCTACGCGGATTTCCAACTCTAGGCTTATATCTGTTAAATTTGTTATCCGAGTGTTTTGAATTGTAATGGTTTTTTGCGGCGGAACAATAATTGTGCCTACCGCAGTATTTTCCAAATGCGCCTGCACTTCTGTTTCTATATCTTGCTCTTTCTGGTTTATAATAAGGGTTTTCCATTTCTGATTTAGCTTTATCTTGTTTGTTTCCCCGTTGCGGATTATTAGGTCCGCATCCGCCAGAAACCGTGTTATGGTTTGAACTTTCTCTTTTGGAATCTGTAAGGCGTCAACCACTTCTTCTTGGGTGTGCCACTTTTCGTCGCCTAAAAGCGTCAAGAGTCTTTCCAGTTTTGTCGGCATCTTTAAGCCTTCAGTTTAATTTATGGGCCCTTTTGAAGTGATAGATTTATTTGCTTATAAACTATTGAGAACTTTTAGACTATATCATTGTTCTATTTCTTTTAGGCGTTTGTTTTATTCGAAATCCAAATAACCTCAAGTTTGGATGACAAACTTCAAGCCGTTTTCAGCAAAGCCTTTATCGAACAAAACCTAATGAAAAACCGAGAAACCCATGAAAAAACAAATTGACTGGCTGCCCATCCTAATCCAATGCAGAGAAAACCTAAAAAGGCAGATAGCCCCCCTTCTAAAAACCCTAAACCAGCCCCAGCCAAACCTAGGCATAGGAGCCGGCGGCGACCCGATAAAACAAGTAGACCTAACAGCCGAAAACGCCATAACAGAAACCCTAAAAGAACACGGCTTATCGTTCACCCTAATAAGCGAGGAGTCAGGCATAAAAAAACATGGCGAGAACCCTGAAGAAAGCTATGTTACTGTAGACCCTATAGACGGAACAACAAACCTAATACGAGGAATACCATTTTACGCCACATCCATAGCTGTATCCACAAAGCCAGAATTAAACGCTGTTCACACTGCACTGGTGGCAGACCTTTTCCACGGCACAACTTACACAGCAAAAAAGGGCGAAGGCGCCAAACGCGACAACCAAGAAATAATCCCATCAAAAAAAGCAACACTCGAAGACGCGGTGGTGGGCATAGACCTAAACACATACAAAGCCCGTGAAGTCGCCCCACGCCTAACAAACTTAATTGAAAAGACAAAGCATATACGCCATTTAGGAGCCAACGCGCTGGAACTGTGCTATGTGGCTGACGGCACAACAGACGCCTTCATGGACATCCGCGGAAAACTCCGCACAACAGACACGGCTGCAGCTTGGCTAATAATAAACGAGGCAGGAGCAAAAATAACAACCCCCGAGGGGAAGCCTCTAAACGCCAAACTTGACCCAAAAGAAAAACTAACCTTTATTGCAGCCGCAAACCAGAAAATCCACAAAACAGTTCTAAGCCTTATCAAAGCCTAAAAGCTGAAACAAAATGATAATCCCTCTAATGCCCCATCCAGCCGCACTAATAGAGACGAAGGAAGCCAGAACCCTAGTTATAACAGACCTTCACATTGGATGGGAAATCGCCCTATCAGAAAAAGGCATACATGTGCCAACCCAAGCTCCCAAACTTCTACAAAAACTAAAAACCCTCCTAGACACGTACAAACCGGAAAAACTCCTAATCCTAGGCGACGTAAAACACACGGTGGCAACAGCAGAACTAAGCGAATGGCAAGACATACCCGACTTCTTCAACGAACTGAAAAACTATGTTAAAGAAATCCAAATTATCCGCGGAAACCACGACGGAAACCTTGAACCGCTTCTTCCGGAAAACATAAAAATCCTATCATCCACGGGCATAGCAATAGGCGAAGTAGGCCTTTTCCATGGACACCGCTGGCCATCACCTACGCTTCTAAAATGCAAAACCCTTGTTATGGGACATGTCCACCCAGTCATAGCCCTCCGCGACCCAGCGGGTTTCAGAATAACCCGTCAAGTTTGGGTGAAAGCCAACTGCAATAAAACCCAACTGGCACAAGTCCTCATGCAAAAACATGGCGTAAAAATTGAAAAATCCAAAGAAGAAACCCTAGCCAAGCATGGCGTAAAACCGAAAACCTCGCAGATTTTCATAATGCCATCCTTCAACGACTTCCTAGGAGGAAAACCCCTAAACGAGAAAGACGCCGGAACCGGGAAAACTGGAGAAATTGTTGGACCAGTTCTCCGTTCAGAAGCAGTTGACATGGAAAACGCGGAAATATACCTCCTAGATGGAACGTTTCTGGGAACCCTAAACAGGCTTAAACTTGTATTATAACGCAAAGTTTATAGAGAAAGCTCTCCCAAGATTTAAAAGGTGAAAAATATGTCCTCTGATGAAGATTTTCCAGAATGGTTTAGACGTAGGCGTTTCCCATCCTTCGGAGGCTGGTTCTTCGAAGACATTGACAAAATGTTCCGCGAAATGGAAAAAATGATGGAAGAAGAATTCAAAGCCTTCACATCGCAAGTTCCCAAAGACTATGTTAGAGAACGCAAACTTCCAGACGGCTCAACCATAAAAGAGTGGGGACCCTTCGTATACGGCTACAGCATAAAAATAGGCCCAGACGGAAAACCTGAAATCCGAGAGTTTGGAAATGTTAAACCAAGCCGCTTCGGACCAAAAGTTAAGGAAGAACGTGAACCCCTCGTAGACATAGTTGAAACAGACGGAGAAGTCCACGTGGTGGCTGAACTTCCAGGCGTAGAAAAAGAAGATATAAAACTCCACGGCACAGAAGACACGCTAACCATAACAGTGGATACTCCCCAACGAAAATACCATAAGGAAGTAATGCTTCCAGCAAAGGTTAACGTGAAAGAAGCAAAAACCCAGTATAAAAACGGAGTTTTAGAGGTTACACTGCCAAAGACAAAAGAAGAGAAAAGGCCTAAAGGCGAACCCATCAAAATAGAATGAAATCCTCCTTATACGCGTGCAACATGCCTATCAAAGCCTGTGTCTGCATGGACACGAACAGCGAAGATGACTTGCTAAACACTGTATGTAAAGAGGCGAAAGCAGAAGGCAAACTAACAGGAGAAAACCTCACAAAACTCTATGAGGCTTTCGGACAGCGCTTCACAAAAGCTTTCGAAGCCCTAAAAGAGAACAGAGTCAAAAAGTACATTTTCAAGCCCAGCGGCAAAGTGGTATGGATTGTGGTTGGAAAAGAACGCGACTACCTAATAATGCCTAATGCCGAGTTCTGCACATGCGACGACTTCTACTTCAGAGTCCTAGACCGCGAAGTACACTTATGTTATCATCTCATAGCTCAGAAAATAGCTAAAATTTTAGGATGGTATGAAACCATAGAAAGCCACGACGAACTCTACGAGTCTCTAATGATGGAGTGGAAAAAACCAACTCCTTAAATACCTAAACTTAAAATAGAGAAAGTAAAAAAGGGGAATTTGCGGTGGAAATAGGCCCATACTTTGAAACCCTCAAATACATCCTCATGACCGCAACGTTCATTGTTCTAGTCTTAATATTCCTATACATTTATTACGGCAGAGGGGAAAAAGAAAGCGGAACCTAAAAAGCGCCTTTAAGGCTTTTTACGCATTATAAGGAACAATATTAGGCTTAGAACGCCAAGAATTATGGCGAATAAAACCAGCCACGAGGCTCCAGGCCCGCCGCCGAAAACTATTGGAAAAGGGCCTATTAACACGAAACCACCAAAACTTATTGAACCTTCTGAAGATAAAGCGGCAATAACTAAAAATGTTATACCCGCCAAAATTATGAAAAACCCTATGAAGAACAAGGCTAGAAATCCCTTAACCCCCTGTTCTTCCTTGTTTTGCGTGCTTTCCTCCGGGGCCATTATTGCTTTCACCCGCCATAGAGGAAGTGGAACACAACTGTAACCAATAGAAGGAGTAGTGTAAGCGCTATTGAAAGCAACAAAACAGTCTTAACAGACTCCTTGTCAGTTCCAAAAATTATTGGAAACGGACCAACTATTACTGCGCCGCCACCTCTTACTTTTCCCCCTCTAAAACTCGATATAAAAAGCAAAACAAAAGCTGCGAGAATTATCAATACGCCTAAAAAGATTAGGACAACACCTAAGCCGTAGAAGACTTCTGCATCCAGAGTCATGTCGATTCCATTAATGTTGAGAAGGTTTTGAAGCTTTTAAACATTTTTTGAATGATTTAGAATGGTAAGAAATAAAAGAACAGCATTGCTGCGAAGGTTCCTATAAAAGATGGAATCAAATACTTGTACACCCTACTAAGGGGACTCTTAAAATAGTCTGCTGTGAACGTGAAGCACAAATGGGTGGGTGCAACAACATATCCCAGATAAGCCCCCATGTAGATTAGCGCTGCGGTTTTCGGCGAGAACGTTAAAATTCCTCCTAACATGGATACGCTTATTGCTACTCCGCCAGAAGGCGAACCCATTAGGAAACCTAAAACTGTTGGAATCACCGTTAATAACACGGTGGTGTCAATGCTTCCGCTTGTCACGAGAGGCTTGAAAATTTCAGAAATTCCCGCAGCATTCATCACATTTCTAAGTAAGAAGGCGCCATAAGTTGCGCACGTAACGTCATAGAGTACCCAATCTCTTAAGGGATTTACAAGAGCTTTAAGGCTTGAATTTGAAATTACCGCTAAAACTATGAGGCCCAAAAAGGTTGCTATTAAAACGTCTACTCCCCTCTTGGACAAGTTATAGTTTAATACGTCTACAAATATAGCTGCAACAATTGTTGCTAGTATTGGCGAAAAGGCCTTTAAGAAGGCGTTTACTTCGGAGCTTGGCTTATTTTTTGCCCTATTTTCTGTTTCGCTCTTTGGATTGGACACTTTCCAGAAACCTATAACATATCCTATAATTATCATAACCGTAACTATTGGAATTTGGCGCAATATCACAGAAGCTATTGTGGTTCCTGTCAGAGCTACGGTAATTATGAGAAAAAGACTTAGTGGGTAAACTGGAAGAACTATGTGCCTAAACCATACATTGACGTAGGCTTTCTCTTCAGGTTTTAGCTTTAATTTTTCAGCTTCAGAATCAACTATGGGAGCAGACATCAATGCGCCGCCAGCAACTGGAAGCAACCCAATAACCGCTGGAAGCACGCTTGAAACAATCTTTGAGTTTTTGATTATACTGCTTAGGCTTTCACTTAAATTTTTGATAAAACCTGTTTCTTTGTAAAGCTGGCTTAACCACATTATACCGAAAGTTGCAAGCACAACGGAAATTGTGAGCTGGCCTTCAAGGGTTAAGGGGTCAACGCTGGCGTAAATTATGTTTGGGATTTCCCGCCAGTCGAGGACAAACAAGGCTAAAAGAATAGCTGTTAAGTTTAAAGTTATTCCAAGATTTATCCGCTTGTATAGCATTACTCCTAGTATGCAGAAGGAGACAACTATGGCGGTTAACGGGTCCACTAGTCCCAAACTTCAGCATCCTTTCATACCATGTTAGAGAACTCAAATACATGTTCAAGCTCTTAATCCTTTCTCGCTCAAATTCAAAGTTGCCTTAACAAGCTCTGCATCCACACGCGTAATATTGAAACCCTTTCTTGTACACAAATCAATCATTTTGAAATTGCTTGAGCTCACATAGCCATATATTGTTTCCAAACCCATGTCCTTGCTAATTTCGATGGCGCAGTTAACCAGCTTCGATCCTAAGCCTATTCCTTGCCATTGATCTCCAACCACAACTGCAAATTCGCCATGTTTTCTGCCAGGGTCTGTTGTAAGCAAGCTAACTCCAACAATTTTTCTCACGGGTTCCCGGGTTTCGGCCACTATGGCTATTTCCCTGTCATAATCTAGGTTACAGTGCCTCGTCAAGGTTTCATGGGAAAACTCCCTGAATACTTGAAAGAATCGAAGTCTCATGGTTTCTTCTGAAAGGGAGCAGTAAAAATCGCGGAGTAAAGTCTCATCTTCAGGTCTTATGGGGCGAAGAATCACTTGAACTCCGTTTTTCAAAGTCCATGTTGCAACATATTTTCTGGGGTATGGGGCTATTACAAGATGCTCATGGGGATAAGCTTCCTTCGAAATTTTTTCTGGGTCAATTGCTATTCTAGCATCGACAGCTACAGCGCTGCTTTCATCCACTATTAGCGGGTTTATCTCTATCATTTTTATTTGTGGAAAGTCTATGACAAGCTGGGAAAATTTGACCAAAATTTCTTCGAGAAGCCTAAAGTTAGGGCGGAACTCACTTTCCTCAGAAATTTTGTAGATTTTGGTTTTCTCTATAAGCCGTCTTGCAAGCACTTGATTAAGCGGTGGGAGCCCTACGCTTATATCTTGAGTTAATTCTGTTGCAACTCCGCCTGTTCCAAAAATTATCACCGAGCCAAATTGGGGGTCTTTTTTGGCGCCTAACAGAAGCTCATAGCCTTTCTTCCAAATCATTGGTTGCAAGACAACGCCTTGAAATTCTGCTTCTGGATGGGTCTCTTTCACCCTCTCGACTAGCTTATGGAAAAAGGTTTCAACTTCAGCTGGAGACCAAATGTTGAGAATTACCCCGCCTGCCTTTGATTTGTGAACTATTTGCGGAGACAAAGCTTTCATAACTATGGGATATCCTAGTTCTGAGGCTAGGGTTTCAGCCTCTTCAGGTGTTTTAGCCACAACAGTTTTTATAACTGGAATCGAGTAGGCTTCAAGAAAATGCAGAGACTCAGGCTGATTTAGAACGCTTCGTCCATCATTGAAAGCTTTCCTTAAAATTTCCTTAAGGAAGGTGGGAATGGAAATTTCAACGGGAATTTCCTCTGGGGTTTGATAGAGAAGTTCTAGGTTTTGGGTGTAGCTGTACATGTACATGAAGGTGGAAACTGCCTGTTCCGGTGTGCTAAAAGCAGGGATGCCTCTTTTCTGTAAAAACTGCCTAGCTTTTCGGCATATGCCCTCGCCGATGAAGGATGCCAACACGGGCTTTGACGTCTGCTTTGCAGCTTCAATTATGGCTTTAACTGTCGAAACGGGGTCGGCTGCTCCCTGAGGCGTGTATATAACCAGGAATCCGTCGCTGTTAGGATCTTTAAAGCATGTTTCCATTACTTTTTTAAACCTTTCAACGGTTGCCTCTTCCAATATGTCTACGGGATTAGTAGCACAACAGTAGTGAGGCAGAACACTCTTTAACGACTGAACTGTTTCGCTGCTTAATTGGGCGAGCCGTCCTCCCCTTGCGATGAGGCAGTCAATAGCCATTATGCCCGGTCCACCAGCGTTTGTGATGATTGTGAGGTTTGGGCCTTTTGGATTTGACCGCATTGCTAATGCCTCTGCACAGTTAAAGAGGTCGTTTATGGCTTCTACACGCACTATGCCGGCGCGTTTAAAGGCTGCGTCATAGACAGCGTCTTCTCCGCACAAAGCTCCAACGTGAAAAAAGGTTGCTTCTGCGCTTTCTGGGAATCTTCCAGCCTTTATAACCACTATGGGTTTGGCTCTGGCGAATCCCCTTGCTGCGCTCATAAATTTACGTGCGTTGGTGACGCATTCCATGTATAGGATGATGCTGCGCGTCTGGGGGTCTGCTCCAAAATAATCAATTAAATCGCCAAAGTCCACATCCATCATAGAGCCTGTTGAAACCACGGCGCTGAATCCGATGTTAACTTCTGAAGCCCAATCCAGCACAGATGCGCATAATGCTGCACTTTGGGATATGAACGCTATTCTTCCAGGCATGGCTGTTTTGTCCGCGAATGTTGCATTCAGTCCTATTTTCGGTCTTATAATCCCGAGGCTGTTCGGCCCTATAATACGCATGTTATAGCGGTTTTTATGTTCAAGAATCTGTTTTTCAAGGTCTTCTCCTTCTTTGCCTACTTCCCTGAAACCTGCTGAGACTATGATTACTCCTGAGACTCCAGCTTTTCCACATTCCTCTACAATCTGGGGCACGGTGTGGGCTGGTGTTGCGATGATTGCGAGGTCTACTTTCCACGGAATCTTTATGATGCTTGGATAAGCCGTTATGCCTTGGATTGTGGATTTAAAAGGATTTACTGGGTAAACCACCCCTGTATATCCTACTCCAACCAGATTTCGTAGTAGTTTGGCGCCGACTGTGCCTTCTCTGTCGCTGGCTCCTATTACTGCTACTCTTTTAGGGTTGAAAATTTTGTCGAGATTTTCGGTGCCCACCTTTTAGAGACCTCTACTTAAAAACATGTCTAGTTTATAATCTATATATAGGATATATATTCCTAACGCATCTCTTGCCCTAAACCTTGACTTCTAATAAACTTATCTAGTTGCTAAGCTCTAAAGTTTTCGAAGCGTTCAATGGGCAAAAGCGGCTATGGTGGTTATTGCAAACGGCGCTATCATTGTCAGTGTGAAGCCGCTGGAGAATGCTGTTATTAACGTGTCTTGACCGCAGTAGCGCACTATCACTGGTAGGGTTGTATCCATGGCTGTGGCTCCTCCCATGGCGACGGGCGCGTACTTGTCAATTTTCCTCGCAACCGATATCGTAACTATTGTAGTGATTTCCCTTAGAAAGTTGACGGCGAAGCCTATGGCGCCCCATTCCAACCCGAACAGTTGCCCCGCCAAAGGTCCAGTCAGCGTATACCAGCCGTAGCCAGCGCAAACTCCCATAGAGGCAAAAACATTGGTTCCGAGGACTATGCCGCCTACAAGTCCGCCTGTTATGCCGCCCAAAGCTATGGCAAAAGGGAAAGCCAAAATTTTGAACCCCGTTTTTCGCAGTTTAGCTAAAGCCTCTTTATCTGCTCCAAAGAGCAAGCCCATGAAAAAGAGCAGTGCGATGAGGGATAAATTGAAGGCATAGTCAGAAACAAGGGTATTAAGCGACGGAAAACCAAAATTGTTGTTTATGTAGCCGGCTAACAAGCCCGTGGCGAGGGCGGCTAAAATGTATTTCATCATATTTTCACCAGTTTTCTAGCTGCCTTAACAAAGAATATGCTGAAAAACAAGGCCGTGGCTAGAAGCACTATTGTTGTTAATCCCACGTTTGGCAGAACCGCCAACAACTCGCCATTGGAGCCCATGGTAAAGCCTAGGGAAAAAATCAAAACCAAAATTGTTGCGGATGTTATCTTGTTAAGGTTTAAGCGTTTTCTTTCCCTCAGAAAATAGCCCGAGGCTATTCCTGCAACTAAGGGGAGAATAAGCTTTGCGATGTCTAAAATGTCAAGCATGTTAACCACCGTATGAAACAGTTTAGCAAAAACTATTCGTGTTAAGATTTAACTTTTTCTAAAAACTTGATAGTGGAATTAAGCAAAAAAGGTTGCAAATCAAAGAGTGCATTAGACTTTTCCTTTTAATGTTCTTGTGCTTGTTGGGCTGCATTTGTTGGCGTTTAATGGTTGTTTAGGGAACAAAAAGGAAGGTTGAAGGTAAGGGCTTTCATTCTTTTTTCTTTTTATAGAGCACGCCTTTTGGGTCTTTAAGCAGCAATACACATTCCCATGTTACAAGTGCGGCTGTTAGCATGGTGAAGCCTAAAACTGTTGCTTCGGGTGTTAATTCGAAGAATTCGCCGCCTTCCATTAGGAATCCCGTCAAATGGTCAACGAAAACCATTATTGTTGCTCCCCAGAGTATTAGGCATAGAAGTTTAAGCAGATGTTTGTCTTCGTCAGCCTTAGCGTACCATATGGGTGTGACGATGGCTGCTGCAAATGCGAGTATGATGAGCCACATGGCATTTTCCTCCAATAGGCTTATCTATTGGTATTACGAAATATAAATTTAGTGTTACGGAGGAAAATGGAAAATGGCGTGTTTCCTAGTTCCAATGGCTCTGGCAGTTGTCACATCAATCATACAGAAGACGGCACGAAGCCTTGCTGAGAAGTTGAAACTTTGGATTCTCAATGCACTTTTGTGGGGCGGCGTAATCCTGCTAGCGGTGGAGCATGTATGGCATGCTGAAGTTGTCCCGTGGCCGCCCTTCTTAACAGCAATGGCTAACCCTGCGGACATACCAGTAATGCTTCATGAAATGGCTACGGTAGGCTTAGCCATGTCAGCAGTCACACTTGTTACTTGGGGAACAATACTTGCAATAAGCAATTACATGCCTAAAATAATGACCCTAAAAGCCGTAGAGCAAATTAAAAAACCGTTTGTTGCGCATTAAACTCCCTTCCCCCTCCTTTTTTAATGCTAAACAACGTAAAACCTAAACCCTAAAAGTGGAAGATTCCACAAATAACAAACAAGCGTTTTAAAACGGATCAATCACCATTTATGTTTAAATAGGACTCTTTAACTAGACTTTGGCGAGAAACTTATGAAGGTTAAACCTAAAGAACATAGAATCCGTAGAGTTCAGCCATGGAAGCGCCAAATAAGCTTTTTATCTGAATCCTCAATACTAAAACTATAATCGTGAGCGGCCGTAGTCTAGCCTGGACTAGGACATCAGCCTGCCACGCTGACGACCCGGGTTCAAATCCCGGCGGCCGCATTCCTCTGCCTTCGTTACGCTAAAACTTGTGTTTTGTTGAAATTTAACGCGAGTAATTCTTATAAGATGTTTGAGGATTTTTGTTGTTGGTGACGAGTTTGGTTAAGCCTTCTCGTTGGGCTTCTTTTGTTTGGAGCTTTTTAGGTTTTCTCATGTTTTTAAGTGGTTTTTATTATGGGGATGCTGTTAGAGCCACGCTAGGCGTAGCACTTGTGTTTGCTGGATTTTCAAGCTTTCTCACTTTACATATTGCCAGCGAGAGCGTGTTGAAGAAAGCCTTAGAAGTTGTTTCTGCTGTTGGAGCGGTTGGAATAATTGTTTGCGGCTATTTTTTGACTGGAAGCGCGTTCCTTGCAATAATAACCGCGTTAGTGATAGTTTTAATGTCAGTTGCCTTTCTTCTCTCATACGTATCGCCTAAGGTTCGGAGTAAAAGGCAAACGGCTGAAAATCCAGCGCAAGTATAGCTGCTGTCAGCACGCAGAATTTTAGATTCAGTTATAAGGTTTAAGCCTCTTTTATGCAAATGTGGTGTTTCGCTTGCACTTGCCAGTTATGAAGGACGAAGTTATTCAATGTCTTAACCCCAAGCCTTGTGAAAATTTTGTTGACTGCACTGTGGGCGAGGGCGGCCACGCGATGGCTATTTTAGAGCGTAATGGGCCCAGCGGGAAGGTTTTGGGTGTGGACTGCGACCCCGCGCTTTTGGAGAGGCTTAAGCTTAAAATTCATGGCATAGACTACGCTGCACGCTTAATTCTTGTTTGTGACAGTTTTGCAAACTTGAAGTCTATAGTTGAAAATTGTGGTTTTAGACGGGTTTCAGGGGTTTTGTTTGATTTAGGCTTGTCAAGTTGGCATTTGGAAGAAAGCAGGCGGGGGTTCTCTTTTCTGAGGGATGAACCGCTTGACATGAGGTATAACCCGCAGCGGAACACGCTGACAGCCGAGGCTATACTAAACTATTGGAGCTTGAAAGACATTGAGCGGGTTTTGAGGGTTTACAGCGGGGAACGTTTTTCGCGGAGAATCGCCGAGGAGATTGTGCGGTCTAGGCCTTTGAAGACCACTGTGGATTTGGTTATGGCGGTTGAAAGAGCCACGCCCTCTTGGTATCACCGTAGAAGAATCCATTTCGCAACGAAAACCTTCCAAGCCTTAAGAATAGCCGTGAACAGTGAACTGCAAAGCTTAGAGAAGGCTTTGCCGCAGGCTGTTGACGTTATGGAAAGCGGAGGCAGACTCGTCGTAATCGCCTTCCACTCTTTAGAAGACCGCATAGTCAAAAACTTCATGCGAAACAAAGCAAAAGAAGGCGTCTTGAAGATCTTAACAAAAAAACCCCTAAGACCTTCCAACAAAGAAGTCAAAGAAAACCCGCGCTCCAGATCAGCAAGGCTAAGAGCCGCCACAAAAACTAACTCCGCAAACCTATCCGAGCGAATTTAGTTCAGGAATGATAATTTATTTATATAGTATAAGTTTAAGATTTAATTTCGTGATTGGTGTGCTTTTCTGGGATGAAGAGAAAAGACCAACTCCAAGTAAAATTGTGAAGAAGATGGTTTACGAAAGAGATAATGGTATATGTCAAATTTGTGGAAAAAAAGGTTGACCCTTTCAACTTTGAAATTGGTCACAATAAAGCTCATGCGAAAGGCGGAAAATTGACATTAAAGAACGCAATCCTTCTTTGTCCTACATGTAACAAATCAATGAGAACCCTTTCATTAAAAGAAGTTAGAAATAAGCTTGGTTTGCCAGAAAGGCCCGAAGAAAAAGTGAGGAAACTCTTGAAAAAGTTGAGCTTGAGTGAACTCAAGTTTCTTGCACAAAAACATAGAATAAAAGTTAAAGGCAGAGTTTCTGAAGGATTGTTCAGCGAAACAAGATTGCCACCAACTAAACGTCAGTATGTTAATGCATTAGCTAAAGAACTAACAATAGAACAAATTAACCGAGAACTAAAAAGTATGCCTAAACCAAAGCCAAAGAAAAAAGGAAAAAAGAGCAGTAGTTGGCTTTTCTAACAATAATTTAACGAATCTAGAATCCCATGTCAGTTTTTATTTTTTAGATATTTGACTAGGAAGTAGGTGTTAACGGGTGTTTATTGTTTTTAGTGCGTTTTCGAGTTCTCCTATTTTGCTAATGATCATGTCTGAGTGTACTGTTATCCATGGGCTTGGGTTTTTGAGGCTGCATATGCATATTGTCTTTTTTCCTTTCATTTTCGCGTAGAAAAGCTCCATGCATGTTCCAGCCGAAAGCCTAGGCAAGTAAGCAATTAACACGCTGCATTTCTCAATGTCTTCCAAATCCCGTTTTACAAAATCCGCTGCTGGAACTTTCTCCCACCAACCATACTCCGCTCCGCGGTAAAGTATTTTTTCCCGTTTCCACGGGTCGACGGGCTCGTAGCCGCAGCGAACACAAATCTCGCTTATCCTTTCCCTATAAGACTGCCTTGCTTCCACGCCTTGAATAGGCCCAGAAATAAACGCCTTCGCCTTCAACTTCATAGGCGTCATCCCTTTTTATGCGCCAAGCTTTTATCGGCTTTTCACCGCTTTATCCTTTAATGTCCAGCAAAGAATTTTTCACACACCGCTACCGCATGCTCGGCTGGGAATTCAAAGAAGCCACACCTAAACAGGCTATTAGAATAAACACTGTAAACGTTAAAGGCTTCAACCTTGTTGAAAGACTTGAAAGCTTAGGCTTCAAACTTGAAAAAATTCCCTTCCTCCAAAACGGCTACTGGATAACAGCCTCAGAATTCTCAGCTGGAGCCACAACAGAATACCTTTTAGGCTATTATTCAATTCAGGAAGCAGCCGCCCAAATCCCCGCAACACTATTCACCGATTTAAAGGGGAAAACGGTTTTAGACGCATGCGCAGCCCCAGGCGGCAAAACCGTTCAACTAGCCGACTTAATGGAAAACACAGGTGCCATCATAGCCTTAGACATCAACAAACGGAGACTCAACGCCCTAGCAAACCAGCTTGAACGCTGCAAAATCAAAAACACCGTGGTCTATCAGCTGGATGCCCGAAAAGCCTCAAAACTTGGCTTAAAGTTTAACCGAATACTCCTTGACGTCCCATGCAGCGGCAACTTTGCCACAGACAAGCAGTGGTTTAAACGAAGGACAATGGCTGATGTTGAACGAAACGCGCGGCTGCAGAGGGAAATCCTAGCCGAAACTGCAAAAATCCTCGCTGACGACGGCGAACTCGTTTACGCCACATGTTCCCTAGAGCCAGAAGAAAACGAGCTTAACATTGACTGGGCTGTAAAAAACTTACAGCTTACGGTTGCAGAAATAAACTGCCACGGCGAAGAAGCCCCAACAAAAATTTTCAGAAAACAACTAGAAAATTCAATAAGCCATTGCCGACGAATCTGGCCCGGGGAAACTCAAGGCTTCTTCCTATGCAAACTTACTAAGCGGTGAGAAAATGGCCGAACAAATAAAAAATTTCATAAAACTTTTCAATGCCAAAATAAGCCTAAACTGGAGTCTTGTGGCGAAAAAAGGCAACAGGCTTTTCTACATACTCCCAAATCTGAAAACCATAACAGAAAAGAATAGGCATTATTATTATGCGGGTCTCCCCCTCGGAAAAGTGGAACACAACATGTTCCTCCCAAGTTTCCCCCTCCTTTTCCTGATTGCTGAAAAAACCAAAAACCGAATCACCGTTGACGAAAAGGCTGCCTGGCTTTTCATATGCGGAAGAGACATATTCAAACAAGGAATCATACACATTGAAGGTTCAAGAGAGAAAGGCAACTACACTTTAATTTTAAACCGGCAAGGCGAATGCCTAGGCTTCGGCAAAATCAAGCAAAACCTCGACAAATTAAGGAAAGGCATGGCGGTAGAAAACGTTCTCGACATTGGAGATTTTCTAAGAAGAGAAAAAACCTCAAAAGCCTAATTCAGCCAGTTCTAATCGCTTTCGCCAACTCCTCAATTTTCACAATACACTGCTCTTTTCTCTGCATGTCTCGAAGAGTAACCGCGCCCTCTTTCAGCTCCCTCTCCCCAACTATAGCCACGTAGGTTATTCCCCTTCTGTTAGCATCCTCTAAAGCCTTCGCAACTTTTCTTCCCATAACCTCAACCTCAACAGGTATGCCTTCAGTCCTTAGCATTTCCGAAATCTTTAACGCCTCGCGGTTTAACGCTTCGTTTACAGGAATTATCATGACCGTTTGCTCCTCCCCAACTTCTAAGAGAGTTTTTTGTTCTTGCAGAGCAAGCATTATTCTGTCCAATCCATGAGCAACTCCTACTGCAGGAGTGGGTTCGCCTCCAAAAAGTTCCACAAGTCTGTCATATCTTCCGCCGCCAGCCAAGGCTATGTCCAATTCTGGAACGTAAACCTCAAAAATCATCCCCGTGTAATATTCGAGTCCCCGTGCGAAGCCAGCGTCCACCATAATGTCTAAATTTTGGGCTTCTGAAACAAGCTCTAAAACCTTAGCGAGGTTATTAATGGCTTCAGAAGCCTCTTCATAATCCCTCAAAAGCTGCTTCATCTCATCCAAAACTTTGGAAACGTCGCAGCCTTTAACATTCACCATTTTCTGCAGAAGCGCTAAGCATTTTTCTGAGGCGCCAGCGTTCTTAACTAGGCTTAGGGCGTCTTCATACTGTTTTTTATCCATAAGCTGCAACGCCCTGTTTTGGGTTTCTTCTGCTAAGCCTTCACGGTTTAAAATTCCCCTCAAAACCCCTATATGCCCAACTTTGAAGGCATAATTCCTCAACCCAACCGACTTCATGAGACTGTTGGTTAAAAGCAGTATTTCAGCGTCAGCCTCAGGCTTTTCAGAGCCTATAAGTTCAAAGTTTGACTGCCAAAACTCTCTGAAACGGCCTTTCTGCGGCTCATCATAACGGTATAGGCTTCCAATGCACAACAACCTCAGTGGTTTAGGCGCGTTCCGCATAGTAGTTGCCACAAGCCTTGCCACAGAAGCCGTAAACTCCGGCCTCAAAGCAACTTTTCTGCCGCCTAAATCTTTGAAGGCATACATCCTTGAACGCACTTCTTCCCCTGTCTTTGCAGCCAAAAGCTCGTAGGATTCCACAACAGGGGTTATTATCTCTTCATAACCGTAAAGCTTTGCTATTCTTCTAGCTTTGCCTTCAATCAGCCTCAACATTTCAGCCTCTTCTGGCAGAAAATCCCTCATTCCACGAACCATTTTGAAGGTCTTCATGGCAGATTCTCCATTACTTTAGGGTTAACTGTGAAACTGAATAGTAAACTATTTCCCCCCGGCGGCTCATAACCGCCAAAATCAAGTCCTTTTTTAGGCTTTGACACTGTTTCAGCGTCTGGGTTAAGGCTTCCAGTGTTAACGGTTTTCCTTCTTGAAGGCTTAGGATTAGATATTTGGCTGTGTCCTTGCCGTATTCGCCTCTCTCGTAGGCCCTGAAATCTACGCCTAAGCCGAAACCTTCGCGGACCACGTATCCGCGGCTTCTCAAATCCCGGTATATCAAATATTTAGCCCAAGCGTTTTCGTCGGTTTTCTCCGCAGCTTGCAAAAGCGTATTAAACGCCATTTGGGCTCCTTTTTCGTCTTTCACTTCCAGCAAGCCTTTATCCACCAAATATAACGCTTCGTAAAAGTTCAGAATTAATGCGTCGTCTTCGTCTGTACCGTAACCCTTAGCCTTAAGCTCCTCTACGCCCTGTTTCCTTAAAATTTTCACTCCCTTTTCCGCAAGCACACCCTCAATTTTTGTTTCTTGACGTGGCAGTGCCTTTTCCTTATTTTTGCTCATTTAAACGCCTCTCAGCTAGTCTTTTACTGTTTTGTCGGCTTTAAACTTGGCAAGGCTTCCTTATATATGACGCCTTCTTCGCAGATTATGGCTGTCACATATTTTAATGGGGTTATGTCAAAAGCTGGGTTCAATGCTTCTACGCCTTCTGGAGCTATTCTCTCTGAACCTATAATCGTAACTTCTTCAGGGTTTCTTTCTTCTATGGTTATTTCCGCTGCTTTGTGGGTAAGATCAAAGGTTGACTTGGGCGCTGCAACATAAAACGGAATGCCGTGTTCCTTGGCTAAAACCGCTATTTGGTATGTTCCTATCTTGTTGATAACCGCGTCATGCACGATTCTGTCAGCTCCCACAACAACCTTGTTAACCATGTGCTTATACATGACGTAGCCAACCATAGTGTCCGTTATCAAGGTGACTGGTATCCCATCGCGTTTAAGCTCATAAGTTGTCAGTCGCGCGCCCTGCAGTTTCGGCCTAGTTTCAGTGGCTATAACCCTAACTTTTCTGCCTTGTTCTACGGCTGCCCTTATAACGCCTAGTGCTGTGCCATATTCAACTGTTGCCAAGGCTCCTGCGTTGCAGTGGGTTAGCACAGTGTCTCCGTCTTCTATGAGGGCTGCTCCATGCTTTCCTATCAAACGGTTTGCAGCAGCATCCTCTTCGGCTATTTTCTCTGCTTCCATAACCACTGCTTCAGCTAACTCTTTAGGGCTTCCATGAAGGCTCCGCGCCTTGTTTAACACGCGGTTCAAAGCCCAGAAGAGATTCACCGCAGTAGGCCTAGTCTTTTTCAGTGTTTCCGTAGCCCTTTCCAACTCATCTATTAACTCGTTCTGCTTTTTTGCCTTTGAATGGTAAGCTACTAAGGCAAGCGCGTAGGCTGCAGCCGCGCCAAGTAGAGGCGCACCCCTTATCTTCATGGTTTTTATGGCTTCAGCCACCTCGCCACAGCTGTGCATCTCCAAGAACTCTGTTTCCCTTGGAAGCTTCAACTGGTTTATTGTTATCACTTTTCCGTCGTGCCACTCTATTGTCCGCATAAATGCCTATACCTCACCTAACCGTTTTATGCTTGTGCAGTATAAATCTGTTAAATATAGGATGGCGTCAGATTGAAGCGGGAAAGCCTCGAGTTTTTAGTTGAAAATTTTGGGAGGAAACACTCTGAAATTTTAGGCATAAATTTGGAAAGCGGAAGGGAAGAGGAGATTTTCAAGTGGTTTTTGGCTTCCATACTTTTCGGGGCGCCCATAACAGAGGTTGCAGCCATTAAAACTTACAAGTGCTTCAAAAAAATACAATGTTTTAACCCCTGAAAGAATCCTTGAAACTGGATGGGATGGGCTTGTAAGAATTCTAGACGAGGGAAGTTATACTCGCTACGATTTTAAAACAGCTGATAAACTTTTGATGGTTATGCGAAACCTCGTGGAAAAACATGATGGGAAACTGACAAAAATTCATGAAAAAGCCTTGAACCCGCATGCTTTGGAGGCGGAGCTAAAAACTCTTGGAAAAGGCATAGGCGACGTGACCGTCAACATTTTCCTAAGGGAACTCCGCGGTATCTGGGAGAAAGCCAAACCGAACCCTACAAGCCTAGTTGTTCTTGCAGCCCGAAACCTTGGAATAATAAAGGATGAAAAGCCTCAGGAAGCATTGCAGCGTCTTGGGAATTTTTGGGCTAAAAACAGGTTAGCCAATAAATCATTCGTAAACTTTGAATCCGCCTTGCTTCGATTAGGTAAGGATTTCTGTAGGAAACGGAAATGTGCATCTTGCCCTATGCGAGGCGACTGCACACTTTTTAGACTTTTTTAATGTAAGTTATGACTTCCACTGGGCATCCTTCAGGCAGTTTCATTTTTGCCTTCCACTCGTCTCCGACGGCTATTAGAGAGAAAACTCCGGAAATTTCAGCTTTAGCTTTGCGCACCAGACTTACAAGGGCAGCCTGGGTTTCCCCAGTTTTAATCATGTCGTCCACTATTAAGACACTGTCCCGCTTTTTAATAGCGTCTTTAGGCACATAAAGCGTCATGGTAACTCCAGAATCTTTAAGCGCGTAAGTCTCCTCAAGAAACTCTTTAACTCCAACCTCCTTGCTTCTTTTGGCTATTACAAGGTTAACTCCAAGGGCGTTTGCCACCATAGCCGCCAAGGGAATCCCGTCTACAGCAGCTGTAAAAACCTTTGTAACTCGTTTTCCAGCAAAGTTTGCAAGCGCATGGTTGGCTGCCTGCTGGAGAATGTTAAAATCTCCTATTATTTCGGTGTTGTCAAAATAACCGTCCTCATTAAACTTTATTCTACTGCGAAGCTCATTCTCTAAACCAACAAACTTTGTTAAAACCTTCCAAAGCTGCCTCGCCCTTTCCGCATTGGGCAAAACATGCCCTTTTGCATATCTGCTTAAAACAGTCACGGGCAAACCAGTCTTAGAAGACAATTCACGATATGTGATGTTACGCTTATACTTTGCAGTTCTAAGAAGCTCAATAGTCATTAGGCGAAGTTTTAACTCTTCTGCGTGCGTGCTCATAACCTTACTCCCCTTACACAAGGACCAGTTAAATCTTAAGGCGCTTACCATCTATTATTACATTACCAATTTATAATTTCCGCTCACAACCGATTATGAAGCATACAACCGCACCAAAATTAGACTGAACAACTTCTTTTTCGCGTTCAGTCTGCAGCAGTTATTACTTTAAACCCGCGGAAGAAAGTTTATTTCACGCCTGCCAGCTATCCTCTGGATGCTTCTCAATAGTATGTTTTCCAAATCTTTTCGGTGTTCATCTGAAAACTCATAACTCTGCATCTTAACGTACTCAGAAAGCTCCTGATTCAGCCGAAGGAGATTTCTCTCTTCAACTTCCACTAAAGCGTAAATTATGTCTTGTTTGCCTTCTCTAACATCTTTTGCCACTTCACGTATTAATGCTGTAAAATGAGGAATACAGAGTCCTTTGGATTTCTTTAAGAGCTTAAGAAACTCTATGTGGTTTGAAGAAAGAAGCTCCACAATCTTTTTGTCGTAAATTTTCATGAAATTTGCAATGTGGACGCATGCTGGACACTTTTTCTCGTTCCATGTCTGGGTAAAAACGTCTTCTAGATTCTTCTTATGTTTACGTAAATCTTGAATGAGTTTTTCTATGATGTTTTGCATGGTTAGAGCGATTCCATGGCCATCTGGACTTTCCGGTTTACTTGCCATAATGAGCATTTTGTATGAATGGTGATTGCAAAATCCCTTACTTTCAACGATTTTTTCTCTTACTTTAGCATCCATGACAAGCTCAGAAAGGTACGCGTCGATGTACTTTCTTTCAATTTCCTCTTCTAACGCACATAAAAAACATTCTGCGCTGCTTCCGATGACTCTTTCAAGGCGAAAATATGTGGCGTCTATGCTCATATGCTCGGCCTCACTGTCTGCTGATTGTTCGCAGTATACTGACAGCATAAAATGTGTCTTCGAAAGTTGATATCCCAACTTCTGACCTTGCGAAGCCTCCATTAGTGTTTCGACAGTTAAAAACAAAACTGGCAGTCTTTTTAGGGTACTTTATTTTTTCACCTATCAAACTTAGAGTTGTTACCCCATAGTATGTGTGCTCCATGTAAGGACTGAAAGTATTTGGCGCAACGGTGAAGCCTCCAGACGGCTTTTCGCACGCTCTAACGTATTCACGGGTCTCATTGAGCAACTTCACTGGATAGCCAAGATTATGAAGGGAAGCTACAGCGTGATAGGTCGCGTTCAAACTTGAATTGTCGCCAACTCCAAAACCGCCGTCCCTGTTCTGGTAATTTAAAAGCCATTTTGCCACTTTTTGGCGGTCAATTGCAATTCCTGCCATATTAATGAGCTCTGTTGTCATGAAAACGGTTTCAAACTCAGAGGCAACTTCCACGTAAACATCCATGTTCAATTTTCCTTTATCTAACTGCGTGGAATGAAGAAAGGCTTTAAGGCGTTTGCTCAGCCCTTGCCCACAAAGCTTTAACGCTTTATTCACATGATAATGCGAATAGAGACTGTCTGGAACAAACTTGCGCAGCCACTCAATTGTTTGTTTAACATTTGGAAAGGGAACCCCTAACAAGTCTAAAATTGCCAGTCCAAAATAAGTGTCCTGCGCGTTTGAGTCTGTGTACCTGCAGAAAGTGTAGCCTCCGTCTTCATTCTGTCGGCTTACAACGTAATCTGCAACGCTTCTGGCTAAAGTTTCCCAATTAAAGTATACGCTTTCTAAATCTATGATTGTGCTTCTCCAGTTAAACCGCCCTACTTCGCACATTTTACATTTGCCTCTTGCGAATTTAGATGCTGGGTAGAAGCTATCAGCCCCTGCACATGCAGAAGCAAGGGCGGTTAAAGGCGAGCTTCATCGCCTAAACAAATCTGAAAACTAAAACCACTAAATAAGCATTATTAGAAAAATTAAGCGACCTTAAGACCAAATTAAATAACAATGCTCCTTTAACCTTGTATTCAACAATTGTTTTTAGAGCGGGTCCGCCGGGATTTGAACCCGGG
>JBNASL010000012.1:0-24215 GCA_049717905.1 Candidatus Bathyarchaeales archaeon | reverse complement strand
TTTGCTTCCATAACGGAAAACGGTTACGCCCTTGCACTTCAGCTTCCAGGCCAACTCGAACACTTTTCTAACGTCTTCAACATTCGCCTCGTAGGGCATGTTAACAGTTTTTGAAACAGCGTTATCCGTGTATTTCTGGAAAGCCGCCTGCATTCGCACGTGCCATTCAGGTGCTACATCTAAAGCGGTCACAAAAAGCCTCTTAACATCTTCTGGGATTTTGGCAATTTTTTGAACAGAACCAGTTTTGGCTACCTCTTCAAAAAGTTGGACATCATAAAAGCCCCTTTCCTTAGCCATGGTTTCAAAAAGCGGGTTAATTTCAAAAAGCCTTGTGCCGTCCAACACGTTTCTTATGAAAGAGACCGCGAATATAGGCTCGATTCCAGAAGAACACCCAGCTATTATGCTTATGCTCCCCGTAGGAGCTATAGTTGTTACAGTGGCGTTTCGCATAGCCTTATACTTGTCTTTCCAAATGCTCTTTTCAAAGTTTGGAAAGGAGCCTCTTTTCTCGGCGATTTCCTCAGACTTTTTGTGGGCCTCCTCGTTGATAAACTTCATCAGTCTTTCAGCAAGTTCTAAAGCCTTTTCAGAATTGTAGGGGATCCCAAGCTTTATGAGCATGTCAGCGAATCCCATAACGCCTAAACCAATTTTCCTATTGGCCCTCGTTATTTTTTCAATTTCCTTTAAAGGATATTTGTTGGCGTCTATAACATTATCCAGAAAATGAACAGCGTTTCTAACCGTTTCCCTAAGCTTATCCCAAAGTATTTCCCCACCCTCAACCATCCTTGAAAGGTTAATTGACCCCAAATTGCAGGATTCATAGGGGAGCAACGGCTGCTCGCCACAGGGGTTGGTGGACTCGATTTTGCCGACTTCTGGTGTTGGATTATGCCTATTAATCTCGTCTATAAACACTACGCCGGGGTCTCCGCTTGCCCATGCGGATCTCGCCATTAAATCCCAAACTTCCCTTGCCTTTAGTTTTCCAGTTTTCTCCTTGTTTCTCGGGTTTACAAGCCAGTATTCACCGTTTTCCTCAAGGTTTTTGAGGAACTCGTCGGTCACGGCGACGGAAATATTAAAGTTGGAGAGGAATCCGGGACGCTGCTTTGAAGTTATGAACTCAAGGATGTCTGGGTGGTCTACTCGCAATATTCCCATCATGGCACCTCTTCTTTTTCCTCCAGCCTTAATGACCTCGGTTGCGGTGTCGAAAACCCTCATGAAACTTACTGGTCCAGAGGCTACGCCCTTCGTTGACATTACAATGTCGCCTTTAGGCCTAAGCCTTGAAAAGTCGAAGCCTACTCCTCCGCCGCTCTTTTCAATTAAAGCCATGTTTTTCACGGTTGTGAAAATGCTTTCCAAAGAGTCTTCAACTGGTAGAACGAAACATGCGGACAATTGGCCTAGCCTTGTTCCAGCATTGAAAAGCGTTGGCGAGTTGGGAATAAACTCAAGCCTCGCCATAAGTCTATAAAAGGTTTCTTCGCTTTCTCTTGGATCATCGCCGTATTTTCTATCTATTCGCGCTACGGCTTTTGCTATCCTTTTAAACATTTGAGCAGGGGTTTCAATAATGCGTTCACTTTCATCCCTCAGCAAGTAACGTTTCTTCAAAACTTCAAGGGCGTTAACTGTAAGCTTCGGCTCTTCTATTCCAAGCTTCTTTCTAAGCCTTCTTATTTCGTTCTTCTTCTCCCTATATGCTTGATATTCTGATGCAACCTTTTCGTAACCGTTTTTACTTAGAACTTCTATAACAACATTTTGAGCGTCTTCTACGGAAGGAATTTTCTCCTTAAACCTTTCTCCTAAAAGACTAACCACTTCGCTGGTTAATTTTTCAGCTTTTTCGCCATCTTCAAGTTCAACAGCTAAAAAAGCTCTGTGAATGGCGTTCTTAATCATTTCAGGGTTGAAATCAACTATTCTTCCGTCTCTTTTCTTTATCTTGTTTAGAATCATGGCTTTTCAATTCAAAAATGAACAACTAGCGATATAAAGTTTTAAAAGATAAGCGCCTTTAAACTGTTCTAAAGCATAGCCTTAAATAAAGTTTAGAAAATCTTTTAATTGACGGTGCTTCCGCTTATGCTCTCTTACGCATTAAAAAGAGTTTTACGTTCCTTCGGGCTTTTCGCTGCATTGTTATTGGGAGTTATGCTTGCCTCTTCTTTCTTTGCGGGAATTAACATCGGAGCAGACACCACCGCAAAGGCGGCCTTAACCCAACAACTGAGCAGCATACCCGTAGACATCGTTGTCAGCAGTGGTTCCATTATAAATTCCAGTGTTTGGGAAACAGCAGTTGCAGAGGTTAAACAAGTCAAGGGTGTGAAAAGTGTGGAAATCCTGTCAAGAGGTAGCTGTCTTTATGTTGAGAATATAACATCCCATGAGGGTTTGTTTATTTTGACCGTGGGAACATCTAATGTTTCTAGTGTTTATGATGGCTTAACCGTGCTTTCGCAAGGTTCTGCCAAGCTTGGAGCCAACGAAACCTATGTTTGGGTTGGCTCTAAAGCAGCTAATAGAATAGCCTTAAACAGCGTCATAACGTTGAACTTTACATATCGCACTGCTTGGGAAGAGAAATTTCTGGTTTTACCTCTTAAAGTTGTGGGCTTTGTGGAACTTAATGATGAGGCATATTCTATTGCCGCAGGAGAATGGGGTGGACCTGTTACCATATATCAATCTTCCCCGGGGCAAGCGTATGTGCATGTGGAGAGGCGCTCTGGCGCCCTGGCATTTGGAGACTTGCTTCTTATTGTGAGTTGGGAAGAAACCTTTGCAAAAATTTTAGACAATCTCCCCGAAGATGTTCCAACTTACAGTCTTCCCTTTTCGACGCAAATCCTAGTTTACATAGACAGAAATTCGCTGGTTAATCCTTGGGATATTCCAAACTCTTTGAATGCTGTTAGGAAGGTTACGCTTCAAGTGAACGATCGAACAGCCAAATACGGCATGTATGCAAGCAACAATTTGGAAAATATTCTCAAAATGTACCAGTTTACAAGCATATCCATGCGCTTCTCATTTTTCATTGTGGCGCTCCCAGTTTTCTTTGTAGCTTGGTATGTGGGAACAACAGTTTCAGACGTATCTTACAATCTGAGAAGACGCGAGATTGGTTTACTGCTGACTAAGGGCTTTTCGAACGCGCAGCTTTTTAGGCTTTTTCTGACAGAATCTATAATGATAGGAATAATGGGTGGACTGTTAGGCGTAGGAATAGGTTTCTTGCTTGGGCCAATTTTCACTGCGGGCAGCAACGGCGCTTTGGGAACGCCGCCAGTTTTAAGCACCGGAGTAATAATCATAACCGTGATTTTTGGCTTGGCTATAACCCTGCTTTCCACTTTCCGCCCATCCAGAAAGGCTGCAAAACTTCCAGCAGTGGAAGCTCTGAGAGAGTACACGTATACGGAGGAGTTTAAGCCTCACAAGCAGCGTTTGCCCTGGTTAGCTTTCTCCTTGGGACTTTATAAAATTGTTATGTTCCTTTTCGGCATAAACTTGGTTCAAGTTTTCGCTGGGGCTCCACCGCCCTTCACCAACATTTTCCTCATAATACTTTTAGGCATATGGATAATCATAGACACCGTTTTAACCTATATTGGGCCGCTGCTTTTCTTCTGGGGTTTCTCCAAAATATTTATTAGCGGTTCCGTGAAGTTTCAAGAGCTTGTCGCTCGTGCTGCAAGGTTTCTTGGCGACTTAGGAACTTTAGCAATGAGGAATGTTCAGAGAAATCCTGTGAGAGTTGCTTCCATAGCCTTTCTAATTGCTTTAATAGTTGGCTATAGTTTTCAAACAATAGGAGCGGTTGCAAGCGAACAGGACTATATAATTCGTCAAGTTAAAGCGGACGTTGGCGCGGACATACGCGTCGCTTTAGCCTCAACAACCAATATTTCTCAAACATTAAACATAATAGGAAATCTTTCAGGGGTAGATTCTCTAACGCTTGAATATTCCCTTGGTGGAACACTGCCTGGAGACGCATACCAAAGGCAAATTCGCATGATTAACCCAGACACTTGGCTTTCAACAGCTTACTACGAAGAGGAATGGTTCAGCGGAAACGGTGTTGCGGAAGCTTTCCAGCAAATGAAAACCAATAATCAAACCATAATTTTAGAGCGCACGGTGGCGTTAAGCCTGGATAAAAAGTTGGGAGACAACATAACCATGACAATAGGCTCTTCAATATTTGAACTGAAAATAGTTGGATTTTTCGGCCCAGAAGTTACCCAACAGTATATTGGAGGAGGAAGAATTTTCTGGTCTTATGCGCCCACTGGTCTTTTACACTCTTTAATTTTGGACTATCAACCTTCCGCCACAGTTTTGGTAAAGTTAGAACCCTCAGCCGATGGAAAGGCGGTTGCCTCTGAAATTCAAAAAATGGATAACGTCAGCTACGTTCGCTCTGTTGCAGAAGAGCTTGAAACCTATCAAAGTAACCTTTTGCTTAGCGGCTCTCTAAACATCCAACGTATAGGAGTGCTCTTCTCTATAATGGCCGCTGCGGTAGCAGTTGGATTAGCAACCCTGGTAAGCCTTCAAGAGAGGAAAAGGGAAGCCTCAATTATGAGCGCCCGCGGCTTATCCTTTAAACAGTTGGTTACCATGCTTTTAACGGAAAACTTGGCAGTTATAGCCTTTTCAGTAGTGTTAGGCGTTATAGTTGGATTGATTGTGGTGCACGGCAATATAGCAGCTTCCAACGCTACACTTTCCGCTTATTCGCTTGTTATGCACAAAATGGTTTTTCCACCAGAAGTCATAACGCTCTTAGCAACATGCTTAACTCTAATATTTGCATCAACAATAATCCCCACGCTTTTGCTAACAAAAAGATACATATCAAAAGTTGAAAGGATCGTGAGACTTTGAAAGGAATGAAAATCATAGCCAAAGATTTGATTAAAATCTACAGGCTTGGAAACGTGGAAGTTCAAGCCCTAAGAGGCCTAAACATGGAAGTCAAAGAAGGCGAAATAGTCGCTATTGTAGGCCCAAGTGGAAGCGGAAAAACAACGCTGCTAAACATTGTTGGCGGACTTGACCAAGCTACAGGAGGTTATGTCCAAGTCGGTGACATAGGGGTTACCGCTTTGCAGACATCCCAACTTGTTGACTATAGAAGGAAGACCGTCGGCCACATATTCCAAACATTAAACTTAATTCCAACGTTGACTGCGGCTGAAAACGTTGAGCTTCCCATGATAGCCTTAGGTGTTCCAAGGGAAACCAGAACAAAACGGGTAAAGGAACTTCTTGAAATAGTCGGCTTAACAGAACGAGCCCGCCATAAACCAGAAGAACTGAGCGGCGGAGAACAGCAACGTGTAGCCATTGCAGCTGCCATGGCAAACGACCCGCCTGTTCTGCTGGCTGACGAGCCTACAGGCGAGTTGGACACTGTTAACGCAAAAATAGTGGTTAACTATTTGGTTAAAGTGAGCAAAGAGTTGGGTAAAACCGTAGTCATGGTTACCCATGATCCCAGCGTTGCAAGAGCAGCTGATAGAATACTGCGAATTGAGGACGGAGTTATAAAAATGACGTTAACTCCTTCAGAGGTTATAGCCGAAGAGAAGGCAGCATCCTACATTGACCAGATAAGGGCGAGAATAACAGAAATAAGCAGCCAACTCCTTGAGCTAGATGAAGCGTTTAAGGCTGGAAGGATAAACGGCGACGAATATGTGGAGAAAAGGCAAAGCCTAAAACAGATAAGGGAAAGCCTCCGCGAAGAACTCCACCGAATGGGCATAGTGGCATAGTATTCGCCCGTGCAACTCTTTTATACGAATCTTTTATAGTCTAAATTTGAAAGTTTTATATACCGCTGTTTCCATTGTAGAGTCTGAGCGTCATGGCTGATATCTGTCCAATATGCGGGCTTCCCAAAGATTTGTGCGTCTGCGGCGAAATAGGAAAAGAACAGCAAAGGATTCGTATAAGATTTGAAACAAGAAAGTTTGGCAGACCAACAACCATAGTGGAAGGTATAGATGACAAGGACACAGACCTTGGAAACCTCGCCCAGAAACTTAAAAGCTTCTGCGCTTGCGGAGGAACCGCCAAAAACGGGCAAATAATCCTTCAAGGGGACCACCGTGAAAAAGTTCAGCAATACCTTGTAAGACTTGGATATCCCGCAGAAAACATAGAAGTCCAATAGCCGCCCACAAAAGGTGTAAGCCCGTGAAAATACTGCAAAACATGCGCGAGGTACTCAAGACCTTAAAGCATTCTGCCCCATCAAAAATATACTGTCCAAGATGCGGAAGCCCAAAAATCCGTTTGTCCAGCAGTCTTGACTATTGGCTAACACCAAAAAAGTACATTTGCGAAAACTGTGGGTACACAGGACCAATAGTTATGGAACTTGAAAAAAGCGAAAAGGAAGAATAAAAACCAGAAGCCTAGCTAGTCTGGCAGTTCTAGGTTAAGCTGTCTCTTTAAAGTTTTGTAGCGGTTTCTAACGGTGACCTCGGTTACCCCCGCAGCTTCAGCAATATCCTTCTGAGTCTTCTTTTCGTCACCTTGCAAGCAAGCAATGTAAAGCGCTGCGGCAGCCAATCCCATGGGGTCTTTGCCTGCTGCAGCTCTCCTCTTTTTGGCTTCTCGGAGAATTTGGATGGCAAGTCCCTGGGTTTTACCTGAAATTCCTATTTTTTCCGCGATTTTTGATATGTATGTTAAGGGGTCAGCTATGGGCATTTGCACGTCAAGTTCACGGAGCAAAAGCCTATAACAGCGAGCCACGTCTTTCTTATCTACTAGGCTGGCTTCGGCTATTTCTCTCAAGGTTCTTGGGGTTCCACTTCCACGGCAAGCTGCATAAAGCGCAGCTGCAGCTATAGCTGCAATGGATCTGCCGCGGACTAGGCCCTTGTCTAAGGCTTTACGATAAATAACTGCGGCTTTCTCTTTGATTGGCGGTGGAATGTATACCTTGTCTGAGAGGCGGTCAAGCTCAGCCATTGCTTGGGCAAGGTTCCTGTCTATGGAGGAGTGTACCCTTGAACGTATCTGCCACTTCCTCAAACGCCACATCTGCAAACGTGTTGACAAGGGAAGCTTTCTTCCGAAGGCGTCGCGGTCCACTTGGCTTATGGCTGTTGACAATCCCTTATCATGAACAGAATAGGATGTTGGCACGCCCACACGGCTCCTTGAGGCTTTCTCTTCTTGTGTGAATGCCCGCCACTCCGGTCCTTTATCCATCATTTGCTCATGAAGTACAAGCCCGCACTGACCGCATACAGTCTCGCCAGTATCGTAGTCATGGATAAGGTTTACACTACCACATTCTGGGCACTTATCTACTAGGCGTTGCCGTGTTCCGCTTTCTTTCACGCTCATTTTTATCCCCACTTAATTTTGCGTAGAACCGTCACCTTTTCATTTTCCTCATCAAATCGGAATAGAAGACAGCCATTCGGCCCCGCGCTCTAAGCAGATGAAATGTTTTAATATATAAGCTTTACGGTTTAAATTTAAATAAAACAAATCTTAAAGTAAAGTCAACCTTTACGGGGCGACTTAAGGGCTTGCTAAATATGTCAAAACAAGAAAAACGAAAACGTAACTGGATTCTAATGGTGCTCTTCACCATCATTCTCATAATAACCATTACAGTTTCAATAGGCATCTACAGATATCTTAATCCCCTAAGTCCGGAAAACTGGACCCGCACAGCGGATTCAAACCTCACGGTGCAGGGAATAATCACCAAAATAGAACTGAACCATAAATCCGAGGGATTTAGCACTTACCACGTATTCCCCGCAGTTATAGTGATAAACATAACCCAAGTTGTGCGGGTAGATGAAGACTTCCAAACGGAGAACATCCAATGGGATAACACAACTTGGAACAGTTTCCCAACCTTAACAATAGCCTATGATCAGCCTTACTTGCTTAACCTTCAAACTGGTCAACTAATCGAATGCAGAGGCCGCTATATTTCAATAACAGATTCAGCTTACTCGTTCAAAGTTATTGTCTCCTCGTACATTCAGGAGAGTTACATAAGAATGTTGTGACTGCTTACTTTTATATTGGGTCTTTATGCACCTATTCTTGAGGCTAAACTTGGAAATACGGGTAATCTGAAAAGTTCTTCACAAATTTTGAATATTTAAACCAGTATTTATTTACTGAAAGAGCGACGCTGACATGATAGGACTCCCAGAAAAAGTAAGGAGAACTTTAGAGAAAGTTGTTAAGGAGCTGATGGTTAGGGAGGAGGTTTACGGTGTAGGCTTGTTCGGAAGTTGGAGCCGTGGAGACGCTGTGGCCTCAAGCGATGTTGACCTACTTGTCGTTAGCAGCGGCAACTTTGAAGACGAGTATGTAGAGAGAATCGCCCTTAACGGCTTACTCATAGATTTAGATTTCATCCCTAAACGCTGGATTCACAGCTTGATTCCTCCAGAGATAGACCAGAAACTCTACGAAGCCCAGATTCTTTACGACCGAGATTGGTCGCTGGCAAACGCCAAACTGTGGATAACCAAATCTTACAGTACACCAGAAAGAGTGGAAATAAGAACCGAAGCCCACATAATCGACTCTGACATATACTTAAGCCGTGCCACATCAGCACTTTCAAAAGGAGACTTCCGAAGCACCAAGTTCTTCGCCCCAGTAGCCATGGAAAACACTCTGAAGGTTTTATCAGAGATAGCCCTTGAACCCTTCTCAAACAGCCGGTTTATAGAAAAAGCTGAAGCTTCAACCAGAAAGCTTGGGATGCCCCACCTTTTTAAGGAATATTTGGAAATGGCAGAACTTGAAAGGCTTGATAGCGGCGTTGTTGAAGAGAAGTTGAGGCTTTTAAGAAATGTTTGGGACGAAATAAGCTTCACAGTTAAGCAAAACCTCAAAACACTTGAAAAGGCACATTTTAAGGTTAAAACAAAACTTGAATACTACTTCAACCCAGCCTTTCTGCATGGCGCACTTCTGCGAACAAACGCGTTGATAGCCTCCAAAAAAATTGCTGAAGCAACGCATTACCTAAACAGCATACTCCTCCCAATGATTGAAAACTATGCATGGCTGAAATCCTCTATGGAAAAACTAAAGATAGACTACACATGCTTAATCGCCTCGCTTGAAAGCCTAGAGAAGAAAAACCCCAAAAACTACCAGAACATAATAAAGTTCCTAAACCTAGGCGATGTGGAAAAACAGGAGACAAAAGAGACTATTGAGAAAGTTAGGAAGCATATGCTTAAGATACGCGGTGAAAGGAAACTTTTAATCAAAAACCACATATCTAAGAGTTGACGCACAATCTCCTAAAGAAGCCCGGTGGTGTAGCGGACAAGCATGGCGGGCTTTGGACCCGCCGACGGGAGTTCGAATCTCCCCCGGGCTACCATCAACCCCAGGTCAAGACGACCTTCAAACTCTCAGATAAGTGATTGTGCAGAGGATAGCGCTATAACTCGAATCTAAACCCGCTTTTTAACCTGCCATGGCAATTGACGACTGATGAAGAATAGCGTGGGCTTTTGACGTCTCTACTTTTAATGGGGGATTTCAAGCCAAACCGCAGGTTCGTTTCCGATGGTCCAGCCGTCATGTCCAGGAGGTATCACGCCTACCTCACCTGGACCATATTCTTTTTCTTTTCCGTCATTCATGCGTACAAGTAGCCTACCTGAAATCATATAAAAAGAGATGGTGCTTTTGACAACTCTCGGTTTTCACGACGGGTTTGAGGTGCTTTGACCATTGCCATCCAGGTTGTGCCGTGACTTTCTGAAACGTGAAACCGCCTATTGTAATAACCTCAACTTTCATCTTCTCTCCTGGTTTCATAACATCATCAGGTGAATCAAAACTTTTCTTCTCAATTGCTACCATATTTTCATCTCTTTTTTCAGTAGCTTACTCACAGACACGATTATGCTTCTCTTTTCTTTTATAAATTTTCTGTTTATACAGCTTGTCGCTATTTAACCTGATATCTTGTATAACCCGTGATTTTCTGAATTTGAGAAATTTAAACGAGATAAGTCACGTATCCCGGGCTACTAAATGAGACCTTATGAACCTCTGGTAACTTTCCTATAGAACTATCTTCTATTGCATATAATTTCGGCACTATTATTTCGAAACTGCTTGAAAGCATCTTAAACGCTCGTTTTCTTTAACGCCAAAACGCTTCCTAAAAAGAAAAGGGCTCCGAAGCCCATAAGCGCTAGTAGAGACGCCAAGGGAAATGGTTGGTTTAGGGCTGCTGCCCTTAGGCATTGGCTTGAGTGAGTTAAAGGGAGAAAATATAATGCGTTTCTAAGCGTTTCAGGAAGGCCTTCAAGCGAAAAGAAAGTGCCGCTGAGGAAAGTCATAGGAAGAAGTATCAGAGTGCTGAAAGTGTTCATGTCTTGATGGGATTTGACTAACAGGGCAACAAGCACTCCTAAGAAGGCAAAAACAGAGCATGAGATAAATAGCACTAAAACGAATATGGGCAGCATGGGACTGGCGACAATTTTAGGTGAAATTATTAAACCTGCAAACAGCAGAGCTGCAGAGCTTATAATTCCGCGCACCACACCTATGAGGGCTTTGCCTATGGCTATTGAAAAAATGTTTACTGGAGCCATTAGGTACTCGTCGAAGCATTTGTAGAAGAGGCGATCTACATGAAGCTTTGATCCTGAACCGTTGAAGCTGCTTGTCATAGCTGTGAGGGCAATTATCCCCGGAACGACAAAGTCGAGATAGCTGTAGCCTTCAAAGCTTATTCCTCTTCCAAGGCCGTAGCCGAAGGCCAAAAGATATAGTAAAGGGTTTATGAGGCTTGTTGCTATGGTTCGAACTAGGTGGCGTTTCAAAACTCTTAGATCCGCCCAAAAAACTGTGTAAACATCTATTAACGCTTTCATTTAATCACTTACTCCCCGCCCAGTCAATTCTAAGAAAACGTCCTCCAAGTTTGACTCGCGCACAACAATGGTTTTAACATTTGAGGGTAGACTTTGAACGTATTGGGTGGCAGCTGTTTTGTTAGGAAAATACTTGTAGGAAGCGTTCCCATTCTCTATGACGGTTACCACTGTAAAAAGGCCTATCTTTCGACGTAACTCGAAAGGGTTGTCAAGGGCTATCAACTGTCCTTCATGGATTATCCCTACACGGTGACAGAGGGCTTCAGCCTCCTCAATGTAATGCGTTGTGAGGAAGATAGTGACGCCGTCGGCGTTGAGGCGGCGGATCAGATCCCACATGCGGCGCCTCGTATGAGCGTCTAACCCTACTGTAGGCTCATCGAGGAAAAGGAGTTTAGGCTTATGTATTAAGGAACACGCTATCATTGCCCGCCTTTGCAATCCGCCGGAAAGCTCATCTACGGTTCTGTCAGCATGCTCTGTAAGCCCCACATAGTCAAGCAGTTCAGCTATACGCCTTTTACGTTCATAGGCGCCGAAATGATGTAGACGAGCGCGGAGCTCCATGTTCTCTCTTACGGTTAAATCTCTATCCAAACTTAGATGCTGCTGCATCACCCCGATGGTTTCCCTAACCTTTTCAGGCTTTTCTACAACGTCGAAGCCGTCAACCCATGCCCGCCCGAAAGTTGGCTTAGTCAAAGTAGTTAAAATACGTATGGTGGTGGTTTTACCTGCCCCATTGGGCCCTAAAAAACCAAAAATCTCGCCGGAAAAAACCTTTAAACTTAAATTTTTAACTGCCCAGATTTCGCCGTACTTTTTAGAAAGATCTTCAGTTGCTATGACTTCCTCCAATGTGCAGTTGCTCCTTCCTGCTTTTCCAACGCTTCAATAACTGCAAGCCTAGCGGATACACCTATAAGCTCTCCAATTTTTGTGTGGCCTCCAGTCCAGCGCAGAGGCATTTCAGAGTCTCTTCCAGAAACAATTATGATGTTGTCTGTTCCTGTGCCAGTGGCCAAGTTTTCGCGGGAATATGCGCTTCTGACGCCTAGGTCTTGCAGAGCTGCTGTCTTCGCCTCAGTAGCAGTGATTATGGCTCTTGCCATGGCTCCGCTACTTAATGCAACATTGAAAAGAAGTATCATGTTGATTGTTCCAGGTGTATACTCGAATTTTCCATCTTTTTCCATATAGCTTGCCCCATCCACTCCTGACCTTAAAGCGTTGCCAGTTCCTCCAGTAGCTAAGCAGCACACGCTAAACTCTTGATAAGACCTTTCGCATACAGCCAAATTATCCATGTCAGCACCTGTAGATAAGAAGGAAATCTCCTCGGGGTTTATTCCCAAGGATTGTGGGAGTTCCCTTTCAAACATTTCATAGTTCTTCATGGTGTACTCTGCCAAAGACTGGGGAACAGAAACGTTGCCTACAAATTTTACCAGTCTATATCCATCCCAAGTGGATAAGATTCTACGTTTTTCCCCGTTAAAAGAAACTAGAAGAGTTTTCATGTCACAGTTGCGATATTTATGGTAGAGTATTTCCGCTTTTGGTCCTTCAATTTTTAAGTTTATTACCCTTTTTTCCATTTTACATCTTTTCCCTCTTTTTTCTCCTATTATTTTTCTGTAATTCCTTCCAATATACCTTCAACACTAAGGTAAAGCGATTGGAGTTTTTTCTTCATTTCTTCGGTGGCTTGCCATAGTCCCCTTTCAATGGCTTCCAAAAGGCGCTCCAGCATATTTTGAAGGGCGTAAGGATTCACTTTTTCTAACCATTCTTGCATTTCAGGGTTTAAAGCGTATTTTTCGGCAAGCTCTTCATACATCCAGTCTTCAATGGCTTCTTCTGTTGCGTCCCAGCCGAATACGAAATCTATTGTTCTGGAGAGGTCTCCTGCACCCTTATAGCCGTGTCTTTTCATGCTTTCAATCCATTTGGGGTTTAGGAGACGCGCTCTGAACACGTGTTTAATTTCTTCTTCAGTGCTTCTTATTTTGACCCTTTTAGGGTCTGAACTGTCTCCATAATAGGAGCGGGGGGTCTTACCGCTAAGAGTTTTTATAGTTAAGTCCATGCCGCCGTGGGAGTCGTACCAGTCGTCGCCAGACAGCAAATCATATTCACGGGTGTCAATGTTTTTAACGGTTAATTCAACTTTGCTTAAGCGTTTCTTAAAAAGTTCAGGGCTGCGGAAACCATATTTTTTGCGGCTGTAAGCGTAGCATCCCCATGTAACATAGACTTCCGCCAAGTCTTTTTGACTTCTCCAGTTCTTCGAGTCTATGAGGTCGCTTACTCCGCAGCCATAGGCGCCTGGACGATCACTGAAAACTCTGCAATATGCTTGCGTTTTTGCCTCCTCCGGATCTATGCCTTTTGTGGTAAGCTCTTCTGCTTCGGATTGCACATGTTTGGCCACGTAGTTAAGCTCCGGAGGCTCGTTTAGATTGGCAACTAATTCCACAGCCTCGTCGATTAGGTAGATGACGTTTGGGAAAGTGTCTCTGAAAAGTCCGCTTGCTCGTACGGTGACGTCGATGCGGGGGCGTTTCAGCTCTTCGAGGGGAATAACTTCTAAGCTAGTGACTCTGCCGCTGGTTTTCTCCCAGACTGGTTTAACCCCCATTAGATAAAGGATTTCCGCCATGTCGTCGCCCTTATTTTTCATGGCGTCCGTGGCCCAAACAACAATAGCTACACTTTCAGGGTATTTCCCCTCTTCCCTTATATATCGTTCAATTATTGAATTAGCCAGAGAAACGCCTACTTGCCAAGCAGCCTGAGACGGTATAGCGCGGGGATCTACAGAGTAAAAGTTTCTTCCAGTAGGCAAAATGTCCGCCATACCCCTTGTAGGGGAACCTGCCGGCCCTGGGGGTACATAGGCGCCTTCGCATGCAGATATGGAATTTATTAACTCGTTGGTGGTGGCTTCTAAGGCTGGGACGAGGAAATCCGCTATGTATTCTAGGCATAATCTGACTTTAGGGCTGGTTTTGCCGAGTACTTCTTCGGTTACGGCGTCTATGGTTTCTTTTTGAAAGTTTCTGCTTCGAAAATGTTTTATCAATTCTAAGGAGAGGCTGTTTACTTCTTTAATTATGTCGCCGTAGGTTTTTCCTTCACTGGTGATTTTACCCATGTTTGCAATCAGGTCTTCAAAAGTGTATCCTTTCAGCTCTGCTATGGCTTCCCTCAAAGATGGAACGGCGCCGTTGCTTAGCCTTGTTAAAGCGGCAAGAAACTCGTCTAGGCGCGTGTCACGGGGCGGCTCGCCCAAAACATGCAGTCCATCACCTATAAGGGTGTCTGAAACTTCGTGGATATACCCGTGAAGCTTTTCTGCGAAGGCTTCAAAGTTGGAGAAGGCTGCTTCCTCACGGGCTCCTAAATCGTGTTCTAGTTTTGCTTGGCAAACCTTCTCCCATATCTGTCTTTGAAGAGTGGGAAGTTTCCCCTTATCGGAAATTTTTGCATGGTAGTATTCCTGAAGTAGAAGTTCCAATTCTGCCATCTCTTCATAGGATTTAGCTTCATGCATGAGTGGTATTAAGTGGTCGATGATGCAGCAGTAGCTTCTTCTCTTTGCCTGAGTACCCTCGCCAGGGTTGAGAATTATGTAGGGGTAAATATTGGGCAAGTCGGATATGGCTATGTCTGGAAAGCATGAAGCGGAAAGCCCTACGGATTTTCCTGGAAGCCATTCTAAGGTGCCGTGGGTGCCTATGTGCATTACAGCGTCAGCTTTGAAAACATCTCTGATCCAACGGTAATAAGCGTAGTAATGGTGGGGCATGGGAAGATCCGGGCTGTGGTAGATGGACGCGGGATCCTCTAGGAAACCTCTTGGCGGCTGAAGCCCAATGAAAATGTTGCCGTTTATGATTCCAGAAACAAGCAGCTCACCATTATAATTGAAGAGTTTGCCTGGAGGCTTCCCCCAATGCTTCTCCATTTTTTCTTTGGCATCGTTTGGGAGTTCGCTAAACCATTTTAGGTATTGGTCTAGGGGAATTTTTGCTACAGCCCTTTCAGCCAGCTCTTGGAGGCTTGCCCATCGCCTATCATTAGTCATTCGCTGTATTAGATCATCTATGAGTTTTTGTCCGCTTTCAGGCAGATAATCCAACTTGTAGCCTGCTTCCTTTAAGCCTTTTAGGATGTTTAAAACTGAAGCTGGAGAGTCAAGCCCAAAAGCGTCTCCTATCGTGTCATTTCTAGGAGGATAGTTGTGGAATATTATGGCAACTCTTTTTTCGCTGTTTGGTTTGCGTTTAAGCTTCGCCCAGTTTAGGCTTAAGCTAACCAGTTTTCTAATCCTTTCATGGATAGGTGCAAACTTGATTATTCTGGCTCCGGTTGTTGGGTCTTTTTCGCAGAAGCCTTTTGCTGCTATGGGCACTGTTATAAGTTTGCCGTCGAATTCTGGCATGACCACGTTTGGCGGTATGTCAACGGGGCTTAGCCCTTGCATAGTGCTTTGCCATTCTTCAAAAGTGTTCCATGTCAGAACTGCCTTTATAACTGGCACATTAAGCATTTTTAAGAGGTTGTCAGCGGTTTCATCTTGCTGTGTATACATGGATAGAGAAAACATTAATAGGCTTACGACAACATCGACTAAGGGTTTTCCATCCTTCATGAAATAGTTTTCTATGACCCATTTTAGTCCGCCATCTTCTGAAAGGGGATCTTTTACTCCTGTGAAGAACACTGGGATAACGTTGGCGTCTCTGCTTTCAATTTCTCGGATTAGGCTGTCAACGAAGTCTGTATCTCCAGATTGCCAGTGGGTTTGGTGAAGCCATATGCCGACCGTAAGCTTTTCTGGCTTATACTTTTTTGACAAATATTCCTCTAGGGTTAGGATGTGTTTTAAGTCTGGATGGTATATTCCATGCCAGGGAAGCTTTTCTGGAGCCTCAACCTTGTAGGCGCAGCCGGCGAACCGGTTTGCTAAATATAGGAGTAGGTTTTCAAAGTTTTTTGTTCCGCCGTAGTTTGAATACTGCGAAATTTTTTCGTAGTCTTCCATGGATACTGTTGAAATGCTTTTTAACTCTGCACTGCGTCCGTCACCTACAGTGCCAGCGAAAATGGGGATTTTAGCCTCTTTAAGTTTTGAGAGTGTTTTTTCGAAGTTTGGAGGTTCACCCATAAGGTGGAAAATTGCAATGTGGGATTTCTCTGCAAATGCCATAAACTCTTTCAGCACGTTTTCTGACGCCAAGTCTTCGCCTGTTCGAACCTGAACATCTACTATTTCGCCATAACAGTTCTTAACGGATTTAACTGCTGAAAGTAGGGGCTCAACGTCATGTATGTATGTTGTGACGTAAGCTATTTTTAGTATAGCCATTTCCTTTCCCCCTTTAAAGCTGTCTTATGTTAAGAAGACGCCTTTTGAAGGAGTTTCTGAGACTTCCTTGTAGGTTAAAGGTTCCAAGGGAACAACTTGGGGCTTACCCATAATAGATTTTGTCACTTGCGCTTTGATACCATAGACTGCCTTTATGTTTTCTTCGGTTAGCACTTTTTCTGGGGTGCCAACGGCAAATATACACCCTTTTTTAAGCATTAACATTTTATCTGAGAATCTGCTTGCCATGTTTAAATCATGCATTGCCAATATTATAGAGCAATGCTTGCTTTGAGCCAAATCCTTAAGTATGCAAAGTATCTCCAACTGATGTTTAATGTCAAGATTGCTTGTGGGCTCGTCTAAAAGCAAAATTTTAGGCTGCTGGGCAAGAGCTCGGGCGATTATAACCTTTTGTTGTTCGCCGCCGCTAAGCTCATTGAAGTGACGCATGGCCAAATCGCTGAGCCCTAGAAAATCTAATGTTTCTGCGACAATTTCATAATCTTGCTCACTTGGGCTCCAATGGATGTAGGGCGTTCGCCCCATCATCACTATATCAAAGACTGTAAAAGGAAAAACGCTCACCGAGCTTTGGGGAACGTACCCCATAATCTTTGATAACTCTTTAAGATTGAGTTTGCTGACATCTTTACCGTCGACAAAAACAGTGTTATGTTTAGTTTTCAAAATTCGGTTGATGCATTTTAATAGCGTGCTTTTGCCTGAACCGTTAGGGCCGACGATGCCTAAAACTTCGCCTAAATCTACGGCTAAATATACACCTTTTAATACTGGGGAACTGCTGTAACTGAAAGAGAGATTGTTAATTGTTAGCTTCAACTCCAAATTCGCCTCCTTCTACTTATAAGAATGTAGAGGAAAAATGGGACGCCGAGCAGCGAGGTCACTATTCCAACAGGAATTTCTGTAGGTTGAAGTACTAAACGCCCCACTGTATCAGAGCAAAGGAGTAGACAAGCGCCAATGAGGCTGCTGCAAGGTATAAGAAATCTATGGTCGCTCCCAATTAACATTCTGGCGATATGCGGAGAAATTAGGCAAACGAAACCGATAACTCCAGTAAAAGATATTATGCTGGCAGTAGCCAGTGTCTCCAAAACCATAGTTATGGCTAAGACCCTCTTTGGAGTAACGCCTAAACTTGTGGCTACTTCCTCTCCCATACTCATCACGTTAATGTCCCAAGCCTGCAGCAACATGAGAACTATAGTCAAGAGGACTATTGGAAATAGAATTATGATGCTTTCCCAAGTTGCATGGTTGAGCCCTCCCATAAGCCAGAAAACCACGGCGCGCACGGCTTCATATTCCGGTGCCACATACTGAATTAGGGATAATGCGGCAGAAAAAAGGTAGCCTATGGCTACTCCTGCCAAAATCACCGTTTCAGGGGTTATTCCACGTAAGCGTGCGATACCATAAACCATCACCATGGCAAGCCAACTAAAAACATACGCGTTGATAATAACTAAGTACCAGCCAACCCCCGCTATGAAACCTATCCCAAGAACTATGGCTAAGGCGGCGCCGAAACCAGCAGCTGCGGAAATCCCCAATATGTAAGAGGAAACCAGAGGGTTTCGCAACACCCCCTGCATTGTTGCTCCAGAGGCAGCAAGTCCAGCCCCAGCAATTATTGCCAGAAGAACACGTGGAAGCCTTATTTCAATAATTATCAACTGGGTTATTTTCGATCCTGGATCAAAGTCTAAAAAGGGGAAAATTTTAGAAAGAACCACTTGAACTGCTTCGGCAAAACCCGGTGAAGCCGCGCCAAGGCTTACTGAAACCACCGCAGTTACCAGCAAAGTCACTGAAAGGCAGAAGATTACGAATAGTTTTTTGCCTCTACTTTCTATATAGAAGTTTTTAGAGTTACCTTTGTTGTTCAAGTTCATGGATATGCATACACTCCCTCAAATTTCAATCCAAAGAACTGTGAAAAGATCTGTTCATGCACGGTTTCTGGATCCATATCCCTGAAAAGGTCTGGGTGAATCCACTTTGCCCAATAAAGTATTCCAATGGGATACCTTACGCCTTGCATGATTATTGGATCGTAAATGTAGACTCTTTCATTTTTGATGGCATTCGTTTCCTTTAGCTCTGTTCGGTTCATTATTTGTTCCCATAAAATTGGGAAATCCGGATCTCCTGCCATTTTCATTCTAATTATGATGTCAGGGTTATTCTCCGCAACAAATTCCGGGCTGACTATAGGGTATGGTACTGGCTGGTCAGCCGCAATGTTTTTTCCACCCACATAGGTTATAAGGTCGTGGCCGACGCTTCCTTTAGCAACAGTGTTCCATTCGCTCCAAAGTTCAACGTATACTCTTGGCTTCTCGCTTTCTGCTAAGTCTTTTACACGACTTTGAACGAGGTTTTCGTAGTATTCTATGAAATTAACAATCTCTTCAGCACTATTTCTAGCGCCAAGTAGTTCGCCAAGGTTTCTTACAGCAGTTTTTACCCTTTCTGGTCTACCGAGTTCGTCGACATAGACAGCTATACTTGCCTCTTCAAGCGTTCTTCTAGTCTCGTTGCTCTCATATACCAAGTTTGTGCTGGCGACTAAAAGGTCGGGTTTTAGCTCTAATATTTGTTCTAGAGGCGGGTTATAATCATGTGGAGCAACAACGGGCTTATCGATGACGACTGGTGGAAAATTGGAGTACGAGTCGCGTCCAACAATTTTGTCTCCACACTCCAAAGCATAGATGAGCTCAGTCATTCCAGAACTTAGGCTGATGACGGTTTTTGCAGGAGCTTGGAGTGTGACGTTAACACCTTGCCAATCTACGACAGTTATCTGGCCTTCTTTTGAACTGCCGCCTTCGGGAGTCATGTAGAGTTTGTATACTGCGAATGCGGATAGGATTATGACTGCGATTAGTATTGCAGCAATCAGTATCGCGGTTGTCTTCTTCATTTTCCCCTTTTCACCTCCTTTCTTCGCGGACGGCGGATGCGATGGCTTTGGCGTTTAGCTCTTCCAAGCGCAGGTATTTTCCGCCCATCCGGTTGCATATCTGTTTTAGTAAGCCAAAAGAAACAAAGTCTTGTTCCGCATCTATGACTATGGAGTTTATTCCTGCTAAGCGTATTTCTTCAGCCACCATTTTTGCGTCTTCCACAGGGTCGCCGTTGTAGAGGCTGATGTTGGCTCTTCCATCAGAGATTAGCACAAGTAGAGGAACAGCATCTTTGTCTCTTGCTAAATAATTGCGTATTGTTTCTAGTCCAAGTTTTAGTCCGTGGGCTAGGGGTGTGCGTCCGCCTGTAGGCAACTGTGCTAAGCATTTTTGGGCTAGATCTACGCTTCTTGTGGGAGGAAGAACTAGTTCAGCGGTGTCTCTGCGGAAGGCAACCATCCCAACGCTGTCGCGTTTTTGATAAGCGTCAATAAGCAGGGATAGGATTGCTCCCTTAGCAGCAGTCATTCTTTCTTCGGCAGCCATGGAGCCGCTGGCATCAACCACAAAAACAATTAGGTTGCCGATTTTCCTTTCGCGAACCTTCTCCCTCAAGTCCCAATCTTCGATGAGCAGCGCTGTCTGGCTATGAGATTCTTTTCTACGCCTAATTTGATAGGGGGCGGCTGCCCGCAGTGTAGCGTCAAAAGCCAAATCCACCGCTCCCCCCTCTTTAGGAATTATACTGTCGACATACCGTCCCGCCTTTGAGTTGCTTTTACTCTTTGATCTCCGCCCACTGCCGCTTCGGTGAACACTGTCCAAAACAGGTGGGGATAGGGGTTTCACGGGAAAAGGCGAGCCTACCTCAAAAATCTTCTCTATGTGGGGTTCTTCCCTCTTCAAAGGTTTGTCGCCGCTATCATTTTTAGGAAAAATATTATCCAAAGATGATGATGGCTTGTTATTCCTATTTTTGTTCCAGTTTTGTATAATTTCTTGAATCTGCTGCTGTTCAATTTTTGGCTCTTCAAAGGGTTTGCGACGGCGACGGTGGGGAAGCGCCAACTCAGCTGCTTCCATAACGTCTTCTTCAAACACTTCAGTTCGTCCTTTAAAAGCCGCGAGGGTGCATGCAGTCTTATACATGGTTATGTCGGCTCTATGGCCGTCAACGGCGAAATCTATGCAGATTTTGGTGATTAAATCCAACATTTCATCATCCAATTTTACTTCGGGCAGAAGCTTCTGGGCATATATGAGCCTCTGGCGAAGTTTTTCCTGTTCTTCGCGGTATTCCGCAATGAAGGATGCTGGATCGTTTTCAAAGGCGACGCGGCGTCTAACTATCTCCGTTCTAGCCTCTTTGTCAGAAATTCCTTTAACTTCAACGGAAAGGGCGAAGCGGTCTAGCAATTGGGGGCGAAGTTCCCCTTCCTCAGGGTTCATAGTGCCCACCAAAACAAATCTTGCGGGATGACTGAAGGATATGCCCTCTCGCTCCACAAAATTTACGCCCATGGCAGCGGCATCCAGCAAAACATCGACCAAGTGGTCGTCTAACAGGTTTACCTCGTCAATGTAGAGAATGTTACGGTTGGCCTCAGCTAAAAGCCCGGGCTCAAAATGCTTCTCTCCAGTCTTTATTGCCTTTTCAATGTCGATGGTGCCTACGAGGCGGTCTTCTGTAGCGCCTATTGGCAACTCCACCACGGACACATGCCGTTTAGCCACGGGAAGACTCTCACCAGCAGCGATTTTGCTGTTGCAAGCGTCGCACATCTCTTTGGGATTTGTGGGGTCACAGTTGAAGGGACAACCGGCTACCACTTCAATTTCTGGAAGGAGATCAGCCAAAGCGCGCACAGCTAAAGATTTCCCAGTTCCCTTCTCGCCTCGAAGAAGAACTCCGCCAATTTTGGGGTTTATAACGTTAAGAATCAAAGCGGTTTTCATTTTTTCCTGGCCAACGATAGCCGTAAAGGGATAAACTGTTTTGGTTCGCCAACGCATCGCCGTTCTCCCCATTGTGCTGTTGGCTAGTTTATCCAACTATATTTATAAACTTTTATTAACAAAAGTTGAATTTAGGTTTAATAATTTTATAAACAATCTTTGGAAAGAATTTTAGGAAATCCTTTTATATTGGTATTACAATTCCTAATGTTCGTAATACCAGAAAGGTGTTTGAAATGCCTTACTTCAACAGCCGTGAAGCAGCTGCAGTAGCCTTGCTGTCAGCCTTATGGGGAGTCCTAAACTCAATCTTCGCCCCCATATTCTTCAGTATGACTGGTTTACCTTTACTATGCGATTTGATAGGCTTCACAGTTCTTGTGCTCGCCGTCTGGTGGATAAGAAAGCCAGGAGCTGCATCGGCTGTGGGAATCATAGCAACCGCAATAAACTTCATTTTTAATCCTGGAGGAACCCACTTTCTAGGCTTTACAGCCGCCAGCATAGTCTTTGACCTAATATCCTACATAATTGGCTATGAAAGGAGTTTCAAAACCCAGTTTGCCACGACAGCCTCGATGCTTCCGGTAGCAATTATCTCTGCAGCAGTGGCAGGCTTTATTATCGGCTCTTTCTTCATGGCAGGACCTGCCCTAGCTAAGTGGGGTGGAGTTTTAGGCTGGGCTGGGCTTCACGCCGTCGGCGGCTTAATAGGCGGCTTTGTAGGAATAATGTTGGTGGTTACCCTCGCCTCTAGAGGTATAAGCCGAGCGGAGGTCAAAAAATAGAATGCATCCACTAATAAGCGAAGAGCTTTTAGAAAAAGCTGTAAGACTTCATGGTCATTCAGGCCCCTTTCTTGTTTTAGGCTTAAAAATGAGTCTTAGAGCAGAGGAAATTTTGAATGAAAAGCCAGCAAAATGCATTATTGAAACAGTTAACCGTAAACCTTATCTTTGCGCCATTGACGGCGTAAAAGCAGTGCTTGGAAAAGTTGCAGTAGAAGTGCAGGAGGGCAACGGTTTAGCCGCCAAATTTCTTGGAAATAAAGGCGGAGAAGTAACAATAAGGGTTAAGAGAAGCCTTGTAGAAAAATATGCACAGGTTCCTTGGGAAAAATGCAAAGAATGCGCCGAAGAGGTTATGAGAAACAGTGACAGCCAACTCTTCGAGTAAAGATTCAGGCGAATTTTTAAGGGAAATACGGAAATTTGAAGCCAGAATGAATGACTTCATAAAAGAGGAAAAAGCCTTAACAGAAAATTTGAAGAAATTCATGGAAAAACTTAGAGATGCCGGCGACAAAATTGGAAAACTGAAAAATAACCCTGAAGAATTGGAAGCATTAAGGCTGGAAATAGCACAAGCTTTAAACGATGTATTGAAAAGCGAAGGCGAAGCCCAACACGAAAGAAGCCACTTGCTGGAATCCTACGGAGCCTTAATTCTAGCCTTAGAAAAAGAACCCCAAAGGATATGCACTCAAAATTAATTTTCTTTGTCTCTCAGCGGTTAAAATTCAGAATAGCCTATTCCATGGCAAATGTTAAATGCGCATCTAAACAGAATAGAATTATGGTGATTATTTGCCTAAAGATGAAGAAATGTTACGGGTTCTTAAGGAGATAAAAGCTTTATTGGAACCTAAGCCAACACCACCCCCACCGCCACCACCAAAGGGCTTGTGGGCGGAATTCATAGATTTCCTCTCAAAGTACAAGGTTATGGGCTTGGCCGTGGCTTTTATTCTAGGCTTGTACTTGGGCAGTTTAGTTCAGGCACTTGTAAATGACTTAATCATGCCGATAATAACGCTTATCCTGCCTGGTGTTGAATGGGAAGCTTTCGTGGTTGGGCCCTTCCGTGTAGGACACTTTGTAGGTGCACTGATAACTTTTATTCTTGTGGCTTTCGTAGTCTTCCTAATTGTAAAAATAACCAAAAAATGGGGCGTTGAATAGGAGCGGGCTAGCCTCTCTCAGCTTTAAGCAGCCAAGAACCGTCGCATGCCGCTGTGTTTAGATGGGTAAAGCTTTCTCTGCATACACCAAACCTTAAACCATATTTTTTCGCCATAACAGCCACATTCTCCATAAGCCTCAACCTTAAATCCCTAGGCAGATACAAGTAGCCTCCAATTCTCTCGCCTTTCTCAAAATATAGGGGTTTAAGCTTTTCAGCTATTTGCGGTAAAGCAAGGTTCAGCCTCTTCCAATTGTCCATCTTAACCTTATACGTTGAACATGTAACGTGTTTTACGCCTAGAGATGCAAGTCTTTCCATAAGACTCTTGGGATTTTCGTTTACATAGGGGATTATGGGGTCTATACGTACAGATGTCGGTATGCCTGCTTCAACAAGCTTTTTCACAGCCTTAAGCCTTTCAGATGAAGGCGGCGCATTAGGCTCCAAAATCCTTGAAAAATAGTCTTCATCCGTCGTAATTGTTAAGGCTACCATAGAGGGCGCATTCTTCAAAAGGTCAACATCTCTAACTACCAAATGGGACTTTGTGATTATCTGAATCTTGCAGTTAGAACGCGAAAGAATTTCAAGACACCGCCTTGTTAAGCCCTTCTCCGCCTCTACAGTTGGGTATGGATCAGAAGAGTTGGATATGGAAATTATTTCGCCCTTTAGTTTTGCCGCTTCCCTCTTAAGCCTTGAAATAAGGTCTTTTTTAGGGCGGCAACTGAAAAATTTCGGTATATAACTTGAAGCGTAACAGTAAACACATGCGTGGTCGCATCCAGTGTAGGGGTTAAAAGTCAACTTAGGTGGACAAGTGCAAAGCTTAGAACGCCAGGGATCAAACCTCGCCAGCAGTTCCACGTAAACCCCCTAGGAAATATTAGCCCTAAACTGATTAACAAGTTATTCGCTTCTTAAACCGCGTAACATCCAAAAATTTAGCAAACCAACATAAATCAACATTTAAAGCGTTATAGGGCTTTAACTATGCAGCCTCTTGCTCTTTCTCCTCCAGTCGGCTTTTAGCCATAG
>JBNASL010000011.1:0-24855 GCA_049717905.1 Candidatus Bathyarchaeales archaeon | reverse complement strand
GCGCCGATGGATTCGGAGTTTGAAAGAGAAGCGGAGCCTTTCGATCCCCTTACTTCCCAATCAGTGCTCTACCCCACCGGCCGCCTCGCCCGGGACTGGGCTGCGACCCACTTCGGAGGGAACTAGCTATCACCAGGCTAGATTAGTCTTTAGCCCCTAGCCCCAGGTCTGGGGAACGAATTGCACGTCAGAACCCTTTCGAGCCTCCACCAGGCTTTCGCCTGGCTTCGCCCTGCCCAGGGCTAGATCGCCTGGTTTCTAGCTTCACGACTGTGACTCCGAGCCCTTTCAGACTCCGCACCTCGCCGAGCTTACGCCCAACTGCGTGCATGCCGGTTTCCCTACGCCTTCGGGCTTAAAAACCCTTAAGCTTGCCACAATCGTGAACTCCCCGGCCCGTGTTTCTAGACGGAACGTGCAACCCTGGTCCCCCTCCTTCGTACTCCCGCCTCACGACGGTTTCCTTTAGGAGGGATCTGCCCTTCCGGGCTGCACACGTCTGTAACCGTCTGGTTTCAGGCGCTTTTGACCCCCCTTCCGGGGTACTTTTCAGCTTTCCGTCACCGTACTAGTGCGCTATCGGTCTTGAGACGTATTTAGTCTTGGAAGTTGGTGACTCCCAACTTTCCGCACCCAAACCAGGGTACGGTACTCTGGGACTCCGGCACAGCTCCTTCCAGCTTACGCTTACGGGGCTTTCACCCTCTTTGGCGGGCCTTTCCAGGCCACTTCAGCTTCGCCGGCGAGGAGGAGCCGGGCCCGTAACTCTACATCCCCCGTGAGTTACCCCGCGAGGTTCGGTTTGGACTCTTCCCCTTTCGCTCGCTGCTACTAAGGGAATCCCGCTTGGTTTCTTTTCCTCCCCCTACTAAGATGCTTCCGTTCGGGGGGTTCCCGCTCCCTGCCGGGAGCACCGTAGGCTCCCGAAGGAGCCTACGGTGGGAAGTCCCATTCAGGAATCCCAGGTTCTAAAGCTGCATACGCTTACCCTGGGCCCTTTCGCGGCTGGCCGCGCCCTTCTTCAGCGCTCAAGCCGAGCCATCCTCCAGACGGCGTGGCATGTCGGGCCTTTGGCGGTATCTGTTTAACGTCGCCGTGAACCCTTTTAGCGGTCTTTTGGCCTATACACGGCTTCATTACGAGCTTTATATAGCTCATTCGCCTCTTCACTCCTCATCCAATTGATGGGAGTTGCATCTGATTTATGGCTTAATGTAATGTAGCCAAAATATTTCTGAAGCAGTTTTCGCAGATATAAGGGTTGCGTCGTCCGTAATAAGGGTTTTTAAAATTTTTAGTGTGTTAATGTTTTTATTTTTGTTGCTGCGTCTGCTATATGCATGGGCCTCGGTGGCTCAGCATGGTAGAGCAGCGGCCTCGTAAGCCGCGGGTCGCGGGATCGAAGCCCGCCCGAGGCTTTAAACCAAAGGTATAAAAGCGCTCATTCTCTAATGTTATTATTTATGGCTATGAAGCAGCGTTTAGACATACATGACTTTGATGAAAGATTGCATGATACTGAGCTCATTAGGAAGTTTGAGCAATACTGTTTCTCTGAGGGCTTGGGGGCAAAGCCAGGATTGTCAAGTATCTACAGTCTCTCAAGAAGCTCGCTAAATGGTTTAAGAAGGACTTTGACAAAGCGGACAAGGCTGATGTGGAACGTGTCGTAAACCTTCTGGAGTTATATCTAACCAGTGGAACCAACATGCGTTAGCAAATATTTTTTCCAAAACAAAGTCCTTTGGGGTGATTGTAGCGAAGGAAGAATTAGCCCTATCATATACGACTTTGTTTACTCTTTGGGCAACTCCCATTTCTATGAAGTACACACCCAAACGGTTCCGTTGTTAACAGAACATCTTTCCATGTTTTAAAACGGAGAGCAGAGGGGTTTCCCTAATATAATTGTAGAGTTTTTGTTTAAAGTTGCTGGGCACGAAGAGTAATATATAATGCGTAATATATAATGCATAAAACGTTTTAGAAGGCCCAAGCATAGAGGAGAGGCTTAGGATTTATACTATATAATAGGTTATTTTTCCTTTAGTGTTAGGAGTATGCCTAGGCTTAAGGTTTACTTGGCGGCGAAACCGTATCGTTTTATGCTGATAAAGAAGTCACGATAGGCTTAAAAGCCCTGCATGGGCAGCGGGCAAACCATGAGTCAAGAGCTTAACATGTTTATACAGAAGCGCCTAGCATAGCTTAAAGGCTTAAGAATAGAGCTTCAGCCTGCAGCCCAGCCGAGTATTACATTTTATTAATGCTAGTCATTCTCGCTTCACAACAACAAAGTTGAGCATAAGAGTTTAGAAACAATTTAAAAATTGCTTTTACACCTTGACTTTGAAGCACGCGCAAGGCTCTATATTAAGTAGCCTATCGCATAATGATCTTACATTTACTTTATGTTGTTAAAAAATTAAAATGCTAAAATTTAGCTTAGATTTTGAAAAAATTTATATTATAAAGGGGAGTTTAATTTGAAGTCTGTGAATTGAGATGTCATCTAAGCCTATAACTATAGATAAAGTTTTTGGGCTCCACGATGATATAAGACATGTTATCATTGTTGATTCTATTGGAGAGGTTGTGAACATTTTTTCAAGGGCGAAAAAAACGTGGCCTCCAGACATCCAAAAACAATTTTCAGGTATAATGGCTGTTATAACTTTCGGCATAAGCGAAAAAGTTCGCGATATCGCAGGCGATATAGAATATATAGCTGTACGCTACGAAAAGCTTAAGATTATAATCGCTAAATCCACGAAGTATTTTTACATAATTTCAACTAGAACGTCGTTACCAGATGAGGTTATAGGTAAGCTGACTGCATTAATAAGAAGTGAAGGGTAACAACTTCTTTCTGTATTTTTGTTTTGCATGTGAACAGAAATACTTATTAAATATTAATATTAACGATATATTTGTAAGCATTACTGCGGGATGAAAATATGCACTTCCACTATCATGAAGAAAAACTTAAATGCCCATATAGAGGTTGCGGGAAAACATTCGGCAAACCAGCAGTATTAACAGACACATCAACAATACCGAGGCAAACATATTACGCATGCCCTTACTGTATGTCAAAAATAGACATAATAGTTGAAAAGACAAAGATTGTGGAAGTGAAGCCTACAGAATACCCTAAAGTATTTGATTCTCCTGCAAAATGCGCCCACTACTTCGGTTTCCTAAACACCATCCCAAAAGACATGCAGATCCCAGATGAATGCCTAGTATGCCCAAAAGTGCTTCAATGCACCGTCAAAAAACGCTAAAAATACATATCGTCACCTTTTCTATAGAAACATTTTAAATTAACCGTTCAAAATTTCTATTTCAAATAATAGGGGCTGTCGGCTAGCTTGGTCTAGGCTTGGAGACTTGGGCTCTCTAAGCGTGTTGGCGTTTGCCACGTGCGGGAAGGACCCCGGTTCAAATCCGGGCAGCCCCACCATTTTTAAGGCATAAAAGATTGTGGGATTATGTTCTTGAACTTTACTTGCAATTTCCTCTTAATTTCGTATTGCAATTTTTATTCAGACTGGCGGTGGAGGTCTCTCGCCTAAAATTATGTATACGTCCCTTTCATTCCATGTGCCGTCTGTTTTTCTCCAAACGGTTACTTTGAGGGTGTTTCCTGGAATGGTGTTTTCTTCAAGGTAGCTTGCTAAGTCGTCTCCGTCTCTTATACATGTGCCATTTAAGGCGACTATGATGTCGTTGGCAAGCAATTTTCCATATGAAGGGCCGTCTACTCTGACATTGGTTATTAGCCAGCCATATGTTATTTTAAGGCCTAATTCTTGAGCAGTTTCATAATCCATGTCTCTTCCTTCAATACCCATATAGGAATGCCCTGTGTAGTTTCCATAAACAACGAGAGAATATACCTCCCTAAGCAGAGTGTTTGATGGAATCGCAAAGCCTAACCCTTGAGAGTCTTTAACTATGGCAGTTGTTATCCCAACGACACCACCATAATAGTTCAACAGTGGACCGCCTGAATTACCAGGGTTTATGGGCGCACTTGTCTGAATTATGTTAGCTATTGCAAACCCTCCTGCATATTCTTCGGTTATGGTTCTTCCAAGGGCGCTTACAATGCCTGTTGTCATTGAGCCAACTAAACCATACGGGTTTCCTATGGCTATCACCGGATCACCTACTTTTAATGTTGAGGAACCCACGACGGTAAGCGGTTTAAACTTCTTTGTTGGCATGTTTAACACTGAAAGCACGGCTAAGTCAGCGTAAGGGTCTTTTCCTAAAACTTTGGCGCTGTATCCTTCTCCGTCTGAGAATGTCACGCTTATATTTATCGCCTTATGGATAACGTGGTAATTGGTTATTACGACCATGGTGCCTGTAAAGTTGTAAATGAAGCCTGAACCTTGAACTGTTTCATTTTCAGTTTGGACACGGATCAAAACCACCGAATCCTTCACTTTCGCATATATATCCGCCAGAGAAGTACTGTTTTGGTAAACTGTAACATTTTGATAAATCGCATTCTGGGAACCCCAAAGTTTTGAAACTTGACTTTTTAAGTTTGAAACCTCGCTTTCTAAGCTGCTTATTTGCTGAATGGTTATGTAGGAGCAGATTAATCCCCCAATCACTAGCCCGGCTATAAATAACAGTGTGAGAAAACTCCAAGAAGATTTAGTATGCGCTTCACCCATGCAAGTTCACCTACTAAACAAAATCACTCATTTTGGTTAAATAAGAGTTCCGATGTTGAACCGCTATGGCGGTTACACTTCAAGTACTTTATGAGATGCCATTAAAGCCAAGAAAAATGACGCTGCTATAGCAAAGATAAAAGGATAATATGGTGAAATATCATAGAGAACTCCGCCAACATATGGAGCTAAAAATGAGCTGAACATGGTTACAGTCTGGGGGATGGATATCCAACGGGCTCGCATAGATTCTGGAGCTAAAGGCCCTATTATTGCACTCATAAGAGACCACGTTATATATGAAGCTCCCGTTAGGAAAAATGCTATTATTAAGGCGTGGAAATCGCCAGAAATCAAAAGAAGAATTAGCGAGAGGCTGCAGATGACCATTGAAGCCGCAAGAGCATACGTCTTTTTCCACATATCTCCAAGTCTACCGAGAAGGATGCCTAAAACTGCTGAGCCTAAAAAAGAAACTGATCCAAGTAAACCTATTTCAAAATCTCCATAGTGATAAGTGTCTGCAAGGAATTGAGGGATGAATGGGCGAAACATCATTAGAACGAACATTATAGAAGCGAAGAAAATTGATAAAACCGCTAGTTTCCTTGTTTTTAAAAGTTTTAGGAAAGAGAGATGTTTCTCTGGCGATATTTCTTTTGGGCTTGTTCCATGTTGGCTGCTTATAAGGAACAAGATTAGGCTTGCTGAGGCATAGAAGATGAAAGCCAAATAGAAGACTTTTTGCATGCCCACTGTTCCAGCGAGATAGCCGCCTAAAGCTGGAGAGAAAATGTAGCCGAAGGACCACGATGAGGAAAGCACCGTGAAAGTTAGAGTTAGCTTACTTTCATCTGCGGAAGTAACAATATAAGCTGTGGTTGTGGGTCCACCGAGCCAGAAACCCCATAAAATCATTCCAGGCAACATTTGGACCCAGTTTTCTGCAAGCGAGAAAATAAGTGGAGCGGGAACCCATGCCATCCAGCCGGCAATCATGATCTTTTTCCTGTCGTATTTATCTGCAAACATCCCGGCGAAAAGCAACGTGACAGCAGCCATTAGACCTGTTACGGCGTAAAGTATTCCAACCTCAACAGGGCTGGCTTTAAGGGTTTCTTTCATATAATATGGCAAGAGATAAGCGAAAAGTCCGTCCCCAAAGGCTCCGGTAAGGTTTGAAACGAAAATTAGCTTTAAGTCTCTGCTTAAAACTTCGAAGGGAAAGCCTAATCTTAAGATTTTTCTGTAGATTGGCGTGGACAAGCATAGCCCTCGCAGCGGTCTATTTTATGCCAGAGTTGCTGCCATTATTCTTTTGCTAACTAATAAAATATAATGCCATGCTATAATGGATTATTTGGAACAAGAGCAGTTTTAGGTTCGTCGGTCAATAATGTCTAAAGCCTCTGGCCCAGTCCCTATGAGCACAACCGGCACGCCTATCTGCCTTTCAATCTCCTTCACAAACTCCTTGGCTTCTAAAGGAAGATCATCGTAGGTTCTGGCACCTTTACATCTTGGATATATGACATCCAGCTTTGTAAGGGCGGCTTGGGTTGCCCCATTTATCATCACGGCTTTTTTGGCTATCTCAAAGTTGAATGGGGCTGAGCGTCTCTCGCGTCCTGTTCCAGCGGCAACTTCAAACCATCCCCGTTTGACAGCCTCCTCCTTTGTAAGCTCTCCAGGTAAGGGACCTGCGCCAACCCTTGTCATAAAAGATTTAAACACTAATAGGACATCGTCAACTTTTGTTGGGCCGACACCAGCCTCTGAGCATATGGCCGAAGCACTTGTGTCTCTTCCAGTTACATAGGGGTATGTTCCATAAAAGAGCGAAAGCATAAAGCCTTGGGTTCCCTCCAGCAAAACCTTTTTGCCAGCATCTATTGCAGTGTTCGTTTCTGCCGCCACATCGGTTAAGTATGGCTGCAGTTCAGGAATGTCCTTCGCAAGTTTTGCTGTTCTGCGCACCCTTTCTTCGAGGGCTGGTCCAACACCCCAACCCGTTGTGCCCAAGCCTTTTAAATGCGCGCTAGTTTTGTCCTGCATAGAATGTTTTTCTTCAATTATGGATGCTTGATAGTCTACCCCTATGCGGTTTTTCACGTTTGTGGCATCTACTTCTTCGAGAAACTTTGCAACGTGAACGTTTGCGCCTGCGCCTATTAGGAGACGGCACCTCTCATAAACAAAGGTTGCGGGAACCATGTGTAACGCATAACGCTTTCCTTCAATCCAAACGGTGTGAGCTGCATTTACAGAACCTGTTCTCACACATACATCTATCTTGTCTTTTAGAGCCAGATAAGAAATTATCTTTCCCTTGCCTTCATCTCCCCAAAAGGCTCCAGCTATAACTGTGCATGGCATTTTATTCACCATTCAGAAAATTTGCTAAAAACTATTTAAGATTGTTTGAACCTTTTGTGTAAAATATCTATTCTAAGCGGGTTAGCTGCCTTGTTCGCCTTGAATTTGAATAAGGTTCAAGTCCAAGAGTTTTACCCAAGCAATACTTTTAAGAGGTATTCTGAATGTATCTTCATTTCCGTAGGGAATGTATTTAATGAAAGCTTCTCTTTTCGACAAGTCTTTTTGAATATCAGCTAACTGAACATTCACTATAACTGAACCATCTTTCAAGTGGAGGTTAACGTTCTTTCCCAAGAAAGACTTTGCAATGTTTAAAGTGAATCCTGCCACTCTTTACCACTCCAAGTCTTTTTCAGCTATTTTGCTCCAGCAACTTCTGCAGATGGGCAGCTTATCACCTCTGAAAAGAATGTAAACTTCAATGTCCTCGTTTCGGCAATCCTTGTTCCATGGATTTTTACAGCGTTCCATAAAGGCTCACTCTCACCCTAAACCAGCGAAGAGGTTTGCATTTTATCTTTTTAAAGTTCGCTGTGAAACGACATTTTTGCATGGGGGAGAGAGATGAGTTAAAATGAAACTAAATTTGGATGATTTCAGGAAATATGTTCTCCTTAGTTATCCTAAGCAACGCCACTGTTGGTTTGGATATAAATGGCGGAATCGGGGCTGTTGGGCTTCCAGGATTTATAAACAAAGATTTCCCTTCCCATTTTATGTTTGGATGGTGCGTATGTCCATAAATAAGCACGTTAAAACTGTTCTGTTTGGCTATTTCTCTCATTTTCCCAGCGCCGAACATTGTTCCAGGATCATGCATAACGCCAATCTTCCAGTCTAAAACCTTAACAGAGGTGATCTTTGGCAGTTTTCCACGGACTTCAGGGCCATCCATGTTTCCATAAACAGCCAAAACCGGGGCAAGCTGCTCCAGTTTGTCTATGACTGATAAATCCACCAAATCGCCTGCGTGCACTATAAAATCGACTTTTTCGAAAATTTCAAAAACCCGTTTTGGAATTTCTCTGGCACGGGCAGGTATGTGGGTATCTGAAATCAGCCCAAGACTTTTTGTTAGAATGGATTCTCTTACTTGATGGAGCGCCGCTTCTTGGCTTAGCATTCGAAAGGCTCCTCTATGACATTTAAGGGACTATCTCTAGATAAATGTTAACTAAAGTTTCTGCCAAACAGAGTTTTTACTAATAAAAACTTAAAGAATCTTTGTTTTTGAAATGAATTTATTCCCTTTTACATAGAACCTCAATTTTTGCGGAAGATCAAATTTAACTCTTATCCTGTGAGAAAAACAAATTTCGAAGTTTTCCATTTCGCTTTCTGCCACAGCTAATTCGCTATCTTCCTTTGTAACATCTAAGCCGTTCAGCTTTTTATTTATGGCTAATGCTTTCGTAAGCTTTCCAGGGCCATTGGTTAATGCGCGTGCGTCCTTTACTCCCCTGTTTTTCATCATGGCTTCCATGCCCTGAAGCGGTTCTATGGCTCTTAACAGAACGGCTCCTACATCCCTCTCTGGATGAGCAACTATGTTTAGAAGCCAATTTCCATGAACCATGTAGATGAAGGTTTTTCCAACATTCATAAACATTAATTCATTAAACTGTTTTCTCCCCTTGTAAGCTTTAGAAGCAGGATCGTTTTCTCCAGAGTAAGCTTCAGTTTCAACAATTTTCCCACATAGAATTTGAGAGTTAAGCCTTCTCATTAATATTTTTCCAAGAAGTTCCCTTGCAACCAAAGCGGGATCTCTCTCATAAAACTCTACTTGAAGCACTTTCCCAGCCATCAAGGGTTCTCTAACCTCTTAATCGCTAAATTAAATCTATAGTGATTTTGCATTAGGCTTTAAACTCTTTGAATTCCTAAATTAATTTTGGCGAAAGACTTGATTGACTCTTATGATTTCGGCGTGATCCTCGTAAAAGGAAAAAGATACACAAGTGATGTAATAGTCTTTCCGGAAAAAGTTGTGGATAAGTGGTGGAGGAAGGAAGGCCATAAAATTTATGTTGGGGATTTAAGGGAAATCTTCAGCCACTCGCCTCCTCCCGAAGTACTTGTAGTTGGAACGGGCTATTATGGTCTCGTTAAAGTTATGCCAGAAGCTGAAAAGGCTTTAGAAATACGCGGAATTAAGCTTATTGTCCAACCTACAGGAGAAGCCTATAAAACGTTCAACGAGCTTTTGAAGTCTAATAGGCTTGTTGCTGGCGCTTTCCATCTTACATGTTAAAGGCTTTTGAGTTGACAACAAAATCTTAAGTCATGTAAACCTTAATACTTTAAGGCTGAATGGTGAGTTTGATGAGGGCTATGCTTTTAAAAGAAGTTGAAGAGGAAGTTACAACCCTTCTAAGCGATTTAATCCGCATAAACACGACTAATCCGCCTGGAAACGAAACTGAGGTTGCAAAATACTTGGCCAAAACATTAGAGAAAGAAGATCTCAGATGCGAGATTTTGGAGTCCGCGCCTGGAAGAGGAAACATAATTACACGCATTAAAGGAACTGGTGAAAAACCAAGTTTGCTTTTGCTTTCACATTTGGATGTTGTGGCAGCAAACTCGAAAGAATGGAGTGTAGATCCATTCTCTGGCTTGGTGAAAGATGGTTTTGTCTGGGGAAGGGGCGCCATGGACATGAAGTCTATGACAGCCATGGAAGTTATGGCTATGAAACTTCTTAAGCGGAACAACGCGAAGTTGAAAGGCGACTTAAGATTGGCTGCAACAGCTGACGAAGAAAAAGGCGGAGAGGCGGGGGCTGGCTGGCTTGTTCGCAATCATCTGGAAAAGGTCAAGGCAGACTACGTCATAAACGAGGGAGGCGGCCAAGCAATTCCAATAGATGGCAAAAACATTTTCACAATTCAAACAGCTGAAAAGGGCATTTTATGGTTTAAGGTTAAAGCGAAGGGCACACCCGGACACGGTTCAGTGCCCGGAGTAGCTGACAACGCCATACTCCGCATTAACAAAGTTGTTGAAAAGCTGGGAAATTATCGCGCAGAAATTGCGCTTGTGCCAACGGTTAAGCAGTTCTTAAGTGTTATGGCTGAGGAAAATGTGTTAATTAAGCAAGCCGTAACGCTTTTGCTTCAAAATCCAGAGGCAGGCGACCAAATCTTGGATATGATTGCTAAGAAGGATAAAGCCATGGCTGAAGAACTCCGCGCAATGCTCAGAATGACCATAGCCCCCACAATCATACGTGGCGGCATAAAAGAGAACATAATACCATCAGAATGCGAGGCAGTATTCGACTGCAGAATCCTTCCAGGGCGAAGTACAGTTGAAGCCCTAAACGAAATAAAAGGTCTAGTGAAGAACGCTGACTTGGAGAAGCTTGAATTCGAGATAATACAGGCCAATGAACCCTCTGAATCACCAACAGACACGCCATTATATAGACTGATCATTGATGTTTTGAAAGAATTTGAGCTAAGAGCGTCAGTTGCCCCAATACTGCTGACTGGTGGAACCGATTCCCGGTATTTCAGAAAATTAGGGGCCACTTGCTATGGCTTTCAACCAACCCTTTCAGACATCCCGTATGGAGAAATATTGAAAATGATTCACGGAATAGACGAACGCATATCCATACAAAATCTAGTATTCGGAACAAGTGTCCTATACCATGTAATAGAAAGATTCCTAACCTAAACGCTAAAAATGGAAAAATGGATGGAGTTAGTAATAGTATATGGCCATTATCGATGTGGTAACAGGAGAAATAGTATCTTCATTGCCGACGTTGATTTTTACTAAGGCAGGTAAAACTGGAAAAGCCGCTGTTCCATTGACTCCTACGGTCACGGTATTGTGGTAATCAACTTCATGATAGGAATATGATAGTTCGACATACGTTGTATTGCTTGACGATTGAATATAAACAGTGATGTACCCGGCGAATTGCAGCATATAGTTCCATACGGTTGTGCTTGAATTTGCTTCTTGAGTTACGCTAGTATACACAAGCAATGTAGAGGCGTTTAAATAGAGATAATCATATAAAGAAAGGATTGTTGAGTTCAATGATTTTATCTCAGAATCCTTAGATGCAAGAGAGTTTTGAAAAGTTGAAATTTGCGAATTTAACGAAGAAATTATGCCATCTTTTTCCGCTAATTGGGAATTAAGCGAAGAAATTGTCTTATCCTTTTCCGCTATCTGAAGATTTAAACTGTTTACCCTTGGAATGTAAAATGCAAGTGTTCCAACTAAGCCAGCTAGAAGCACCACAAAGATTATCCCCAACGCAACAACAACCTTTTTACCAAAAACTTTCTTTTGACTCGAGTTTTCCATATCGATTTCTCCATGCAGCATCTTCAATTCTCTGGGAATAAAAACCTTTTTCATAATTTGTTCAGATTTCAGAAAAGATTCATGCAACTATAGGCTTCATTAACGGATATTCGTCTTTGTTATTCTCATCAATTATATAGGGTGTGTCGCCTATGCCGTTATTATCGCTGTCAACTCCCTGGTAGTTGCTCCAGTGGTTGCCGCTAGATGCGCTATTCCAAAGGTTTATCGATTTATCAGTTTGGACTTGTTGCGCATTACCCACAAAGTTGTTATTGTAAATCATGTTGTCTGAAGAATCACTAAGGCTTATGCCTACCGTGTTATTTGCTAAATTATTCCTATAGATAATGTTTTTTGAGGAAGAAGAGAGGCTAATGCCACTCGAAGTGCTATTTTCTATGTAGTTTGTAGAAACGGTGTTGTTATATGAGGAATATATAAAAATGCTAAGGGTGTTGTTTTTCAATTGATTTGCAGAAATTACTGTGTTATTTGTTGAAAAACCAATATAGATGCCATAGCTCTTATTATTCATAATTTTATTTTCAGATATGGTGTTGTTAGAGGAGTACTTTAACCCGATGCCGTTGCCTTCACTGTCTGTTATGCTGTTTGAAATAATGGTGTTGTTTGAAGAATAATCAAGCCAGATGCCGCAATAATTATTTTTTAAATCGTTCCCGGAAATAACGTTATGGGATGCTGAATAAAGGTATATGCCATACTCGAAGTTTTGGATTTTTACATTTTTCACTGTCACGTTATATCTTCCAGTAAGATCTATACCTACAGTCCCATTAACCAATCCTTGAAGGGTATAGCCTGCCCCGTCAATTACAATGTTATCCCTTTCAACAACAATTGACATGTTTACATGTGATTTGAAAGTATAATAGGAGTTTCTTTTGTTCGAAATAGGTGCTGTGGAAGGATAAATTGTTCCGTTAGTCATGATGTAAATGGTTTCAGCCGTGGGAGACGTTTGCGGCGGCGTCTCTTGTGACGGTGGTGGCGTTTTTTCTGAACTTGGGGGAGTATTCATGTATTGCCACGCTGCATAACTCCCAAAAATAAGGAGGAGTAAGCAAATTGCCACAAGTATTTTGCCTTTAGGCCATTTCCGCGGCTTTCTTTCAGCTTCTCTTTCTTTCTGCACTCGATAGGCTTCTAGGGCTTTCTGGTGTCTTATTTGTCTCTCACGAAGCCTTTCCTTCCAGCTTTTCTTCTTTTTTGGCATTTTCTCACTTGCACTTTTGAGCGGCTTTTTCACGTCATATTGGAGATGCCTTTTAGGTATTAAAGAGTTTTTCAAAATTGTAAAATCTTGGAGCGAACTTTGGAAAAGGCAGAATGTTAGGATATTCGCCTCAGTTCTGCATCAATCATCACTGTTTTTCGATAAGAAAAGTTCGCCAAGCAGTCTCATATCTGAATTTTCACAAGACAAGTGGGTCAATAGATATATAGTTGAATGTTTTATGCTTCTTGGAAGGGGTGCGTGCCACTATGCCAGCGATAGAAGTTGGCAGAATCTGTGTGAAAATTTCCGGCAGAGAAGCGGGAAAGAAATGTGTGATAGTGGATGTGATAGACAAGAATTTTGTGCTTGTAACTGGGCCTAAAACAGTGACCGGGATCAAAAGACGGAGAGCCAACATTAACCATTTGGAGCCTCTCTCTGAAAAGGTTGAAATTAAAAGGGGAGCCCCAGACGAGGATGTTGTTGAGGCTTTGAAGGAGAAGGGCTTGCTGGAGGCTATGGCTCGGCCAGTTAAACCTGTTTTAACTACTGCCTAACAATTGTTATTAGCTTCTAAGCTTTCTTTATCATAGAGGTGCCTCATGTAAATGCCTAGAAGTGTTGCTCCATGGGAAGTGGAACGCAAACTCATTGTTAAGGCTGAAGACGAAACCGACCTCCGCTATGGCTGTAGCCCAGAAGAACGTCCAGCCCAGGAATACATAAGGTTCGGCGTCATCAACTTGGATAAGCCTGCTGGACCAACAAGCCACGAAGTGGCTGCATGGGTTAAACGAATACTGAATATTCAAAACGTCGGCCACGGCGGGACCCTAGAGGCTTAAAGGCCAGAGAAATCCCAACGTGACCGGCGTCCTACCAATAACCCTAGAGGAATCTAGAAAAATTGTTCAAGCGCTGCTTCTAAGCGGCAAGGAATACGTCTGCGTAATGAAACTTCACGGCGACATGCCGGAAGAGCGTGTTAAGGCTGTCTTAAAAGAGTTTGAAGATACCATTTATCAAAGGCCGCCTTTAAGGGCTTCTGTTAAACGTCAGCTTCGAACAAGGCGAATCTACTATATGGATTTCCTTGAGATGGAAGGGCGAAATGTTCTTTTCAAAGTGGGATGCGAGGGAGGAACATATATACGCATGCTGTGTCACCACATTGGCGAGGTTCTGGGATGCGGGGCGCACATGCAAGAACTGCGTAGAACGAGGGCGGGACCCTTCGTTGAAGAGGAGGGCATTGTAACGTTACATGACGTGGCTTACTGGTTTATGGAATGGCAAAAAGGCAAGGACAACACTGTTTTAAAGAGGTTTATTCAGCCTATGGAGAAGGCTTTAGCGTTAGTTCCAAAAATTTACATTAGGGATTCCGCCGTGGATGCTATTTGCCACGGTGCAAAATTAACTGCTCCAGGAGTGGTTTCCCTTGAAACCGGAATAAGCAGCGGTTCCCCGGTGTCTATTTTCACCTTAAAAGGCGAGGCGGTGGCTTTGGCAAGGGCTGAGGCTTCAACAGAGGAAATCCTTAACATGGAACACGGCGTAGTTGCAAAAACTAAAAGAGTTTTAATGCCTAAGGGAACATACCCAAAGGGTTGGAAAAGTGGCGAAATATGATGCTCAACAAGGCTAAAAAGGCAGATCACTATTTTGTTCCACATCCAAAGTCAAAGCCTAAATTTGGAGTTCTGAACACAAATCTTCGAGGGAGACCGTTTAAATTTTTAACAGCTTCGGGCGTCTTCTCCAAGAGGCGCGTTGATTTGGGCACAAGGCTTCTTATAGAATCTATGATTCTGCCTGAAAGCGGATATGTGTTGGATGTGGGATGCGGCTATGGGGCGATTGGAATAGCAGCGGCAGTCTTCAACCCCAAGTTATATGTGGTTATGGTGGATGTGAATGAGCGTGCAATTAGGCTCGCAAAGAAAAACATTGAAATCAACCATGTAGACAATGCGGAAGTTAGGCGCGGCCACCTATACGAACCAGTTGAAGGCACAGCTTTCGACTGTATTCTATCTAATCCGCCTGTAAGCGCTGGATTGGCCATAGTGAAAGCTCTAATAACCGAAGCTCCAAGACATATGAAAGAAAAAGCCACGTTCCAAATGGTTGTAAAGTCGAAAATTGGAGGAAAAAGGCTTCAGCTTATTTTTGAGGAAGCCTTTGGAAACTTTGCCGTTCTCGCAAGAGAAAGCGGCTATCGCGTATTAATCGCAGAAAAAATTCAATCATTTTCAACCACTTAACCTATCCACAATTTTCTAACTAACGGAATTATCGCAAGAGATGTAGGAAAACTCACGGCAAACCCTACCAAAAACCCCCAAAAAACCACCTCTCAAAAACTCTGAAACAAAACTCAAATTAATTAAAGTCAGTACTAATGACATTGTAAAAGACATGCCCAAGGACATAAAACACTAAACAAAACAGTTGAATATTTCTCGCTTAACTTCAGAAAACACGCCCAAAAAAAGATAATTATAAAGCAGATAAATAAGCATTAATCAGTTGGCACACAGTGCCGGGGTCTCCTAGTCAGGTAGGGAGCAGGCCTGGAGACAAAACCGTCCAAACGCCATTCAGCCTGTGGTCCATTTGGGCCGCGTGGGTTCAAATCCCACCCCCGGCGCCTTGATGTTTCCTCGATTAAGCGATTAAAAATGCTTAAGGGCTTTTCATTTTTGTCATTTTTGTGTGGCGATTATCAATGCATGCATCAAATCTGTCTTAGTAATCAAGCCAACTATTTTGTTTGGATCTTCTGGAGATGTAATCAATACACGTCCAGTTTCTTGTCTACTCATTTTTCTGAAAACGTCTAACGCGGTTTCTCCAACTTTTGCGGTTACAAGTGTTTTTCTAGCTATGGCATTTACTGTGGTGTTTTTACGTTTTTCTTTTGGAATATTTGAGGCTTCCTCGATTGTGACTATTCCCATTGGTTTGCCTTTCTTGTTAATGACAGGGTACGCTACGTGCCTTTCTTTAGCCATCAAACCCAGCAGTTGTTCGACGCTCATTTCTGCTGGAACACTTTTCACATGCCTTGTCATTATTTCCTCAACCTTGACTAATGCAAGCTCTTCGGTTTCCCTAAGCATTCGAACTGGAAGATAGCCATAAGCTTCCTGAATCTTTTCAGCTTCTCTTATGGCGTTAGATCTTTTGTTAAAAGCTGCAATCATAACTCGTTCAAAAATCCGCGGTTCATATTCTATTATTCCCGTGTTAAGTATGCCGTCATCAACTGCTTTGTAAAAGAACTCTTCGCCAGCTTTGGTTCGAATGATCACCACAGACCAGTCTTGAAGGGGATAGGCGCTTCCAACGGATATATCTGCAAGCTCGGCTGTAAAGTCCATGCATGTCCTACAGCTAGGAAGTAGATGTTCAGCTATTTCACGCATTGGAATAGGTATTTTCTCTTTTTCAGTGTGAACCGTGAATTCCTTAGACAAACTCATATGCTTAATTTCTGAGGGCTTAACGCCGTAGGCCTCCGTTATATGACGTAGCACAGAGCTTAAGGAAAAGGTGCCGAAACAGAATAATCCAATGATAATGCTGAGACTTTGGATTAGTTTATGCTGCCAAGCTTCCATCTTGCGGAGTGCAAGCACATGACATGGAACCCCAACAAAAGCCACACTTTTTCGCCCGTACTCATGAACCGCGCTTCCATAGGCTTTAGCGACGGCTGATGGAAAAAACTTGCTGCCTACGGCGGATAGTATGTCGTCTTGAACTAGGGCAACTGAAGGTTTTGGTTTTGCTGGGGTTTCAACTTCAGCCTTAGACACTATGGCGGAGTCAAAAACCCCTTTTTCAACACCATATGTAAGAAGAGAAGTTACCACAGCGCCTCCGCGGCACGTTTCTCTCAATTTTGAGTCAACTGCCTGTGCAAGGACTATTTTCCTATAATATCCTAAAGCTTCGCTTCTGCTAGGCGCATCTGCAACAAAACTTAAACTTCTCAGAAGAAGCGCCTCAGAATGGGGGCAAATCTCATAGCATATGGGACATAAATCCAAGAAATCAGAACAATTATGAAGACGCTTAAGGGTTTCACCTTCAACCTTGAGCGCGTCTGTTGGGCACGCAGCTTCACAAGCTCCGCAGAGCGTGCAAAAACCAGCCTTAACAATTTTCTTTTCCAAAATATTGTAAGCAATTAAAGCTTCATTTTTATTTAACATAGATGTCACCCTCTATATAGCCTATAAGAGATTAAGCAAAATGTAGCTTAAATACGTAAATGTTGCCGTAGCAAATTGACAAATCATTTTGCTCCTTTATGTTGTAAACGTTAAGCAACTCGTTTAATGCCTGGAGATGGGCGTTATTTAATGTTTTTATCACCAGCGAGAACCGGTGGAAAGCACAATTTTCAACTGTATCCTCTCCAATCTGCTTGTAAGCGCTGTGCTAGCCATAGTAATGCACTAAAAAGTTGGGTTTGGGCGTCGTTACTCTGTTTCTGCTGTTCCGTGCCATCTTCGTTCTAGGTAGAGGATTAAGCTGAAAAGGCCTCTGCTTATGATTATGAGGATAAGCACTGAGAATTCTTCAAAGGTTCGCGTAAGCGTTGTTCTTATAATTTCTGCGCCTATGAATAGTTCTAGGCTTAATGTTAAATATCCTGAAAGGTAGCGTGTAACCCCTGATGGTTTATCGGGGTCTTTCAGTTTGCTTTGTATAAACCGAATTATTATTATGAGAGCACCGAAAAACACTATTCCCCCGCCTATAAGATAAACAATGTCTGTGACAAGGGTCAGTAAAGTCAATATTACGGCATCTACAAAAGGAAGGAACTCTTCACTTCTCGGGGTGAAAAAAACGCACAAAACCGCTAGAACAGCTATGACAACCATTAATGTAATTGTCAATATGCTTGGTGCTTTTTCATCCATGCTCATAATCTCCTACCTTCGTATACTTAACAACTCCAACAGTGCTCTTTAATATGCTGTATTGACTAATATGATTTTCCTAGTGCAGCTTTCAATGTCTGTTCTATTCTTCTTAAAGCATTTTAACATCGCGACCAATAGCACACGCTTGAGTTAGCCCAAATCTCTGGCCCTCACGGTTTTAAGTCTTCTCCACGGATTGTTTACCATTACGGAAGCCAAGAAAACATAATTTACCATTGTTTGGCTTCTAGGAAACATACTTTAAAGATCGTTAAACATTTGGGGACTTGCTCTTAGCTTGTCTGTCTTGGATAGAGATGAGAAGAGCGATAAGGAAGATGTGAAGAGAAAGAAAGAGATTAATTGGATAAAATTTAAATCCTTGCATCTTATTTGAACCAAAGAGTTAAGGCGCTGCGTAAGGTGGCATGATAAAACGCTTATTGTTTGGGGAGCGTTGGCCGTTTTAGCAGAGATGGTCTCTGCATTCGTTTTAGTGTTAGCCGCGTCTTTTCTAATTTACATATTTGGGTGGATGTTTTCCCCCAAGTCTGCCAAAAACAAAGATGAAGAAGCTTCGTATGCTTGTGGAGAAAAAGCAAGTTTCCGCAAGATCAAAATTACTCTCTCACTTCATAAGTATCTAATTTATTTCGTGATAGTGGACTCTTCAGTTTTGCTGATAGCTTTCGCTTCGCTTTTCTATTCTACGCTGAACTTTCTATATTTGCTCATATACTTGGTTCTGGCGTTAACAGCTACTTTCCTTCTCTTTGAAGGGGGCGAAAAATAACGCCTCGTGTCAACCTTTTGAAATGGGCGAGATTAAAGTCGCCTTGGGTGCTTCACTTTAATTCTGGAGCATGCAACGCATGTGACATAGAGTTGGTAGCGCTTTTGTCGCCTAGATATGATGTGGAACGTTTTGGAATACTGCTTGAGCCTTCGCCGAGGCATGCTGACGTATTGCTAGTTACTGGAGTGGTTACAAGGCAGTGTGCAGATAGGCTTAAGCGAATCTATGAACAGATGCCAGAACCAAAGTTCGTTGTAGCCATAGGCGCATGTGCATGTTCAGGCGGAGTGTTTGAAGGAAACTATAATGTGCTTGGAGGAGCAGATAAAATTATCCCGGTGGACGTTTACATTCCAGGCTGTCCACCAAAACCAGAAGCCATAATCGACGGCATTATAAAACTGCTAAGAAAGGCGGAGAAAACGGGGGAAAGCCCTAATGGCTGAGGTTAAACAAAAACTTCTAGAGAAACTCACTCAAAAGCTTGCTGACAAAATTCTTCAAGTTCAAACCACACAGAACGGAAAACCCTTCGTAAACGTAAAAGCTGAGGCTTGTAAAGAAGCTGTTAAGGATTTGCTTCAAGAAAGCGAAGAAGTGGGCATAAGCGCAATCACGGGTATCGACTTAGGGAATAAAATTGGCATTATGTATCATATGCGTCTCTCTGGAACGATTGTTACTTTAAAAATTGAAGTCGATAAAGAAAATGCTAAGGTTGCAACCATAACCGATATGGTTCCAAGCGCGGACTTTCATGAAAGAGAGGTGGCAGACCTTTTTGGCGTAACTTTTGAAGGTCATCCAAACCCAAAAAGGTTGATTCTTCCAGACAATTGGCCGAAAAATCTTTACCCCCTTAGAAAGGATGTTGAAACCACTAACCTTGCAATCAGCCTTGAGACTTTAGAAAACTTGTACGATGATGAGAACTCTTCTGAAGGAGAAAATGTGGTAAAGGTTATAGTTGGGCCGCAGCATCCAGCTTTGATTGAACCTGAAAAATTCTCTTTAGAAGTTGACGGAGAAACCGTGAAGAAAGTCACACCTCGCCTTGGCTATGTTCACAGAGGAATAGAGAAGGCAACAGAAAAACGCACATACCTTCAAAACATATACCTTGTTGAAAGAATATGTGGAATATGCAATGCTTGCCATGCCACATGCTTCTGTCAAACCTTAGAAGAACTTTTAGGATTAACCATACCCCCTAGAGCAAATTATCTACGCGTAATAATTCTCGAATTAAACAGAATTCACAGCCATATGCTTCTGCTTGGCCATATAGGCATAGAAATTGGATACGAAACTTTATTCCATTACATGTGGCGCGATCGGGAACCAGTAATGGACATTGTGGAGATGCTTACAGGAAACAGAGTTCTAGCCTCATTCGTTACCATCGGCGGAGTTAGACGCGACTTAGAAGAGAAAATGATTCCAAAAATTAAGGCAGAACTAGCCAGTTTAAGGGGCAGACTGCCCTTTTACAGGAACCTTTTTGAAAACGACCCAACAATTAGGTCGCGAACTAAAAACGTCGGAGTGCTAAGCAAAAATGACGCTTTAAAACTGGGTGTTGTTGGACCGGTGGCGCGAGGTTCTGGTGTCAAAATGGATGTTAGGAAAGATGAGCCTTACGCAGCTTATGGTGAAATTCCCTTTAACATGATAACCTATGATGAAGGCGATTCTTGGGCGAGGCTCATGGTACGGTTAGATGAAATTGGCGAAAGCATAAACATAATCGAATACGCCCTAGAGCATTTGCCAACAGGACCCTACAGGATCAGAGCGCCAAGAGTTGTTCCTGAAGGCGAAGCCGTAGATCGAGTTGAGGCGCCGAGAGGCGAACTTTTTTACTATGTTAAAAGCAATGGCACGGCATATCCCGAACGTGTTAAAGTGCGCACCCCAACATTCGCCAACATTCCATCTTTTATTCGAATCGCAGGGGGGGGCAACATAGCAGATGTACCTGCAATCTTCGCAAGTCTTGATCCATGTTTCTCATGTACAGACAGGTAGGAGATGGAAGAATGAGCTTAGACTTGGTTTTCCTTTTCCGCGTGCTAGTTTTTCCAGGATTCGCATTCATCCTATTGTTTACAATGATCTGCGACTGGGTTGAGAGAAAAATAGAGGCTCGAATGCAAAACAGAATCGGCCCAACATACACTGGGCCTGCGGGCTTTCTACAGCCTTTCGCTGACTTCATTAAATTGTTAACAAAGGAAGATATAGTTCCCCTCGATGCAAAAAATTTCGTTTTCCGATTCGCCCCCATTTTATCCTTTGCGATTTTCGTTTTTGCATTTCTATTCTTGCCAATTGATGAGGCTAACAGTATTGTTCATTCCAGTTTTGAAGGTGACTTGATTTTTGTTTTGACACTAGTTTCAATTGCTAACTTTTTCTTGTTCCTTTCCGGATGGTCTTCAACTAACCCCTACAGTGATATAAGCGCCGCCAGGGTCTTAACACAGTTTTTAGGTTATGACATACCACTATTTATTCTGGCTTTAGCTCCTGCCTTCTTGGCAAGCGACCTTAGCATCTCAACCATAGCTATTAATCAGCGCTTTCCTTTTGTATTTCTAATTCCATGGGCCTTTGTGCTTTTCCTTATTGCTCTTCAAGCTGAGTTAGAGAAGGATCCATTTGATGTTCCCAACGCGGAAACAGAAATAGTAGGAGGTTACGAAACTGAGTACACGGGTAGAAGACTGGCTTTTCTTAAGCTTGCCAAGGATGTGCAAATAGTCCTTGGTGCGGCTATTGCTGTCGAACTGTTTTTGGGAGGACCTTATGGTCCTGTGTTTTTCGGCTTGCCCGCTTTATGGTATACGTTGTGGTTCGTGCTAAAACTTCTCATAGTTATTGTTATCAGCGAGTATCTGACATGTGTATTTGCAAGGTTGCGCATCGACCAGGTGCTTGTCGCAAACTGGAAAACGTTATTGCCTCTGGCGATATTATCTCTCGTGGGGACAATTGCTGTTGGGTTTTGGCTTTATCCAATGATGAGATGAGGGAGGGCTAAAATGGTTAAAAAGTCGCTGTCACCCATGCCGAAAGAAGTTCTTGCACATATTCTAAAAAGGCCTGCCACACGAAAATATCCTGAGGTGAAGCCGGAAGTTCCTGAAGGCTTTCGTGGCAAACAGATTTTTGATATAAATCTTTGTGTTAGCTGTGGTTTGTGCGCTAGGGATTGCCCTGCAAAAGCCATTGAGATGGTTGAGGTTGATGGGAAGAAGAGGCCGTTATTTCACTTGGATCTCTGTATTTTCTGTTATCAATGTGCTGAAAGCTGTCCTAGGAATGCGATTAAAAGTTCCAAGATTTTTGAGCTTGCTTCAACTGATAAATCCGACTTGGTGGTGAAACCTAAAGTAAACTCTCAGAAGGAGGAAAGTATAGAATGATTGTTGAATTGCTTGCTGTTGGCCTTGTGATTTCAGCTTGTTTGGCAATCTACCTTGACGAGGCAGTTTATTCCGTTACCTCTTTAGCCTGCATGTTTGTTTTGGTGACGATTTTATATGCTTTAAGCGGTGCCACTTTCGCGGCTGTTTTTCAGCTGGCTGTGGGCGCGGGAACTTTGGTGGTTCTTTTCTTAGCTGGGGAAATGTTAAGCGAAAAACCGAAAAGTGAAAAACCTTTAAGGAACACTTTATTGGTTGTGGCGGTGGCATTATTGTTGTCGCTTCCGCCATTTTTCTTGTCTGTTTCAACCCCCCTAGCAAATGTTTCCTCTAGCTTACCATTTGCACAGGCGCTTTGGGATTTGAGGGCTGTGGATGTGGTTTTGCAGGGCTTAGTTATAATGGCGGTTGCCATGGGAATCGTCATAATCCTTTACGAGAGAAAAGAGGGAGAAAACTGATGGATTACGTAATTTTGTCAGCTGTGTTGTTGGCAGTTGGCATTTATGGTCTTTTGACCAAACGTCATCTGCTAAAAGTGTTAATCTCTATTGAGCTGATAGCTATTGCCGCATCAATGAATTTTGTGCTGCTTGCCTCTTCATTAGACAAAGGGTTAGGCCAAACTTTTCTGATACTTGCTTTTTCCACAGACACGTGTGTCACTGCCATTTTATTGGCTTTGTTGGTTATGGTTTCTAAAAAATATGGAATATGTGACATTAGAAAGTTGGCTGAAAAGGAAATGGAGCAGAACGGTAAAAGCGAAAATGAAGGCGGTTGAAAAGTTCCAGCTTTTCCAGTAGGGGGCTTTAAAAACCGCGCAACAGAGGAGGCCGAAACTTTGAATTTAAACAATGAAAAGCTCTTCGAGTTAGAGAAGTATTGGTTTCTGCCTTTAATATTAGGCGTCATTGTAGGCTTAGCCATATTCGCATTTGTCCGCGTTTACGAGCTTCTCAAATCAGTGTTTCTACTCATTATAGCGTGGAATCCGCTGCTTATTGTTGTATGCCCCATCATTGCTCTTCTTGGCGGGTATTTTACATTAAGGCTTTTTACAGAAAGCAAAAATTGTGGTTGCGGAACCGATGTGGTAGTTGAAAAATATCATCATAGGTGGGGTTTCATAAGCTTGAAAGATACTTTGGGGAGAAGTTTGGCCGCTACATTAACTATAGGCTTCGGTGGAAGCGCTGGATTGGAAGGCCCAAGTCTATTGTTGGGCGGCGGTGTTTCCTCTTTTATTACACGAAAGTTGAAACTAAGCCAAAAAGATGTCAAAAAATTGTTCCTCTGCGGGGCTGCCGCAGGATTTTCAGCTATTTTCAAGGCACCATTGACAGGAATACTGTTTGCCATAGAGATACCCTACAAAAGAGACATTGAAACAGAGATTTTCGTTCCAGCATCAATAGCTTCAGTTACGGCCTACTTTGTGTCCGCTTTAACTCTTGGAACAGAAAGTATTTTCCCAGCTCCGATTTTTCTAACGCCGACGCTTCCAACTCTTTTACACGCAACATTTTTAGGGATTATCGCGGCATTGGTTGCCCTAGCTTTTATGGAAACGCTTGAGAAAACAAATTCAATAAGCAAACGCCTTTCCAGCCTATTTTCAATGTATGTGCTAAGCATTTGTGTTGGCTTGTTTTTAGGTGTTATAGGCTTATTTTACCCAGAAGCACTCGGTTTAGGCTACGAGTTTATTCATAAAATTGCTACAACAGGGTTAGGGCAATGGTCTCTAGCAACATTAATTTTAATTTTGATTCTTAAGATTGTAGCAACAAGCCTTACCATGAGTTTTGGCGGAAGCGGTGGGCTATTTATACCCGCATTATATGTGGGCGGCACTCTTGGACTTATTTATGCGCAGTTATGGAACCTTACGCCAGCAGTTTTGTATGTTATAGTGGCTATGGCTGCTATGCTGGCTGCAACAAGTAAAAGTCTCTTGACAAGCATAGCCTTGGTTGCGGAAACCTTAGGCCCAGGCTTCATAATTCTCACAGTAGTTTCAGCGGCGATAAGCTACTTCATTACAGGAAACAAATCCTTCTATAAGAGTCAACTCACGAGAAAGTCGGAAAGTAAGGGCTGAGCTTAGCTTTACAGCGCTATGTTTAGGTGGATGTTTAAAAAGGCGATTTCTAGCCATAAAATTAGCGACGCTACGGTTACCTCAATGATGGATAAGACTGATCCTACCTTTAAATAGTCTATAAGCCTTATTTTCACGCCTTTCCTTCTCATGGTTTCAAGCCACATCAGTATCGCCAAAGATCCAAGTGGGAAGAAGTGGGGGCCAAGGTTGTTTCCAATAACGTTCGAGAAGATTAGGCTGGTTAAGTGTTGCGCGTTTAGGTTGGTAATACTTGCTGCTTGCTTTATAGATAGTAGCCCAAGTATTGTCATGGGCCAATTGTTCATTGCGCTTGCGCCGAAGGTGACTATCAAGCTGGGAGCAAGAACTGAAAGAAATGACGGCAATGTCAAAGTTTTCGTGAAAAGGTAAGCAAAAAAGTTCACCGCGCCTGTATGCCTTAATCCTTGAACAACGAGGAAAATGCTTATCATGAATAGTACAATGTCCCAGTTAATCTCTTTTGCTAAACTGCTAATGCCCTTCCGTTCCTCTTTTATGGTTGGCTTTTTCAGTGTGAATTGGTATACTGCCAACAGGAAAATTGAGCCGGAGCAGATAACGATTGAAACTGGAAGCCTATACAAAGAAGTTAAAACATAACCCGTGTCTATCGCAACAAGAGTGGCGAAGCTTATTTTCAAAAGTTTTGGCTCTATCAACTGCCCAGTAATTAAAGTGTCAACAAGTTGAACTGAATAAGTCTTTGGAATTTTCTTTCTAAAAAATACGTAAACCAAAAGAAGACTGCTTATTATTGTGGCTACAGCCACTGGCCCCATGAAAATTAAATGGTCAAAAAAACTGTACTTGAAAAAGTCTGCGCTAACGATGTTCACTGGATTACTTGTAATGAGAGGCATTGCAGCAGTGTCAGCTATAAGCCCCGCAGAAAAT
>JBNASL010000010.1:0-25378 GCA_049717905.1 Candidatus Bathyarchaeales archaeon | reverse complement strand
ATCAGAGGAAGCTACGGATTTTGAGCCAAAACCCAAAGCTAATGTAACGAAGATCAGTATTTAGAATTCATAATTGTTTTAATTACTGATGTTCTAACTTTACGCGTTCTGCGATGGTGAAAACGTTGTATGCGGTATGGGTAAAAATTGACGAGGCTCTGCCGTGGATAGAACTGAAAGGAACTTATGAAACAAGGAGGAGCGCTCAAAAAGCCGCAAAAGAGTTGCAAGGCAAGATTATGGTAAAGGTTGTAAGCATCGATAAAAAGTGTAAAGAGATGAAGGCGCTGGTAACAGTAAAGCAGTAGCTAAGAATCCAGTCTGAGTCCCAATCCTTTCAGTTTAGGGTGCTGATTGGCAAGTAACGCATTTGCATTCTTCAAGGTTTGGCAAGTCTTTTTGGTGCAGTTTGCATATCACCTTTTCATACCTTACAGTTGTACATATCTCGCATAACTTTTCTATAACGTTCTCTACGGAAACATCGTTTCTAGCTAAGGCTTCCGCAAGCTTCGAAATCATCTCCATTGCTTCCTTGGAGTGTGCTATCTCCTGCGCTAATGCCGTTCCTCTTTCACCCTTAAAATATTGGGTTATGGCGGCTGGGGTTAACTCCATTTTTGCTGAAGCGTCAACCTTGCGCAAGTTATATTTTTCTATGAGTTCTTTGGTTACTAGGACTCTTATGGATGGGAGGAGATATTTGACTACTATCACGCATGGGGGTTTCACTTTTGTTCCCTAATTATGTTTGGCGGTAAGTTTATATATTTTTAACGGTGTTAAATTTGGTTTAACGGTGTTAAACGTGACTGAAGCCCGCGAAACACCATGCAAACCCTACACAGATGAAGTGCAACTTGTCGATTTAAACAAACTTTTACAACACGAAGAAGTAGACTTAAACCACTTGAAAGAACTAACTGCAGAAATAGCTTCAGATAAAGTTTTGAAGCAAGCAATAATTGTTGACAAAAATACAAATATCATCATCGACGGGGAACATCGCTTCACAGCTCTCAAAATTTTGGGATGCAAAAGGATTCCATTGATGTACATAGACTATAATTCGCCAGACATTGAAGTTCAAGCTTGGAAAGACGGTGAACGCTTAACTAAGGGAGATGTAATAAAAGCTGGCTTAAGCGGTAGGACGCTTCCACCAAAAACCTCAAAGCACATGATTAGAAACAGCAGCACGCTCTCGCATATTTCGGCGGTTGAGAAAAAAGTTGACATTCCTCTAGAAGTGTTGAAAAGCGAACTTGAACTCTTAAGCATAAAAGATGTCAAAAGTGCAATGCAAGTGAATCTTAAAGAATCCCTGCCCTTCTACATCAAATTTTTAGAAACCGGAGTTGTTGACACACCAATAATTGTAGATGAAAAAACCCATGTAATATTAGAAGGCTATGAGGCTTTCCAAGCAGTTGACCTTCTCTCAGCCCAGAAAATTCCAAGCTTCAAAGTTGACATGGAAAAGTTGGAAATAAAATCATTACAGTCCAGTTGCCCAGTCACAAAAGAAGCTATAATAGAAGCTGGACTCAAAGGGCCTAAATTGCCTCCTAAAAGTTTCAAGGTTGCGATGGGGCCTTTCAAGATAGATGTGTCGTTGAAGGCTTTGGCAGCGCCTAAAGAAAATGGCAAAAAAGCTCTCAAAGTTTTTGAAAGTACATTGGAGTTGCTTTATGAAGGGTGGCCTACACCCCTTGTTAGGCTTTGTTCTTTATCAACGGAAAAAAGGAGTGTTTGGGCCAAGCTTGAAGGATATAACCCCTTTAGTAACAGCGTTAAGGATAGAATAGGCTGGGCGATGATCGTTGAAGCCTTGGAAAAGGGAGAACTTGGAGAAGCCTTGTATGAGGCTACTTCTACAAACACTGGAATAGCCCTAGCCTCGATAGCGAACATCCTTGGAATAAAATCAAAACTTTTCATACCAAAAACCATACAAAAAGTCAGCGACATCTACCTCGAAGTTTTAGGCGCTGAAGTTGTAAGGCTTCCAGTAGGCTTAACTGTGGAGTCCATAAGCCAAGTGGACGCGGAGGCAAAAGCAGACAAGGCTGCACATCTTAATCAGTTTGAAAACGACGCCAACTTCAAAGTACACCTGAAATACACAGCCAAAGAAATCGACGAGCAACTGCAAAGCATGAACCTTAAGCCCACTTGCATAATAGGCGGCTTAGGCACATCGGGGCACATGAGCGCTATATCCATTTATTTCAAAACCAAGTACAAGGACGGTGTAAAAATAGTCGGCGTTCAACCAGCACCCAACGAAGTGGTTCCAGGCATAAGAAGGATAGAGACGGGAATGAAATGGTATCACCAAGCGACTTTTGATGAAATCATAGATGTGAAACAAGCAGAGGCCATCGAAGGCGCCATACAAATTGCGAGAAAAGAAGGCCTCCTAATAGGGTTAAGCGCAGGAGCCGTGGTTCACGCTTTCCAAAAAATCGCAGAAGAAAAAGGTGTATACGTTCTAGTTTTCCCAGACAGCGGATACAAATACGCAGAACAATTCGAAAAATATTTCACTTGCGAACAAGACCCCCGCAAAATTCTTGAGAAATAATCACCATTTCTTTATATTCAAGGCATTGCTCGCTAATCTTTTTTCCGGAATAAAAAGAAAAGAGGAGGATGCGGCGCCAAAAACTCACTGCTGTAGCTGCATTTGTGCATCAAGGCATTAAATATCTTAGTGGTACTGCAACCCATATGCTTTCGTTGTATTTTAGCCAAATTTGTGGGACATCATGCATTACTCCTCCGTGCAGGTAATCTGGCACGTTCATGGTGCAGTTGACAATCGTGGAAGCTACGTCTATAACCGTTGGAGAGTTTGGATCTGGAAGATCATCAGTCATTGATGATGCTTGTTTTCCGCAGTAGCGAACGTCTATGACGACGCATGCTTCTTTGCCGTAAATTTCTTTTGCGGTGGGCAGGTTTGGCCATCTGGCTTTAATGGCATCATTTGTCAATAGAATTTTTTGTCCCAAGTCTGCATCGTCAGTAGTATCTGAACTGGCAGCTTTAGCTTGAATCCATTGCAACGCTGAAACAGCTAGAAAGCATAGAAGCAACAGCAAACTTGTTTTTCTCACGCCTTTGGTCATGTTTTAACCTCACACAAATAACCTTAAGGAAAAGCGAATTTAGCTCTACGTTTTAGAACATTTGTTCTGGCAACTAGAACATTCCTTTTGAGTTTAATTAGAGAAGAGTTAAGGACTGCTTTTAAGCCATGTCCTTATTGTTTCATAACATAAGAATAAAAGAAGCACTGAAGTTGTAATGACGGCGAAAAAGTATTCGCGGGTAAGCGTAGCAGGTTTAAAAAGAGTTAGCTGTATCGTTAATGCCATAAAGGCGAATGTTAGGTAAAAGAAGTGTCTTGGAACCAAAAAGTGGCTTATCCTCACACTGTTTTCTAAAACAACCTTTTCAACAACATAGCTCCCATATTCACTTTTCACAAGGCCTGCATCTTCCAGCTTTGAAAGGTGGTACATGGCTATTGAAGGACTGCTCAGTTCTAAAGCCCGCTGAACTTCCCTGACTCCAACGGGTTCTCGTCTCTTTAAAAGGAAAAGGTAAACTTTGAGGGTTGTTCCCCTCAAAATATCTGAGGGTTCTTCTTTAGTCAAGCCTACATTACCAGTATCATTGTCAAAAGTTTTAGTGATTTAAGAATTCCCGTGTTCTAAACGGTAGAACGCCTGTTCGTAAATATAGCATTAAATAATCTTCGACTACATTTTATCGTAAAGGCGTGTGAAGTCTTGAATGGTCAAAAAGCAAAATTGGTGGTTGCCGCCATTCTCGCTGTATGTTTAGCTTTCGCGTTAGCGGCAGTTAGTTACTATTTTCCACCTTATCCTGAAAGCGCATTTCAAACAACCCCTCAATTTATGGTTTACACGCCGATATCTTTACCGCCAATCTATATTAGGGATGATGGGACAGTTGATCCTCCTGTAGACGCCTTGCAACAAACAGGCAACGCTTACACTTTTACAGGAAATATAGTTAACCATACCCTTGTAGTTCAACGAGATAATATTGTGATTAATGGTACAGGGCATGCGCTCATAGGTTACGCCCAAAACAACATCGCTAAAGGCACCGTGGGAATAGTTATCTGTTGTAGGAGAAACGTGACAATTACAGATTTGAACGTTGAACGATATGTCTTCTCCATAAACATCACAAGTTCGTCAGACATATTCATTAAAAATAATAAACTAGATTCCCAGTGGCTTCTCATTGATTCCTCAACCAACAACACCATTATAGAAAACACGATAATTGGCGGAATTCAAATCACAAAGTCTGCGAATAACATTTTCGCCAAAAACAAGATCACCAATGCAATAGACGGAATTTTCCTCTGCGGCAGTTCCTTCAACACCGTTAAGGAAAACATTCTTGAAAATTGTGACTGTGCCATTCTAATACAGGGCACATATGAAAACGTCTTGAATAACCAAGTAATAAACGGAAGAGTAGGAATAGCAGTAGAAGGGTCGCACAACAAGATTTTCCAAAATGATATCAGGGAAAATTCTGAAGCTGGCATATCAGTAAACCTTGGAAACAATAATATCCTTTATGAAAACATTATCGAAAACAACAAGTATGGGGTCATAATAGGCTTTACATATAATCTTAACGCTGAAAACAACACATTCTACTATAACGACTTCCTAAACAACGCCCAAAATGTGCTTATCAGAATAGGCAATTTTACAAACTTTTGGGATAACGGGAAAGATGGAAATTACTGGAGCGACTACAAAGGCGTCGACAGCAATAATGATGGAATAGGAGATGCCCCTTACATAATAAGTGAAAGTAACCAAGATAGATATCCACTTATTGCCCCGCGTGAAAATCAAAAACCGCAATCAAACCAACTTTTTTGGATTTATTTGGGAATAAACCTAACCGCAATTTTCGGCGTGATTGCGTGCATATTATACATCGGAATAGTGAGATATGCAAAACACCGCAGTAACTCGGCAAAAATAATTAAGGAACAATAAAAATAAGCGCAGAGAGTTGATTTGAACCCACACGGCTTAAAGGAGCTACAAGCTTTTAGGCTTTTGGGCTGTTCACTTCATTGAGATACAAAATGGGCAATAGAAGCTTAACCGCCTTTTAGGCAATAAACAAGGTTTAATAAAGACTGTTTTAAGCATTAATTCTAAAACTTTAGGTGAGAAAAGTGATTGGGAGAAGGCTGGTAATGCTTCCAGGCCCAACAAATGTTCCAGACAGCGTAATGAATGCTATGCTGCAACCGATAATAAACCATCGAGGAGCCGATTTTCACGCGCTTTACTCGGAAATAGAGGCTAACCTCAAATACGTTTTCCAAACCCAAAACGACATTTTCATATTAACTTCATCTGGAACCGGCGGGGTTGAATGCGCCGTAAGCAACATAATTAACCCAGGAGAAAAGGTTATAGTTCCAGTTTTCGGCGTATTCAGCGAACGGTTAGCTGAAAAAATAAGACGAAGGAAAGGAGTCCCAATAGAGCTAACTCTTCAATGGGGGACATCACCAAAAGCCTCAGAAATAAAGGAAATAGTTGAAAAGGAACCGGAAGCAAAAGCCATATTCATTGTCTACAATGAAACTTCCACAGGCGTCACTGTTCGAGAACTACCGCAAATTGGAAAAATAGCTAAAAAAAACAACATGTTACTCGTAGTCGATGCAGTATCAATCCTTGGCGGAGACTATCTTCCCGTGGATGAATGGAACATTGACATATGCGTAACTGGAAGCCAAAAATGTTTAGCTTGTCCTCCAGGCTTGGCGTTAATATCTGTAAGTCCAAAAGCATGGGAAAAAATAGGCACAACAGAGAATAGGCCAATGTATTTTGACTTGCTGCAAATGAAGGAGTCTGCGGCTAAAAAGGAAACTCCATTCACGCCAGCCCTACAACTATTCTATGCATTAGACGAGGCGTTAAGGCTTGTCCAAGAAGAAGGATTAGAGAAAAGAATTGAACGGCATAAGCGATGTGCAGAGGCCTTCTATAACGCGATAAAAGCCTTGGGAATGACCGCCTTCCCAAAGGAAAAAGAAAGCAGTTCAAATACGGTGATTGCAGTTAGTGTTCCAGAAGGAGTCAATGAAAGCAGCGTGCGCGAAATAATGCGAGAAAAGTATAAAGTATTAATTGCTGGCGGAATGGGCAAGCTCAAAGGAAAAATCTTGAGGATTGGCTGCATGGGCATGGTATCCCAGACGGAAGTTATGGCGACAATAAATGCGCTGGGAAACGCGCTAAAAGACACAGGCTACTACATAAATATCGAAGACGGCCTTGACGCAGCAAGAAAAATATTCCAATAATTTCGCTATTAAAAATAAAAACAGAAAGGTTCTACAGTCTCGCTTTAACATTTTAAAACTTGTCGCATTCTTGGCACTTGTAGTTACACATGCTTTCCAAGGAATGTTTAACAATTGAAATAATTTTCTGCGCCACTATTATCGAAGCGTATTTTTGAGCTTCTATAGTCTGTGCCCCTATGTGTGGAGTGCATACCACGTTTGGCAACTTCATAAGTGAGAAATCGTTTGGGGGTTCTTTTTCGTAAACATCTAAAGCTGCTCCCGCTATTTTTCCACTTTTCAACGCTTCAAATAAGGCTTTTTCGTCTATTATTGGCCCTCTGGAGGTATTGATTATGTAAATGCCGTTTTTCATTTGCTCTATTTCTTTCCTACCTATCATATGGTATGTTTCTTTTGTTAAAGGAACATGCAAAGTTATGATGTCGCTTTTCCTCAGTATTTCCTCTAATGATACAATCTCTGCATCCAATTCTTTTAAAAGGCGTTCAGGGGCACTGTTTAGTTCGCAAACCATAATTTTCATTCCAAAAGCCTTTGCAAGTCTTGCAACTTTTTGGCCTACTCTCCCGAAACCTATTATGCCTATAGTTTTTCCTTGAAGCTCCCACCCTTCAATTTCTCCCTTTACCCACTTTCCTTCTTTCATTGCATGCTCAGCTCTCGGTATCTGCCTAGCCAAAGATATTATGAGCCCTATTGCAAGTTCAGCAACGGCGGTTGCAACGGCCTCTGGTGTACAGATGACCCTTATTCCTTTCTTTTCTGCATATTCTACATCGATGTTGTCTACGCCTGCTCCTGCTCTAGCTATTATTTGTAGATTTTTTCCAGCGTCAATTATCTCCTTTGTAACTTTTGTCCTACTTCTTACTATAAGAATGTGGCATTCCGCCACCTTGCTTTTAAGATCTTCCTTGGAAATTTCAGGCTCAACAAATATTTGGAATCCAAATTTCCTTAAAAGTTCCACACCCTCAGAATCTATTGGATCACACACAAGAACTTTTAGTCTTTCTTTACTGATGACATTGAGCGTATTTTCTTGTTTTTCTTTTTCTCGTAGGAACGACTCTATAACTGGCAAGGCTTCGCTAAGTCTCTCCGAGTGTATGCTTGCTTTTGAGTATCCTTTAAGTATTGGTGTTGAGTTGAACGCTATTCCGAGGCCTGCCTTGCTTATCATATTTATGTCGTTTGCTCCATCGCCTATGGCTATTACGTTCTCCATTTCAATGCCATACTGTTTGGCTATGCGTTCCATATGCTCATCTTTATTTATGTCCACCGTGATGTCCACTCCAGCAAGTTTACCATTGCTGAATACAAGTTTGTTAGTCACGGCGAAGTCTAAACCTAATTTTTCCTTCACAGGGTTTACTGCAATATCAAAGCATCCTGTTATTATACCTATTTTGGCGTTTCCAAGTTTCCGTAGCGAATCCAGAAATTCTTTGACCCCATGTCTTATCTCAAGGTTTTCAGCAGCTTTAACGCATTTTTCGTATTCGACGCCTTTTAAAAGCTCTATCCGCTTTACCAAACTTTCTTTCCAACTTATTCGTCCCTCAATCCCATCTTTGGTTATCTTTTCGATTTCATCACTTTTTCCGACGATTTTCGCAAGTTCAAGCAGATATTCTCCCTTCACAAGTACACCATCAAAATCAATAGCCACTAAGAACATAGCGCATGCCTCCCAAATTTTTATGGAAAGAGCTGAGCAAGTCTTGAATCGAGAGTTTTCTTAAATGGATTGGCAGGGCATCACTTTACCAACCAGCCACAAGTTGAATCAAACATATAACATAAAAAGTTTTCGTTTCAACAATCAAAACTTTGAAGTTCTCAAAATACGGTTTGCAGATTGCAGGGCGTATGAGTAAATCTGATGGAACGTTTGCTTTCACTTAAACAAGTCAAGCATTGCTTAAAGCTGGCGCCGGGAGTGGGATTTGAACCCACGCGGCCCAAACGGGCCACAGGCTTTCTGGCAATAGCCTTTCCACGCCTCAAGGCCTGCGCGTTATCCACTCCGCCATCCCGGCTTATCCCGCTATTTCTAAAACTTTTGACAGTTTAAATCTTTATCTGGAGATCACTTGTTTAAATTGGAAACTTTAAAAGCGCCATAAAATAAAAGGCTACATGTTTAGCAATGCGGATATGCTCAAGCATGTTTAAATGTTTCCCGCATTAAAACGAAGTGGCTATATATCTGAAGCGAAAGTAGAATATCCAAGAAAGAAAGTCGGGCCGGTAGTCTAGCTCGGTTAGGACATCCGCTTGACGTGCGGAAGGTCACCGGTTCAAATCCGGTCCGGCCCACCATTTTCCGTTTTGCCTTTAAAGTAAGTTTTTAACTTGTCAATTTTAAGATTCTTTTCCATTGTTCTCGTGTTAGAGGGAAGTTTGTGCCTTGGGAGTGTCTTAGAATTTCCATAGTTTTTAACACGGGATCTTTTATACATACATCTTCAAGAATAGGGTTGTTTATGATTAGTTTTAGGTAGTGCACTAAAACGCTGTGTTTGTCTTCAAACTTAATGCTATCGTTTTCCCAGTCCAGTATTTTTCCTGACTTTTGTTTAATGGTCTTATGCATGGGTTTTCTATGACTTCGCCTATAGCGTATATTCCAGCTTTTTCTCCAGAAGACCAAATGACAACTCTGTCGCCTTTCTGGATGCTTTTTGAATGTTGGCTTACCAGCCATTGTTCCTTTTCTCTATTTTCTTTAATCCAATCATGCCACTTGTATATGGCTGGGTTGAATTGGAAAACCCAGTATCTTAAAGGGCGAAGCATAGTGCCGCAGTCTGGACAAAACTTGCTAGGAGCATATTTGTTAATTGAAACGCTTTTTCCACACTTTCGGCATACAAAATCTGCATCTAAGCTTTGCTCCATGTCCCGTCTAATGAGAGTTTGTTTACGGTGATTATAATTATTTTTCTACAATAGAAGACTTCTCAGCTTACCTCATTGTTATCGGACATTTTCTATGCTCAAATTATTTAAACTGCATTTGTTATTTACCATAGCGAGGTTATTTAGCAGGGTGCATGAGGCGTGCAGACGGGGTTGTTTGGAAGTTCTGGACTGCGAGGTGTAGTCAATAAGGATTTAACTCCGATTCTAGCAGTCAAAGTAGGCTTAGCCTTAGGCACTTTCACCAAAGCTGGAAAGATTTGCGTGGCTAGGGACACGAGGCTTTCGGGATTAATAATTGAAAATGCATTAGTTTCAGGCTTGTTGGCGTGCGGGTCGAAGGTTTACTGTTTGGGGGTTCTGCCAACCCCTGTTTTAGCCTATTTGACAATGAAGCTTGAAGCTGATGCTGGCGTAATTATTACGGCTTCACATAACCCTCCTCAATACAATGGCATAAAAATTTTTGACGCGAATGGCATGGCATACGGCGAAAAAAACCAAAGCGAAATCGAAGAAATTGTTGAACGCGAAAAATTCAGGTTGGCGGATTGGCGAAACCTAGGCGAAAACATCGCATTGGAGGATAAAAGCGGCTTATACTTGGATATGGTACAAGAAAGCGTGAAGCTGGAAAAGGAATGGCATGTCGTGGTTGACCCTGGGTGCGGTGCAACCAGCAAAATCGCCCCGGCAGTTTTCAGAAGCCTAAAATGTAAGGTTACCCCTATAAACGCTAATCCTGATGGTTTATTTCCGGGGAGAAGCCCAGAACCAAACGCTGATTCTTTAAAACTTCTAGCCAAAATTGTGAGGGAATTGAGAGTAGATGTTGGAGTTGCTTATGATGGCGACGGCGACAGAGCAGCCTTTTTAGATGAGAATGGTGATTTTGTGGATTTTGACAGGGTTTTAGCCACTTATGCTGCTTACGCCTTAAAGAAGGGAAAAGGCAAAACTGTGGTTACAAATGTTGAGGCTTCCATGTGTGTTGAGAAGATGGCGGAGCCTTATGGTGGAAAGGTTGTTAGGACGAAGGTTGGAGACGTTTATGTTGCAGAAGCCGTAAAGAGGTTTAATGCGGTTTTCGGCGGGGAACCCTGCGGAGCTTGGATACATCCCAAGTTTCATTTCTGTCCAGACGGAATCCTTTCATCAGTGCTTCTTCTTAAAGCCTTAGAGGACGAAGGCAAAAGCCTCTCGGAATTCGTTGCGGAAACTCCCGCCTATCCCGTTCTTAGGGAAAATGTTCCTTGCAAGAATGAAGCGAAATATGCTGTTGTTGGAAAAGTTGAAGAAGTTTTAAAGGTTCACCTTCCAAAATATAAGCAAATTTCAACGGTTGACGGTGTTCGCTTAGCCCTTGAAGAAGGCTGGGTTTTGGTTAGGGCTTCAGGCACTGAGCCTCTTTTGCGGTTAACCGTTGAAGGTGAATCTTTAAAGGCTGCTGAAAATATAATGGAGAAGGCTGTGGCTGTTGTTAAGGAAATTGTGGAGGATTTTGAAAGATGAAGGCTGTGGTTTTAGCTGCTGGTGAAGGCGTAAGACTGCGGCCCCTCACTTTAACTAGGCCAAAGCATATGCTCAGCGTCGGCGGAAAACCAATACTTGAACACTGTTTAACCGCCATTAAGGCATGTGGAATAAGCGATGTTGTAATCGTTGTTAATTATATGGCGGATAATATCCGCAACTATTTTGGTTCTGGAGAAAAGTTGGGATTAAGGATTGAGTATGCCTATCAAAAGTCTGTTGTTGGAACTGGAAACGCTGTAGGTGTTGCAGAGCCTTACGTGGAGGAAGATTTTCTGCTGGTTTACGGCGATTTGCTTTTCACGCCAGAAGCTCTAAAAAAAGTTCTAAGTCTACATGAAAGTAAAAGGCCGTCTGCCACTCTGGCTGTTGTTTCAGTGGAAAAACCAGAAGATTATGGAATAGTGGAGCTTGAGGCTGAAGGGCAAGTTAAGCATATAATTGAGAAGCCAAAACGGGAGGAGGCACCTACAAGCTTGGCCAACGCTGGACTTTATGTTTTTTCAACGGAAATTTTCGAAAAGGTAAAGAGGATATCTGCTTCATCCAGAGGGGAATGGGAAATCACCGATGCTATTGTGCTTCTGCTTAAAGAGGAAAAGCCTGTTTTTGCTGCTGAAATCTCGAAGGACGAGTGGTTTGACATTGGCAGACCTTGGGATTTGCTTGAGGCTAACCGTTGGATGCTAACAAGGATGGAACACAGTATTCTTGGAAATGTGGAGATAGGCGCACATATAGTTGGTCCCGTAACGGTTGCAGAAACCGCACGGATACGCTCCGGAGCTTACATTGAAGGGCCAGCTTTCATAGATGAGGAAAGCGACATAGGGCCTAACTGTTACATACGCCCACACACGAGCATTGGAAAAAAGGTGCGCATAGGCAACGCTTGTGAAATAAAAAACAGCATAATTATGAATGAAGCGCATATTGGGCATTTGTCTTATGTTGGCGACAGCATAATAGGCGAAAAATGCAATTTAGGCGCTGGAACAATAACAGCCAATTACCGACTTGATGCTGGAACAATAAAAATGATGGTTAAGGATAAGCTTGTGGACAGTGGAAGGACAAAGCTTGGAACAGTCTTAGGAGACAATGTTAAAACCGGGATAAATGCGCTTTTGATGCCCGGCGTGAAAGTTGGAAACAACTGTTGGATTGGGCCAAATGTCGTTGTTTACCATGATGTGCCACCCGACACCGTAATTTTCCTAAAACAAAGCGTAGAAGAGAAGAAAATGGGCTAGTTCTAGAGGGTTTTAACTGATAATTATTGAGGTTCCGCAGTATTCGCACTGCACCGAAGTCTGTCCCTTGTAAATTTCCTTTGTGTAAGGCGCTCCACAGTGGGCACAGCGGACAACCCTTATGGCCGGCGCCTCTTTCGGAGTTATGCCCTTTATTGTCGCTATGTCTCTGTCGGCTTCGCCTCCAATAATGTACTGGAAGAACCGTGTTATCACGTCGGCTTCCCAGTCTTTAACGTCGAATGGAGTTTCATCCAACCTACGTTCTGGTTTAAAGCGGATGTAAACACCTGTCCAAGCCACTAGCCCAACTCTTCCCTTGGAGATTTCTTGAAGCGCCCCTATGGGCTGCTCTATCAGCACTGTGCGTTCCGTCTTTTTTTTAGTGGTTATGAAAAGCTTCTTTTCAAGAACAACCTCCTTCTTCCCCTCGAAAATAAACCTTTGATTCGTGAAGTATAATGTTCCCTCACACTTATCCTTCGCCATGATTTTTCCTTCAATGGCTAGTACTGGGCTCTCCTCAGGCCTTAGTGGGAAAGACGCGTAAGAGAAGAGTTCCACTGTTTTTTCAGCTATTTTTAGATCTCTGTCTATGGCGTCTATGCTTCCCAAAAACTCGCCTAGGGAAGCGTTAATCTTGGCTGTTTCAGCGGTAACCCGCGCCCTTAAAGTTGAGGCTTCCGCTGAAAGGTGCCCCACTGAAGCCCAGCCGAAAACCATGTCGCCGAAGCCTGCTCCGGCCCTTAATCTTTGAGCTTCAGATTGGAGCGTGCGAATCTGGGCTGATAATGGTTGAACGTTGCTGTAAAAGTTCTGCTTGATTGTTGGAGAAACTTCCATCCACTTTTTGGTCATTAGATCTATGCTTTTTTCAAGATGTCTCATAGCCGCGTAGCCACGTCCACGAACGGTTGTAAGCCGGCTTGGAAGAGAAGCAGTAGCCTCATCAATGCGAGCAAATTTACCCTCCACATCGCTTATCGCTGCCAAAGCGCTTGAAAGATCTGACTCTATAGCGCGGAGCCTCGCGTTTAAGGCTTCCCTCTCCCTATCAGGGTACGCCAATTTTAAACACATCCGCAAAATATTCATGATGATATACGCTTAATAACGCTTGTGCAGTTTAAATCCTAAAATACGTGTTTACACAACGTGTAATGCAGTGAAGGAGGTTAAGCTTTGTCAGTGGCGCAGAGAAGATTCTTCACAGAAGTTTCGGCTCTCGTGGATAAAACGGTGATTGTCGCAACCACAACCGGCAAGATATATAATGGGACTTTGATAGGCATAAATCCGGACAATTTGAGCCTATGCTTGGCGGACGCAAAAGATGAGGAAGGGAAAAAGCTTCACAGGGTTTTCTTGAACGGAAATGTTGTGGCTCAAATCTTGAGTGTAGAAAAACCATTTGACTTGAAGGCTTTGGCTGACCGCCTTGAAAGAGTTTTCCCAACCATGGTTAAACTGTATGAGGATAAAGGGTTCATATGGGTTATGGATAAGGTTAAGGTGACTGAGAAAGGCGTTGTTGAAGGGTCAGGTCCGGCTGCTGAGAGAGTGCAGAAGGTTTACGAACAGTTCGTCAGTGAGATGAAAGGCTAAACAAACCAGCGGAACTGCTCTTCCTTTTTCTTTTCTTCAGTGGTTGGTCTAATCCATCCGAAGGACTCAAGTATTTTTGTTGTTTGCTGAGCAGCCAAATCCAACCTGGACATGTCAACATTCAAGTTTAAGAACTTGTTTAAGGCAGATAACGCATAACGCGCAGCGTTCCCATCTGGATAAGTTCCCAAGGTTTCCACAAGAAGGGAAAAACCCTTGAACCCTCTAATGCTTCCAAGACCTATTAGGAGCCCGGCGATGCCGAAAATGTTTCCAACCATGACCTTCGTTCCAAGATCTAACACCTCTTTTAGGGTCTCAGGATCCGAAGCAGCACAGTAAACCTCTGGAACTTCTTTGACTTCTTCCTGTTTAAACCCTCCAAGCGTTACGAGGTAGCGACAGCCCAACTCCTTGGCGATGTCTAAAATACGTCCGCAAAGCTCGTACTGTCCAAAAGTTGTTAAGGCTTGAGTGTTGCCATACCAGATGATTAGATCTCGACTGTTGCCCACATCTTTACAATAGTAAAGCTCGTTTATCGGGGAGCGCGTTCCTCCCTCTTCGGTTGTTACTGCCAAATCTTGAAATGAAGCTGAGAAAATCTTGGCGAAACGTTTCGCCTTAAGTTCATGGATTAAATGTAAAGCCACAATGTTAGCTACAAAACCTATTCCGGGCAGCCCCTCAATGAGTATAGGGTTGCTCAGCACTGGCTTTTCTTCGATCTGAATTGAGCAAACCATTCTTTTGCCTTCCCCCTTGAGAGCATTAATAAAAGCGGAATTGCCATATAAGTTTGCAGCTGCAGTTTTGACTCCACATTTTTATAAGCATGTTTAACCGATTTTGTTTAGATTCCAGTCATGAGCTTCGAAATAAAAGATAGAGATTTACTAGCGAGAATTGGAAAGCTGCGAACTAAAAGCGGAACTGTAGAGACTCCTCTGCTTTTTCCAGTTGTAAATCCAAGTGTTCAGCCAATTCCTCCCTCAAAAATTCGCGAAAACTTCGGATTCGAAGCGCTAATAACAAACGCATACATTTTAAAGAAACGTTTTCAAAATCGGCCAGCAGAAGAGGGCATACACAATTTTCTAGGCTTTGACAAGGTGGTGATGACGGATTCCGGAGCCTACCAGATTCTCGTTTACGGGGACATAGAAACAACTCCAGAGGAAATTGTGGCGTACCAGGAAAAAATAGGGACAGACATAGCAACAATCCTAGATTTGCCTACGGGCTGGGAAGTTTCAAAGGAAAACGCGGAACAGACCGTGAATGAAACCCTGCGAAGAGCCAAAGAATTCTTCAAAATTAAAACCAGAGAGGATATCCTCTGGGTTGGGCCTGTTCAAGGAGGCCGCTATTTAGATCTTGTGGCAAAGTCTGCTGTTGAAATGGGCAAGCTTCCCTTCCAAATTTACGCTTTAGGCAGTCCGACAGAGGTTATGGAGCGTTATCGGTTCGACGTTTTAGTGGACATGATCATGGCAGCAAAAATGAATCTTCCCATAGAAAAACCTCTTCACCTTTTCGGAGCTGGTCATCCCTTTATGTTTTCTTTGGCCGTCGCCCTTGGATGCGACCTTTTCGACTCCGCAGCCTATGCCATATACGCCAAAGAGAACCGTTACATGACTGAAACAGGCACCGTTAGACTCGGAGAACTTGAATATTTTCCTTGCAATTGCCCAAAATGTTTAAGCAGAAATCCGAAGGATGTCGCAGAAATGCCTAAAGAGGAAAGACAAATTTTTCTTGCAGAGCACAACCTCTATGCATGCCTTTCGGAGATAAGACGCATAAAACAAGCTATAAAGGAAGGCCGCCTCTGGGAGCACTTGGAATTGAGGATGCATGGGCATCCGGCTTTGCTTCAAGCCTTAAAAAAGCTGAGGGATTATGAGGCTTTTATTGAAAGGCACAGTCCAACGGTGAAGCGGAGCGGCCTCTTCTTCTTCAACTCCCTCGATCTTATTCGGCCAGAAGTTGTTCGCCACAGAATCAAAATGACTGAAAGATACTCAAATCCGAGAAACGCAGAAGTTCTTCTGCTTATGCCTCAAACCCGAACCAAGCCTTTTCATAAATCAAAAGAATACAAAGAGACAGCGAAGACGCTTAAAAAAGTTCTCGGAAACAGCGCAAAAACTGTTCATATCTGTTTTTATGCTGCTCCTTTCGGCGTAGTGCCAATTGAAATCGATGAGGTTTACCCCCTTTCACAGCATGAAAGCGTTTTTCCACTGGACAAGGAGACGTTAACGCATGTGGCTTCCCAGGTGGCGAATTACATAGCGCAAAGAGACTATAAGACAGTAGTGTTGCTGCGCGACTATGAAAATTGGGAAGATGAAATTTTGAAAGCTTGTAGGAAAGCTTGTTTGGTTAAAGGCGTTAAGTTTAAATATTTCGATGTTAAGGGAGATTGGATTAAAACTATGCCGACGTTCTTAAGGAGAGTTGTCAGAAAGACTTGGGCGGTTTGCCTTGATTCGAGCTGACTTACACATTCACACGTTGTTTTCAAATGACTCTTCAATTCACCCGAAAACCTTAGTGCAGCAGCTTCTCGCTCATCCCTACATTAACGCAGTTGCTATAACAGATCACAATACTGTTAAAGGCTATTATAAAGTGAGGGAGCTATCTTCTAAATATCAAGATGTCACTATAATTCCTGGAATCGAAGTAAGCACCGTTGATGGCGACTTGCTCTTGCTGGGTGTTGCGGAAGTTCCACCGGAACCGTGGACCGTTGAAAATGTGATTGATTTTACACGAAGTATGGGAGGCATAGTTGTTGTTGCTCATCCTTATAGAGAGTTTGGTTTAGGCGATTTGGCTAAGGATTATAAAGTTGATGCTATTGAGGTTTTGAATGGCGGAAGCGCCCACCAGTTTAACGTGTTAGCTGAAGAGTTGGCTAAAGAAATGGGTTTGCCTGGCGTGGCTGGAAGCGACGCCCATAGGGCTGATGAATTGTGGTCGGTTTATACGGAAATTAAAGCTTCCACGGATTTGGATGAGGTTTTGAAGGCTATTAAAACGGGGCTTGTTAGGGTTGGTCAAACGGAAAAGTCAATACGTTTTTAAAATAGGTTTGAGAATGTTTACTGCGTTAACAGATGAAAAGAAATGAGTCCAATGCAAATAAAATTTCTAGGCGGAACCCAAGAAGTCGGCAGAGCAGCCATATCAGTTAAAACCGAGAAGACCCAGGTTTTACTAGACTACGGCGTTATGCTGAACCATGAACCCGGGTTCCCAATGCATGTCTCACCAAAAGAGGTTGACGCCATAATTTTAGGCCACAGCCACCTAGACCATTCAGGCGCTGTTCCAGTCTTTTACATTCAAGGAAAAAAGCCAGTCTATACGAATAAGCTGACAGCAGAATTAAGCCAACTGCTGATCTCAGACTTTATACACCTTTCCAGCTATTACCTACCCTACGAGTATCTTGAGCTAAGAAGCATGATGCGAAACGTTAGACATTTAGACTTCGGCATTAAAGAAACTATTGGAGACATGACTTTACAGCTTTTCAACGCTGGACACATTCCTGGAAGCGCTCAAGTGCTTATCGAGGCTGAAGGGAGAAGACTTCTCTACACTGGCGACTTCAATCTGATAGATACACGGCTTTTAGAAGGCGCAAAAATGGATTACGGCGACTTGAACGCGGTTATCATCGAGAGCACCTACGCCAACGAAGATCATCCGGAGCGTTCGGAGCTTGAGAAACGCTTTGTAGAGGAGGTTACTGATGTTGTTGAGAAAGGCGGCACAGTTTTAGTGCCTTCTTTCAGCATCGGAAGATCCCAAGAACTTTTGTGCGTGCTTTCCGCTTACCATTTTGAGCATCCAATCTATATTGATGGAATGGCGCGGGAGGCAAGCAGAGTGATGATGAACTATACGCACTTTCTGAGGGACCCGAAAATGTTTATGGATGCTGTTCACTCAGCGAATTGGGTTGAGGGTTGGCGAGACCGTAGAAGGGCAACGAAAGCGCCTTGTGTTATAATTTCGCCTGCTGGAATGCTTAAAGGAGGCCCCGCGGCATTTTACATATCAAAAATCGGAAAAAAAGCACATAATGCGGTTTTTCTTGTCAGCTACCAGATTCCAGGCACACCTGGAAGGGAACTTTTGGAAAAAGGCGTATGTGTTATCGACGGAAAGCTTAGGAAGGTTAAGGCGAAAGTTGAGCACTTCGATTTTTCATCTCACTGCGGTGCTAAAGAACTTAAAGAAGCCGTGAAAAAGATTGATAGAAACGCAAAAGTTTACGTTATCCACGGGGCTGAAGGCAACTGCGAACTTCTTGCAAAATGGATAAAGAACGAGGTTGGGTTAGATGCTACGGCGCCTAAACCTGGAGACACCTTTGAGGTTTAGTGCAAGGCAATGAAAATAGGAATTTTACGCATTGGGCATGTGGATTTACGTGTTATAGAAAGGATTCGAGAAAACCTTAACATGACTTTTCCAAAAACAGAATCTAAGCTAATTCACAAAACAGTGCCAGTGCCGCAAGAATCTTTCGACCCTTTGAGAAGGCAATACCGCTCAGACATGATTTTAGGCTTAATACGCGATTACGCTGAAAAGACAAAAGCCATAGATCGAGTGTTAGGGATAATAGATGCTGATCTTTTTGTTCCAAGTCTAAACTTCGTTTTTGGAGAGGCAGAATGCCCGGGAAAAGCCGCAATAATCTCCTTGTGGAGGCTTAGACAGGAGTTCTACAATGCACCTTCAAATTTTGAGCTTTTTGTTGAGAGGAGCACGAAGGAAGCTGTGCATGAGCTTGGGCATACCTTAGGCTTGGGACACTGTGCAAATCCTTTTTGTGTTATGTATTTTTCCAATTCTATTTTCGAAACTGACAGAAAGAAAAGTTTATTCTGTAACAAATGCCATTTGAAGGTTCAGATGTTTGTGGCTAAGCTTGGTGGGAAGCCTTGAACGATAGTTTCAAAGCTGAATTAGTCTATTTGGCGCCTGTTTTGTTTAGTTTGCTTTTTGGAGTTGCATGTGCCTCACTTCTTCTTTGGTCTTCAGTTAAACTTTACAATGTTACGCCCTTTCCCGAAGACCCTGTTGGCTCTGTTGGAAACGCTTTTTATTTTGTTATTTTGGTTGGGGCTGGGGCTACGCTTTTATTTTTCCTTTTAAAGACTAGAAGTCATAGGCTGATTTCTTTTGTTACGGGCTTCGCTTTGGCAATGGCGTTTTTTACGCTTTCGCTGATATACTTGTTTGCTGCGTTTTCATTTGTTGCTTTGCCACGAAGCGAATTCATACTTTTGGGGGCAGCGTTCATAACGGTTTTGGCTTGTTATGTAATTTTTAGGACGCGTAGTAAAATTGGTGACTTAATAGTTCTTTTATTGGGAGGCGCCCTTGGAGCATTTTTAGGGGCTTCAGTCCAAACTTTAAGCGCTGTTCTAATTTTGTGTTTTTTGGCGGTTTATGACATGATTGCGGTTTATCGTGGACCTGTTGGGAAGATAGCCCGTGAAGGACTTGAACGTTTTCGCGGCCTAAGTTTTTCTTTTAAGAATATCCAAATGGGGCTTGGCGATTTAACTTTTTATTCTATGCTTGCTGGGCACATATTCTTGAATTTTGGATTTTTACCTTGTTTAGCATCTATGATTGGGATTTTGGTTGGATGTTTTACTGCTTTTAAGATGCTGGAGAAGAGAGGAATTTTCCCAGGACTTCCTTTTCCAATAGTCTTTGGGTTAGGGTTCGGCTTTCTTATATGGCTATTGTAGTTTATGGTTAGTTAAATGGTTAGGTGGGGGATAAGACAAGCCTTGTTTTGTTTACGTCTACCTCGGCGATTTTGCAGTTTCTGAATTCTCCGGATTCGCCTATAACATCTCGCACTATAACGGTTCCATTCTCCACTTTTGCGTATACAACATCTTTGAAAACTTCTTTCCCGTTTAGGATCACTTTGAACTCGCACATTCCTGGCTCGCCGAGCCAAAATAGAGATGGTTGGTTATAAATTCTTTTTGATGTAGAAACGCGCGTATTTCAGATAAATAGTTATAATCCACGAATTTTATACCTTTTCCAAAGGACAATGCCTAATTAAAGATGAAAGTTGATGGTGAAGAAAAACCCACGCGATTCTTCAAGCTCAGACATATTTCAGTTGTTGTTGGAAACGGCTGAAAAGGAGAGAAAGCAGCGTAGAGAGGAGCTTCTTGCCCCTCTTGGAGTGAAAGAGTTTTTCGTTGACGGCGACGTAACAATTGATAAGCGAACATGTAAGGGGGTTGAGTGTAAACTCTGCATTAAAGCGTGTCCTACAAATGCCCTTTTCTGGAAAGCAGGAGAAGTTGGAATAACCAGAGAGCTTTGCATATACTGTGGCGCTTGCGTTTTAAACTGCATAGTTGACGACTGCATAAAAGTTTCGAGGAAAAGGGCGAACGGCGAAGTGGAAAAATTCAGCACGCCACGAGGCGTCACACTGCTGCAGAACAGCATTAACGCGAAAAAACGCCTTGAAAGGGTAAAATCAATTTTCCCTACGCTTGAGGAATATTTGAGAAGGTATAAGCCTTCAATGGCCGCATAATGTTTTTCAAAATCAATACATATGTGTTAAATAAATAGTGGGAATGGAAGCTGGTTTCAGGTTTGTGTTTGCCATTTTTCTTGCAGATACTTTGGTATGTCTGAGGAGTCTCTTGGTCCAACTAGGACTTGCCATCCGCTTAGTTCTTCTATTTCTCCGCTTAGGCGTGCAGCTTTTCCCGGAATTATGAGTTTTCGATGTTTTACCTTGTTTTCTATTCCTGAAGCTTTTAGGGCGTCTGCCACCTTTTCAGCTGTGAGTTTTCTTCCAGCTACGGCGCTGTCCACGGCTATGCCTTCCGTGTCCACGACAAGCACATAGGCGTTTATTTTTGCGGATTCTATGTCTGAGGCTACTGTGTAATATGTTAAAGCGAAGTTTGTTGTGAACATTACCGGCGAGTTTTCATCCGGTGTTCCAAAAGTTTTTAAGCCTGGTTCGACGGCTACTGGTTTTCTGGGATCTGTGTAAATGTTTTGCCGTAGTATTATGTTTGGAAGCAGTGCCCACCCATCTGTACTGTGCATTATTATAATGTCTGCAAAGCGAACGGTAAGCATAGCCGCCAAGTAGGCTTCTCGCCATGTGACAATTTCTCTGGCGGTTTCAGCGTTGTCCATCCATACAACCATGGGCACTCCCATTAACGGAAAGCCTAGAAGCTCATCTCCCTGTTTGCATGCGCATCTGCGTATCATTGTGAAGTTGTTCAGAGTGTCAGCTAGGCCTTCGCCGTAGAAGGTTCCAGGATCGAGTACAAGGTCTTCAACGCCATATTCAAGAAGGGTTTTGGCCAAGGATTTTAGAGTTTTAACGTCATTGGGAGCAAAAACCGTTAGGGGACAACCGTACATTATGGCAAGTTCAGCCATCTCTTTCCAGTTATCCTTTGTCGCTGCGTAAAGGAGTGGCCTAGCTTTTGGTGCAGCCATCAATCCCGCTTCGAGAACATCTGGGTTAAGCGAGCATAGGATTATTGGAAGTTTTGTATTTTCAACCACTTTTTTAACTGTTGTCTTAAACTTTTCCGGATCGTTTGATGTGGAGCGAACTGCCACCATGTCAAGCTTTAAAATTTGCCCAATGTGCTCAAACTCAAACTCTTCAGTCCTTTTTATTCTATCTAAAATTTCCTCTTCAGCCATCTCGTCTGTTACGTCTATTGCTATGGCTGTTGGATTGAAGTATGTGAGCTCATGGCGGTACATTACAAGTTTTCCGCCAACCTTGACGGCTTTTTCGCCGGTGCCTATTACAATTTCCTTTACAGCCGGCTTCAGCATTTCCTTCAATTGTTTGTAAGCTTTTTCATGTTCCTTTTTGAGAAGCGGCGGGCACTTTTCTATTTGAACTTCGCGGTTGACAACTTTTGTGGCGAAAGCCATACAGTTTTCTTCGCCGCACTCTTTACAGTTGATTTTTGGCAGAAGCTTGTAAACATCTATTGGACTTAGCTCTTTAACGCCAACCTTAGCCTTAATTTCTCTTCCGCTCATTGTCTAAACGCTCCGTTGCTAAATTTTCATGGAAACCCATTCAAGAAGCCTTTCAGAGTTTCCCCCACCGCCGCTCATAAGCTGGCGTATAACACCCTTCATGGTTTTCACGGCAGCCGGGTGCATCATCATAAACAGGTCTACGCCAGCAAGCAGAAGTGTCAAAGCTGTAACCACTTCCCAGAGTGGGCCTCTAAGCTCGCGGGGCTCCCATTCAGGAGCCATCTTCATCCATGCTTCTCTGGCTGCCCACGCGTTTGTCGTTCCTGATGACATGGGATGTGCCAGTTCAGGGTCTCCCATTAAGGCTGCAAGTCTAGCCCTCTCCATGTTGGTGAATGCATAGTCTAAACCATAGCCCAACGCGGCTGTTGTCAAGTCCATAACGATGTCTTCTTTTGGCAGGAAATCGTAGAGTTTGCGGTTTAGTTCCCTTTGAAGGTTCATGTCCATAGGTGTAAATGACAACGCTGCATGTCCACTTTTTTTAATAAATCTTGCACACCTTTCGACATCCATGTCCCTTGTTATCGAGCTTATCAGGAACCTTTCTCCTGCAAAGGTTTCAGCAACCTCTTGGAAGACATCTGCATCCTTAATCGGGTCGCCGCAACCGCCAATTATTAAGGGCACATCTACGGCTTGGGCAACCTCTTCCACAGTTTTAACAGCCTCTTTTGGTGAAGCATTCTTCAGAAGGGGGTCAACGCTGATCAGGTGTATGGTTATAAGGTCAGCTTCAAACTTTTCAACAGCAAGCTTAGCCCAAGCTGCTGGATCACCCATGACATCCTTAACATGCATCTTCACAGCCTTTGCGAGGGGGACCTCCATGTCGAAAACATCTAAAGATATAACAGGCGGGTTAGGCGTAGGCTTCTCAAAAGTGTAGAAGGCTGGGGCAGTTTCCCCTCCAATAACTATGGATTTTCCGCGGGTTCCCCCTTCGCTTTTAGTTGCACCAAGCTTAACTTCAACGACCCTACCGGGATAAGTTTCAATTGGCAGGGTGAACTCTGCTTCAACTATTTGGGTAGGCTTAGCCTTTTTTGGCGGTGCCTTCTGCGGAACAATTATGGGGGCTGAAACTGCGCCAGGCTGAAGCCATATTTCCAAGTCGCCGACTTCCATTTCAAAGTCTTCAAGTTCTATTTCCTGTAGTTTTGCGAGAAGCTCCAGTATATGCGAGTCAAGCTTCAACCCTGCAATGTCTTCTTTCTTCTCCTTTTCAGACAATGCCTTTTCACCTTTTTTCGGCTTTCTCGCCTTTCACTGGACGTATTATGACTTTCTTTGCGTAGATCTTCGCGTCTTTTAATATGATTTTAAACCCGCCTGCTGTTATGGGCAGTGTTGCCGCCGTGAGAGTCGGCGCCATCGCTGGGGCTTCCTCTTTCACCTCACTGGGTACTGCCTCCTCAACAGCCACTGCGGCTTCAACGGCTTCCATCTTCCAGCGGTCCACAACTGGATGATTGTGCTCTTTCAGGAAAGCCTTCAATTCATCGATTGTTTTGGCATTTTCTTCTGTTGCTATTTTATCGACAAGTTCTGCTGGAATGAAGTTTTTAACGCGTTCCTTAACCTCTTTAGGCATCCAAACCACGCGGTTGTAGCCGCCGTCAGCTTGGAGAAACTTTGGAGAACGCATATACTCTATGGATATTCCATGGAAACCGTCAACTTGCCGCCCGCCAGCCGTTGAGTCTGCAAGCGTTGAAAAGGGAAGCCCGTTCACCGCCACATCTGGATAACCCCTATGCACTATGCCGAAACCGTCAACTTCTGGAATATAGAAGGCAACAGCTTCGAAGCAACCGCAAGAAGTGTGGGGATAGCCGAAAGCAGTGTAAAGCCAAACCTTTGTGATTTCGCCTAAAGTTCTCTTTTTAACAGCCTCATTTACGCCTGAAAACTCTCCCTTCTCCGGGTCTAAGAGTTCTCCTCTTTCAATTTCAAACACTGGGCCTTTGGGGTCTATGCTTGCTGAGGCTCTCCCATCAAACCAGCTTATGGCTCCACAGTTGGAATAGCGTTGAGGCGTTATAACGCAGCAGTGGGTGGGTGCAAAAGACTGGCATAGGATACAGCCGTAAAACTTGTCCACCTCTTCATCCTTAAGCCCTCTGGCTCTGGCATCCCTTGCCTCATAAATCTGCAAGGCTTCGTCATACATTTCCTTTATTTTTTCAAGATCCGTTATGAAGGTTACTTGCAGCTTCTCCACTATAGGCAGTTCACTCTTGAAAAGTCTATGCAAAACTTTTCCGATAAGCTGGAAGGAGTTTAAACCTTTCTGGTAGGATTTCTTGCTTAAACGCAGCCAAATGTCGTAGCGCTGGTTCAAGTGCATAAAGCCTTCAATGTAGTTGCAGTAGGCATGTATGCGCCTTTCAATTACGCCTTCAAGTTCCTGATCAAGCTTGGCACCTGCAACCTCTATAAATATGCCAAGGGGATAGCTTTTGCCTTCTTCCATGTCCTTGATGTCTGGGCCTATGATGGTGATTTTGCCGTCTTCAACCTCTTCCATTTTCCGAACGCGTACTAGCTCAAATTTCTCTTTAACGCTTGGTCCTCCGAGCTCAACATGCATATCTTTTTTGCGAATTCTTTCGCCCTCGTAGATTACACCCACATCAACTGGTATATCTTGAAACATGCTCATTTTCACTCGCCTCCTTCAAATTTCCCAATGATGGCTTTAAGGTTTTTTATCCAATCTTCTTGGGAAAGGTTTGGAAAAGACCAGCTTGCATTTGGCTGATAAACGTTGTCCAAGGTTATGGTTTTTAGGTTTTGGGCAAAATTCTTCAGACTTGAAAGGATTAACCATTCCATGTAGTAAGGAAGCCCCACAAACAAGGCTAGGTCATGTGGGCCCTTCCCATCTACCCCGGTCCAAGATGGATCTACAAGCCTATTTCCAACGTCAACTGCGGGCATAAACCCAGCTGGCTTAAAGTCTCTCTTTGAAAACTCGCTGACAGTGTGGGCTGTAGCCACAATAGGTACTCCGGTTTTTCTCGAAAACTCGATGAGAAAGTCAATTAATTTCTTTTCTTCGAAATCAATTTCAGCGGCCTTGTGGCCCACAATAAGTATTGGATGCTTAGCCCGTTTAATCATCGCAGCCACAACTTCAGGCTTGTTTACTACTGAAGCCTTTTTTGGTCCTGGAACTTCCGCTTTTTGCCAAGGTTCAGCTATCGACATGCGCATCACTCCTTCTTTTTCCTAATAAGCCTCGGCAGAAGCGTTGGATCTGGGATAACAGTTTCTTTCCAGCCTTTCTCTTCAAGAATCTTTACAATTTCATCTTTCATGGTTACTGGGATGTCGGCTACTGTGCGCACAAACAGATTTATGTCTTCAGGCATTGTTCCATACAGCCTTTTGTGCAGGTCAATGTAGTGGGTTAGCTTTACGGCTCTTCCCTTCGTGGTGTCGTTGGGACGCATACAAAGCTTTGCAATCATAACCATGGCTTCTTCTTTTGTTTCAGCCGCATAGAACAAATGTTCTGGTGCTGGTCCAACGTACACTTTTTCTC
>JBNASL010000009.1:0-25839 GCA_049717905.1 Candidatus Bathyarchaeales archaeon | reverse complement strand
GAACTCTTTCCTTAAAGTAGGAATGCTTTGCTCTTTCCAGTTTCGATGAGAGCCTATTAAACATGAAGGTGCGCTCCTTATTTTGACTATTTCCACTTTTTTATTGTCTAATAAAGAGGCTTTCTGTTTCGCAATATTATAAAAAGAGAACGTTCCTTTACTTGAAACAACTGTTTTATTTAATCCACACCCCCAAGAGCTCGAGAGGAGAAAGAAATGAATTGGACAAGCTTATTTGCCCTAGGACTTTACGGATTAGTGATTATAATGATAGTTGTGATTGTAGTTGGTGTTCTTTGGGCTAAGTACCATAGATGAAAAGAGTATTAAGAATCCATTTATGAGCGTTTCAATTGTGTGGCTTTTTCAACTTTCTATGGATTTTTCCCTGATATGAATTGGCAAAAACCGTAGCTTATTGGACCCATCTTCGTAGTTTCACATGGAAATTCCTTACATTCAAAGCACAAGCTGACTCCTTTCTTGAAGGAACAAGTAGCTATTGCACAAAACTTATTCTCTTTCGGAGTACACTCAACATCTCCACTTGGACACTCGCCATTAACCATCCGTGGACACTTTTCACAAGCAACCCCGCACACACCAATCTTCATAGAACCCGTTCTCCAAACCAAATATTCTATTTTCTATTTAACCTCAATAAAATGTTTGGGAGCAAAGTTTTGAGTTAAAAATCAAACCCCAGATACACATTTACCGCAAACTTTCACTTGAGTCACGGTTATCAAAATCGCATACTGCCCCGTTCACGCCAGTAGTTTGCACACCAATTCTTAAATAAGAATTGCTAACACAGAAAAAGCGAAAACAAATGCTGACAAAACTTAAAGCCAAAGTGCAATCAGCTATAGCAACACAGGCAAAAACAGCCAATAAAATAGGCTTAACACCAAACATGATAAGCGTCACAGGCATAGCCCTAGCATTTTTAGCAGCATTAGCCTACACCCGCGGACGCCAAAACCTTTTGCTGGCAGTAATTCTACTCCTCTCATCCGGATACTGCGACGTTTTAGACGGTGCCATAGCAAGACTATGCGAAAAGGCAACTCCCTTCGGAGGTTTCCTAGACTCGCTGCTGGACAGGTACGCGGACTCGGCAGTCTACGCTGGCATGATATTCGGCGCATTATGCAAAGTCCCATGGGGACTTATAGCGCTTATAGGCTCATTATTGGTAAGCTACACACGCGCAAGAGCTGAAGCTGCAGACATAAAAATGGAAGCAGTAGGCATAGCGGAAAGAGCCGAACGCATAATAATACTCGCAGCCGCAAGCCTAGTTGAGATTTTCATGGTAAACGCCATAGAAGCCGCCATAATCCTATTGGCAGTCCTAACAAACCTGACTGTAGTGCAAAGAAGCATACACGCTTACAAAGCCTTAAAGAAAAGGGAAAAGCCTAAAACCTAGAATCTTCGGCCGACCCGCAAGCGCCGCTCATCCTTGGCTCGGACTTTTACAATGCCATAATGCACTGCGCATGAAACACAATAGTATTTGGTGTCTACAGGCGCAGAAATGTAAGCCCCTCGCTGGCGAAGCTCCTTAGCCAAAGCAGGATCCACAAGGGATACTCTCCGCGTAACCTTTTTCGCTTTATCTCGCGGCACAAGCTCACCGCAGTTGGCACACTGGACAAAACCGCTTCTACCCTTCGAGCCCTTCGAACGCCCACGACTCTTCCTCTTGTAAGGCATAACACCAACATCTCACTAAAGACTCTAACAGCACATATAACCATGCTTACTTATATATCTGTCCTTAACTTTAACAAAGAAGCAATATTAGCCCCAAAGTCAATTTTTGGAATAATCTTCCCAGAAGATGAAGTGAAAAGCGTTACAACCCCAGGACCGTGACCCGAAGTAACGCAGTTTGTATGAACAACTACGCCCACCGAAACCGCGCCTTTACGGTAAATCCGCCCATAAGAGTTGTCAGCGTCGAGGATAGCCACCAAATCGCCAAGCCTCAAATCGTCAAGACCATATTCCTTGCGAGTGGCTTCATCGAAAAGCTGAATATCATAATCGCCAGAATACGTTTGATTGGTGCCCAAGCCTGAACCCATAATCGCCGCTGGAATCACATGGGCAACTGGAACTTCAAGTTTGTCACCGTTCTGTTTAGGATCCAAAGCTTCCAGAAAACGCGGATCCATATTCATAACTTTAACTTCTGGAAAGTCTAGAAGTTTTAGGCCAACGCCGAAAGCCTTCACAAGCACCTTGTCGCCGAGCATAAGCCTTTCCAGAGTTTCAGGCTGAAAATCCACTAAAACATGTTCTATTCCACCATGCTTTCCCGTAACAACGCCCCTAGCGCCTTTAGCATCTCCTGAAACCACAACCGCCTCGTTTCCAACGCATGAAAGCACGTTTAAAGCTGTGTTTGCACCTTGTCCAAAACGTGGGTCATTCTCCTTATTCTCTATGCTAACGCCAGGCTCAACATGGTCGGCCTCCCAACCGCATGCAGGATCACCAACCCGCACGTTATAGGTTATCCCGCCTACGCCGGGCAAAACCATCGGAACTCCTTCAGCAGAAATATTGTATACGCTTTTTCCATAGACTGGACTGGCCACTTCGCCTATAACTGAAATTTTCACCAACCTATCAACATTCGTCCTCAACATATGCTTCTCCTCAGCTGAACTAGAACCAAACAATCACAGTCTAATAAACTTCCCCATCCAGCAAATTACCGCAGACTACGAAACATAATAAGTTTTAAATGTCTGTTTTCATTTTGAGTGAGTTAGAAAGAAAATCGCGTGTTAAAGTGGCTGAAGACAATGGCGGAAATCGGATTAAGACCCAGAATGTTGGTTAGGGATGTCATGAGCAGCCCAGTCATAACAGTCGACGAAGAAGCCGCAGCAAACCACGTTGCAGAACTCATGGACAAACACGGCTTAGGCTGCATAATAGTGACAAGCAAAGATGGAAAACCCATAGGGATCATAACTGAAAGAGACCTCATCACACGAGTACTAGCCAAAAACATAAAGCCAGACTCCTTAAAGGCTAAGGATGTCATGACAACACCCCTAATAACCATAGAGCCGAGCGAAACAATAAACGAGGCTGCCAAGCGAATGAACAGGCTAAATATACGCAGACTCGGGGTCGTATATAAGGGGCAACTGGTAGGGCTGCTCTCAAGTAAAGACATTTTAAGCGTGATGCCAGAACTCATAGAAACCATTCAAGAGAAAGCCCTCATAGAAGGAGAAAACATGGCGCAAACAACAACAGGAGAAGGTGCATCCCTAGCCGGGTACTGCGACCGCTGTGGAGGATGGTCAGACAACCTTAAAGAAGTAAACGGGGAATTCATCTGCGAAGACTGCAGAGCTGAACTGGAAAGCGAATAAAAGGGGAGATTTTTTGCGTGTCAAAGAGATAATCAACGAGAAACACCCCTTCATCTATGAGGATGAACTTGCAACAAAAGCCCGTGCAGTCATACGCGATTTCTCTGTAAGGATTCTCCCAGTAACAAACATGGATAAAAAACTTTTAGGCATAGTTTCCCGCAGCACAATAATGGCAATATCCTCATCCATATCGCCAATAAAAGTAAAAGGCATAATGACAGAACCGAAACAAACCGCCACGATAGAAGACGACGCCTTCCAAAAAGTAAAGGAAATGATTCGACTAGACGAATGGTACATTCCCGTTGTAAACTCCCCCACAGAAAAAATTCTAAAGGGAGTTTTAGGCTTAGAAAACTTTATAGAAAACATAATTAAGACAAGCCCTGAAAAACTCGCAAAACCAGTTTCAGAAATAATGTCAACAAACGTTTTGACTTGTTCTCCAGAAGACGAAGTTGACAATGTTTGGCGTCTAATGCAAACCAAAGCTTTTGCAGGACTGCCAGTAACCGCAAAAGGAAAACTTGTAGGCGTAGTAACGCAAAAAGATCTCTTAGAAAGTGGAGCCCTAATGCCGACATTTGAATCTGCCAAGGGAAGGTTCCGGTCGTCGACAAAAATTTCTTCAATCATGAAAATTCAAGTAATAGCTGTAAAACCCTCAATAAAGGCCATAAGAGTTGCAAAGATAATGGTTTTAAAGGACATTGGAAGAGTCCCAGTTATAGATGAAGATGGAAAGCTTGTGGGTATTGTAGACCGTGAAGACATAGCAAAATTAATAGTAAAATAGAGTGGAGGAGTGTTGAGCAAAGAAACCTTCAGAAGAACATTACGTGGTAAAGGTCCAGTTTCCCTGAAAACATCTTCTACCATAAAACGCGAAAGTGAAATACTACACATTGCGAAAAGCTCAGTTATAACTATGGCTCCTACAACGCCAGTCTATGAAGCAGTAAAAATGATGGCGAAAGAAGGATTTCGCAGAATACCAATAGCCAATCCGGGAACAAAGACTCTGGAAGGAATAGTTACTGCCACAGACATTATTGATTATCTCGGCGGGGGCAAAAAATTCGAAATAATCCAGCAAAAGTTTTCTGGGAACATTTTCAAAGCCATAAATGAACCAATAAAGCTACTGATGACTCAGAAGGTCTTCTCCGTCAAAATCACTGCAAAAATAAGTGAAGCAATCCAAGTGATGAAAGAGAAAAATGTAGGCGGCTTGCCCGTTTTAGAAGAAAATCATGTAAAAGCAATAGTCACGGAAAGAGACATAGTCAACTTGTTTGCGGACAGACTTAGCGGAGTAAAAGTTTCCCAAGTAATGACTGAAAAAGTGGCGACTGCACTGCCAAAAACAACAATTTTCGAAGCAGAAAAAACCATGATTAGTCAAGGCTTCAGAAGACTCCCCATAGTTTCAGACGGAAAGGTTGTAGGCATAATAACCGCCATGGACATTATACGTTTCTTCGGCTCGGGAGAAGTCTTCAAACATCTAAAATCTGGAACCCTAACCCAAGTCTTGAATACCTTAGCCATTGAAATAGCAGCAAAAGACGTTGCAACAGTCACACCGGATGCAGATGTGGGACAAGCAGCAAAAATTATGCGCGAGAAAAACCTAGGCGCACTGCCAGTAGTTATAAACGAGAAGCTTGTAGGCATAATAACTGAAAGAGACTTTTTCAAAATAATTGAGTAAACTAAAAGCCAATTTTAGTGGTTTTATGCCTAAAGAGTCGCTGTGCATTAAAACCCCTAAAATTAACGGGGAGAAAGCCATAACCATAGCCAGCAAGCTGACAATCCTTAACAAAGAGTTGGAAATCCAGAGAAACAACAGCTACATCTATTTACCCTTAGCCCGAAACTTATCCAAAGACGAGTTGGAAACGATTAAAAAACAAGTTTCAACCATCGAAGTCTCAACCCGCGTTTTTCCAGAAAGAAAAAAGCACATAACAACATTCTTGGATTTTCTCGAGGATGAGCTTCCTCCCTATTTGTTGGCAAGCCTCCCACGTGCAATGGATTTTATCGGAGACATTGCAGTGATCGAAATTCCTCCAGAACTTGAAGCATACAGAAAGGGTATAGGTGATGCAATTTTGAAAGCACACAAAAATGTGCGAACAGTTTTGGCTAAGGCTGGAGCAGTCACTGGAACATATCGCCTAAGGAAGTTCACTTTTATAGCTGGAGAGCCGAAGACCGAAACTATTCATAAGGAATATGGTTGCAAATATTACATGGATTTGGCTAAGGCTTATTTTTCACCACGTCTCTCCCACGAACACAACCGCATATCTTCCCTAATCAAAGAAGGCGAAACAGTTATAGACATGTTTGCTGGAGTTGGGCCCTTTTCCATACTTATTGCTAAAAAACATGAAAGCGTTAAAGTTTATGCAATAGACATTAACCCTGACGCTGTAGCTTTTCTAAAAAGGAATGTTAGACTAAACAGGGTTGAAGGTAAAGTTCATCCAGTTCTAGGAGACGCAAAACAAATTGTCAAACAGATGTTTAGAGGGTCGGCAGACAGGGTAATTATGAACTTGCCTGAAAAAGCAATGGAATTTGTGGATGCTGCTTGCGAAGCATTAAAACCTGAAGGTGGCACCATACATTTCTACAGCTTTGTAAACGCATCTAATTCCCTTGAAAGCTTAAAACTCCGATTTCAAAAAGAAGTTGAAAAGTTCGGCAGGAAAGTGGAGAAAATCCTCTTTTCAAGGCTTGTTCGGGAAACAGCCCCTTACGAATGGCAAGCTGTTTTGGATGCCGAAATTTGCTAAAACCTCACAGTCAGTGTGATTCGCACTTTCTCGCCGGGGTTTTTAAGCTTCTCCACAAGCCCCCTTGAAAGGTTACATGCAGCTTTATCCGCACGGATTGCCAATGTGCGACCACATATGTAATTGCTTTTCCTCACAACAATATCGGTAGGGTGAGTGAAAACAAGAAGAGGACTGCCATAAGCGTTTATAATTTCGCTTATTCTCCCAGCCTCGATAAGAATTGTAAGCTTGGAGTTTTCCCTGCGTAGGCTTTCCCTAAACCTTTCACTTAGTTCAGTTAAACCCTTGTCTGCTGATGTGGCGATTATACAGTCCCCTTTTTTTGACACCCATTTTTCTTTTGTAATCTCAAGCGTGGACTTGTGAGTTGCTTGGATGTTTTCATGTCCATATGCCGTAACTACTTCACTTATCTCCAAACAGACAATACACTCCGTTACCGCTTTGCCAAATCTATTCAATAACCTCTATGGAATCCACTTTTCCATCGCCGTCCAAGTCGAAGCCTTGTATTACCGTGGCAAAAGTGTCCTCGCCATTATAGTTTTTTAAGGTTTTTTCACAAAAATTGGTTAAGGCTAGAACGCAAGCCTTTGTGCCCACGGCTTTGTTTCCAGCCAAAACTATAACCCGCTTGCTTTTATCCCACGGATTAACAATTTTCGCCACAAGCCCAACGCTGTCTGCAGTATAAACCTGTGAAGTTTTCTGGGATGCTAACCCGCCAAATAGGAAGCCTTGCTCAGAAGGTTTCATATTGAACCTTATGGGAAGATACTCGTTCAGCTCTTGCGTCAAAAGATTTGTCCCAGGCCCGCCTACAAGAACCAAATTGTTTTTCTCTTCCTTTTCAGCTTTTACGTCTACATCGAGTTTTATGGCGAAGTCCTCTGGCGTCTTGGTGAAACGCCCAAGGAAGAAAGCCAAATGGGAAGCATAATGTCCGTCTCTAGCGCTTGTTTTGAATGGTCCATGGGGCGCAGGGCTGCCTACAACAATTTTACCGTTGAAACTCCCGTCTTCCCGTGTAAATTCGCTGAAGAATTTTTGCAGTTTACCATAGTCCTCGATTTTTTGAAGCCTTTCGATAAGAGTATATCCTTTGGGAAATTCTATCCCAAACGCAGAAGATTTCGCCTTATAGTATTTGGCTATTGCACCTTTCTTCTCCTCTTGCCTCATAACCGTTATGGCCCCGGCCTTTGCAAGCTTTCTTATGTGGTAATAGACTTTCTGCTCGTGAATCCCCAGCGCCTTAGCTATTTCCAACGGATACATTTCCTTTTCAGAAAGCATAACCAAAATCTTCCAGCTGAGCTTGTTTAAAATCATTTTAAGTTTTGCGGATCATCAAACATTTTAATCTCTTTAACTTTCTGTGTCTTCCCATCATCGTGAAGCAGAAGTTTTTTGTCCATGGCTTTTCATGAGCATAAAGTCCTCTCTATTATTAAAATTTTTATAAAAGAACAAAAGATAGTTGGTTGAATGAACAAAATTGACATAAGCCCTATTTCTTTTAGGGCTGCAAAGTAAACTTAGAATTTCTAAAAACGGTTCAAATTATGCCAAGGGTGTTTGGTGCTCATTACACGTAGGGTTGGAAACTTTTGGCGCTTAACTTATGTTAATAATTATTCTTTTTTCCATAAGCGAGGTATAAACATCGGAACTTTGTTTTTGTATTCTTTGTATTCTTCTCCAAACTTTTCTTCTAGGCTTTTTTCCTCCTCTTTTGCAAGCCTACAATACAACAGGGCGAGTATAGGCCATAATATAAGCGTGGAGAATGTTGGCCATAGAAAATCGATGCCGAAAGTTAGCAGCAGAAATCCCAAGTATTGTGGATGGCGAACGTAACCGTAGATACCATTTGTAACGAGCTTATTTTTTGCCTTAAAGATTCTGCTCCAACCGAAAATAATTAAGAAAATCCCAGTAAGAATAATTATGTTCGAGATGGGCAGTATAACTCCCAAGTAGATGTAAACGAACAAGTCATATCCTGTTAATTCTACAAGAAAGTACCACAATGTAGCTGCATTCTCGTACCCAAAGAACCAAGCGAAGAAGTACATTGTCAAAGGAAAACCATACATTTCGATGTAGAGGGCAACAATAAAGGCTAAGTAAACGCTTGAGGGAAGACGCGCAACCTTTCGTCTAAACTTAATGAATACAAGAAAAAGGCTGATAAGAAAAGCGTTTAGAACTACGTATCCCCAGTTTTGAGGATAACCAACAGCAGCTATAGAAAAAATAAAAGTAATTCGACTCATTGCAAGCCAAAATGAAAGAAGGAATATCGCCACTGCTAAAAGTATTAACCCGATTAAATGTTTAAGCCTCATCATTTAGCACCTTCAAATTTCCGTAAACACCGTATGGACATCAAGATCTGAGGAAACAATTTGCCATCCACCTTTTAGTAGGATTAAAGTATCTTTTTACTTTTTTGATATTCTACGATGTTTAAGGAGGTGGTTTCTCTGTGGAAAAGAGTTCTGGTTTTGAAATAGTTTGCGAGGCATTGTGAATGGAAACTGTTATAAATTTTTTGTTAAAGCTATTTAAAAAACAACAATTTTTCAGCCGTTAAAACCAAGCAAATAATGGGAATGTTTGTAAAAATTTTTTAGAATTGAAATTTTTCCATTAAAAATGTTTATTAGAAGAGAAGAAGCTTGATATGACTTACAGAAAACTGCAAAACTGAGGACTGTAAATGTGCGGTATATTCGGCTGTATTATGAAAGATGGAAACGCTGCGCCAATAATTCACCAAGCTCTAAAAAGACTTGAATACCGTGGCTACGACTCTGTGGGTGAAGCAACAATTCACGAGGGAAAGCTGTACATAAAAAAGGACTGTGGAAAAATAGACGAAGTTCATAAGATCCACAACCTTGACGCTTTGCCTGGAAACATAGGCGTCGGCCACACCAGATGGGCTACACATGGAGCCCCTTTAGAAGTTAATGCGCACCCTCACGTTGACTGTGATGGGCAAATAGCCATAGTGCACAACGGAATTATCGAAAACTTCGCAGAGTTAAAGCTTGAATTGGAAAACAAAGGTCATGTTTTCAAATCAAAAACAGATACGGAAGTTATAGCCCACCTCATCGAGGAAGCATTCGAAAACAATCCTTCGATAAGCTTAGCGGATGCCGTTATCGAAACTATTAGGAAACTTGAAGGTTCTTACGCTATTGCAGTAATTTCCCCTAGGGAGCCAGATAAAATTGTATGCGCCAGAAAGGAGAGCCCTCTTGTTTTAGGATTAGGAGAAAACGCGTTATATTGCGCTTCGGACATTCCAGCCTTTCTACCCCTAACCAATAAGGCGGTTATAATTGAAGATGGAGAACTTGTAACCCTTTCATTGGAGGGTCTTGAAATTAGAAAGATTGCGGATTCAAGCATTGTAGTGCGGGAACCTAAACTTATTGATTGGACTCCTGAAATGGCGGTTAAACAAGGTTATCCCCATTTCATGTTGAAAGAGATTCATGAACAACCTACATGCCTACGCAACACGTTAAGGCTGCAAGAGCATTATCTTGATTTAATGGCAACCTTCCTAGACCGCGCCCGCGAGGTTTTCCTAGTAGCCTGCGGAACCTCTTATCACGCGTGTTTAGCTGCATCCTACATGTTCTCTAAACTTGCTTTTCTCGCCACTTACCCAGTAATAGCCTCAGAATTCATAGAACAACATGGCAAATCCGTAAACATTGAAAGCACAATTTTGGCAGTAAGCCAATCCGGCGAAACCGCAGACACGCTTGCAGCAGTAAACGCCGCTCGCCAAAGAGCAGCAACCGTACTGGGATTAACCAACGTTATTGGCTCCACCTTAACAAGGGTTTCACGAGTCTATATAAGCCAACAGTCCGGCCCAGAAATCGGCGTAGCAGCAACAAAAACTTTCACATCTCAGCTTTCAGTCCTCGCCCAGCTTGCTCTTAGGCTTGCAAAGAAAAGAGGAAAAATTTCCCAGGATGAAATGGACTTTCTAGAGGCAAAATTGGAACAGATTCCAGATATTGTTAAAACAATAATTGAAACACAAGAAGAAAAGGTCAAAGGCATTGCTAAAAAGTACAAGGATGCAGAGGTTTTCTTTTTCCTCGGTCGGGGAATAAGCACTGCTACAGCCTATGAAGGCAGACTTAAACTCATGGAAATAGCCTATGTTCCAGCCATAGCCTTTCCAGCTGGCGAAAGCAAACACGGCCCCATAAGCCTTGTTGAGCAAGGGTTTCCAGTGGTTTTCATCTGCCCAAAAGATGAAACCCATAGGACAATAATAGGGAACATTATGGAGATGAAAGCACGGGGAGCAACAATAATAGCCGTAATAGAGGAAGGTGATGAGGAGGTTAAAAAGCTTGCAGATGATTATTTGGAAGTGCCAAAAGGCGTCCCAGACGTTTTGTCTCCAATACCATTCGTCATTCCGCTACAGCTTCTAGCATATTATATGGCGGTTGAAAAAGGACATAACCCAGACATGCCTAAAAACCTGGCGAAATCTGTAACCGTAAAATAGAATTGCATTCCTAAGTTAAGGATGCAAATGTGTTAAATGCTAGTCTGCATTTTACTTAATTGGTGTCAATATTTGGAAAAAGACTGGGAAAAACTCATTGAAAATTTAACAAAGGAAGGCATCCTCCGCTCTCCAAAAGTAATCAAAGCCATGCGCACCGTGCCACGGGCAAAATTTCTGCCAGAAAACATGCAGTCTTACAGCGCTACAGATACACCTCTTCCAATTGGTTTTGGGCAAACAGTTTCAGCGCCACATAGCCTCAGCCTCAAAGCTGAGCTAGGCGAAACATGGTTGCAATAATGAATGAAGCCCTCCAATTGGAAGTAGGCCACAAAGTGCTAGAGGTTGGAGCTGGTTCAGGGTGGCACGCTGCCACAATAGCAGAAATAGTTGCCCCGAGAGAAGCTCCTAGAAGCGAATGGGGCCACGTTTACACGGTAGAAATAATTGAAAACTTGGCGGATTCAGCCAGAAGAAACATAATGAAAGCCGGCTATGGAGACCGTGTTACGATAATTTGTGCCGACGGCTCTATGGGTTACCAAGAAAAAGCGCCCTATGACCGAATTCTCGTTACAGCCGCAGCCCCAGATATTCCAAAGCCCCTAATTGAACAGTTAAAACCAGGCGGAATCATTGTTATCCCTATTGGAAGCGTGCACCTATTCCAAAGTCTCATAAAAGCTACAAAAGGCGTTGATGGCAAGATAAAGGAGGAAAACCTCGGAGGAGTCGCCTTCGTCCCGTTAACTGGACGTTACGGGCATAAAATTTAGTAAACCAATTTAAGTTAATCTTCGATTTGATTCTTTAAACTTCAACTTTTAAAATTCGTAAACACTTAAATTATCCAAACCATCTTTCAAGAGTTGTCTTTCCCTTAAATTTAGCTATCCCTTTCTGCATCTTTTCCAACGCTTTCTTTACGCGGTCTTCTGAAAAGTCCCTCTCCTTGCAAATGAAGTTGATTACGCCTTCTAAATCGGGCTCTCTCCACTCTATTTTGTAATTGTCTGTAACCTTGGGGTTAAGGAAAATTTCTTTAATTTTTTGGGGATCCGCTGGGAATTCCGCGTTTTTTAAATGAGGCAAGGCATTTTCTAGGCTTCCATATTCCTTTATCAGTTTCAAGGCTGTTTTCGGCCCAAGCCCCTTAACGCCTTCAGGGTTAAAATCTGTTCCAACCAGTATTCCTATATCGATTAACTGTTGATGAGTTATCCCGCACTCCTTTAGAACCTGTTCCAGTTCAACAACTTCAGGCACCACCTCAACGTAGACAGTCTTACCTGGCAGTTTTCTCCGTCCAGAAATTGTTACGTTTCTAACAAGCCTTGGCGCTCCGAAAAGTAGGCTATCATAGTCTTGGCTTGCGCAGTAGTCTGCATCTCCCCGTTTCACCATGTGGGCTGCTTGGGCTTCACCCTCGCTTGGAGCTTGAACCCATGGAATCCCCATCAAATCCAGTAGGCGTTTGCTGTCTTCAGCCATGTAATCCTTAAGGCGGGATGTGGCCTGCGCATACATCCGTGCTTCTTCAATTTTGCCTTCTTTTAAGGCTTGCTCATACTTTACCAAGGCTTCTTCTTTGACTTTCATACGCCTCTTAATTTCAACCTCTTTTAAAGCTGGCGGCACTCCGTCAAAAACGTAGACTGGCTTAATTCCAAGCTCCACAAGGTTGCTTGTTCTGTAGAGAAGACCACTTAAGTGGCTTGTAATTCGACCGCTACTATCTTTCAATGGTGTGCCATCAGGCTGGCGAATGATAGCCAAAAACTGGTAAAGCGCATTATAGGCGTCTATGGCCATGGATTTTCCACTCAAATCTTCAAGTCTAATGGGAGTTTTTGGAACCAGATCCCTTAGATTTACGCCCAAAACAATCCCGTTGAATACACTATAGGTAAAAGCTTGATAATAAATTTGCGAACGCAATTTTACAGCGCTAACCCCACATTTTAAAACGCATAACATATAAGGAAGCTTAACAATTACAACAGTCACCCCTTTGAGGAATAAGGATGACGGAAAAAGCATCAACTCTAACTTTGGTAACATGCACAAACTGTGGCAAACCGATCCCGCCGGGAGCGGAAGCCACAAAGTTTCTGTGCCCAAACTGTGGAGAAATAATGATAAGGCGATGTGCCAAGTGTAGAAGGTTTGGGCGTTCATATAAATGTCCAAAATGCGGGTTTATTGGACCGTGATGGAGGGGATAAAGAAGTGGGAAGCGTAATAATTTCGTATAAAATATTTCCAGTGGATATAACTGTCAGCTTTGATAACTTAAAAAGGAGAATTGAAGAGTCCCTGCCAGAATTTGCTACAATATATGGATATGGTGAAGAGCCGATAGCTTTCGGTTTAAACGCCTTAATATGTGCAATAAAAATTCCTGAAGACAAAACAGGCGTGCTTGACGAGTTGGAGAAAAAATTTGAACAGATAAGCGAAATAAGCCAAGTGCAAACCTTAATGGTTAGGAGAGTAAGCCAATAAGGTTAAACCTTTATATGAGAATTAACATTGTTTCGAAACGTAGAATCCGTTAATGGAAGGGTTTTGAATGAGTGAAGTTCAGCTTCGTGTTGGAGATGCGAGACAAAGAGACGTTGGAAGAGGCATAGCTCGCATAGATCAGAGAACAATGCAGAGACTTGGCATAAGCGCCGGCGACGTAATAGAAATAGTTGGCAAAAGGACAACTTCAGCCATTGCTTGGCCAGCCTACAGTGAGGATCAAAACCGTGACATTATAAGGATAGATGGTTTTACACGTAAGAACGCGGGCGTAGCCATAAACGAATACGTTATTGTTAGACCTGCGAAGGTTAAAGAAGCCCTAAATGTTACCCTTGCGCCTGTGGATATGAGGCTAAACGTAGATGAAGATTTCACAAATTTTGTTAGAAACCGCCTTATGGAAAGAACCCTAGTTGAAGGAGATACAACACTTGTTATGATGCTAGGACACGCCATACCCTTCGTAGTAACAAAAACCCGCCCCCATGGCATTGTAAAAGTTACGGCAGAAACAAAACTTACAATTTTAAGTGAACCCGCACCTGAAGGTAAAGGTGTGCCTAGAACCACATACGAAGACATAGGAGGCTTACACGAAGAAATCCAAAGAGTAAGGGAGATGGTGGAACTCCCCCTAAGGCATCCTGAACTTTTCCAGAGATTGGGAATAGAGCCACCTAAGGGCGTCTTACTCCATGGGCCTCCAGGATGCGGCAAAACACTATTGGCAAGAGCAGTTGCAAACGAGTCAGAGGCCAACTTCTTCTCCATAAACGGGCCTGAAATAATGAGCAAATTCTATGGCGAATCTGAAGCAAGGCTTAGGGAAATCTTCCAGCAAGCCCAGCAGAACGCTCCAAGCATAATATTTATTGACGAGTTGGATGCCATAGCGCCAAAACGGGAGGAAGTTACAGGAGAAGTTGAGAGGCGTGTGGTTGCACAGCTTCTGGCTTTAATGGACGGTTTGTCTGGAAGGGGAAACGTCATAGTTATAGGGGCTACGAACAGGCCTGGCGCTCTGGATCCGGCACTTCGCAGACCAGGAAGATTCGACAGAGAAATCGAGATAGGCGTGCCTGACAAGCAGGGAAGATACGAAATCCTACAAATTCACACTCGGGGGATGCCCCTAGCCGAAGATGTAGATCTCAAAAAGCTTGCTGAGATGACCCATGGATATACTGGCGCAGACTTGGCAGCACTTTGCAGAGAAACAGCCATGAAAGCCTTGAGAAGATATCTTCCACAAATAAATCTTGAAGAGGAGCGCATACCGCCAGAGGTTCTGGAGAAAATGGAAGTTAAAATGGAAGACTTCCTAAACGCTTACAAAGAGGTTACGCCCACAGCCATGCGCGAAGTCTACGTGGAAGTGCCCACAGTACATTGGGAAGACATAGGCGGACTTGAAGACGTCAAACAGGAGCTTAAAGAGGCTGTTGAATGGCCCATGAAAAACCCTGAAATCTTTAAGAGACTGGGAATAAAACCGCCTAAAGGAATACTTCTTTACGGGCCTCCAGGATGCGGCAAAACACTATTGGCAAGAGCCGTGGCCACAGAAAGTGAAGCCAACTTCATAACAATTAAAGGGCCAGAGGTCTTTTCAAAGTGGGTTGGAGAGTCTGAGAAAGCCATAAGAGAAGTTTTTAGAAAAGCTAGAATGGCAGCCCCAGCAGTAATATTCTTCGACGAAATAGACTCTCTTGTGCCTCGTCGAGGTTTGGGCTTTGCAGACAGCGGCGTAACAGAACGCGTAATAAGCCAGCTTCTGACAGAAATGGACGGAATAGTAACATTGGAAGATGTTGTCGTAGTGGCAGCAACAAACAGGCCAGACATTGTGGACCCAGCAGTGCTCCGTCCTGGAAGATTTGACAGACTAATATATGTACCTGAACCAGACGAGAAAAGTCGCCTCCAAATATTCAAAATCTATACAAAAGACATGCCGCTGGCAAAAGATGTTAGCATAGAAAACTTGGCTGCGATAACCAAAAACTATTCTGGAGCAGACATAGAAGCCCTCTGCAGAGAGGCAGCCATGCAAGCCTTGAGAAGAGATATAAACGCAAAGGAAGTTACAATGAAGGACTTTGAGGAAGCCTTTAAAAGAATAGGGCCATCAATCACTCCGGACATGGAAAAGTGGTATAAAGGCTTCATGCAGCAAGTTCGGCAAGTGCAAAAACCGGCTACACCAGTCGCTTAAGGAGAATTGCAATGCCGATAAAATTGTGGAAAACGCATCCAGCCTACTACGTTTTATTAGAGGCCCTAAAAAAGAAGGGTGCCATGACGGACACAGAACTTTTTGAATACCTAAGCGAGGAATTTAAAGACCTTGGTTTTAAGGATTTCAACGAAATGCTATTGCGGCTGGAGATTGCTGGGAAAATACGCACAACTTCTCTAGTTCGCGGAAAGAAGAGAATTGAACTAGCAACATAACCAGGCATAGCGCCCAGCAATTTTCAATGTGTGAATCATGGAAACTTTTCAAGATGTGATAGTTATCGGTGGAGGACCTTGCGGTTCCTTTAGCGCTTTAAACCTTGCAAAAAACGGAGTTAACGTAACCGTTTTCGAGGAACACCGTGAAATTGGTGCCCCATCACACTGCGCTGGCCACCTAAGCATTAATGGCTTGAAACGTTTAGCGTTGTATCCACTGCCAAAAGAAGTTGTTGAAAACATTTTTTATGGGGCTAATTTTCATTCTCCAAACGGTGCAAAGTTTTCGGTTCGCTTCGATTCGCCAATAACATGCGCGGTCAACCGTACATTGTTTGATAAGTATATTGCATGCTTGGCTAAAGATTCAGGTGCTCATTATCAGCTGAATTCACAGGTTAAATCTTTAATCATCGATAAAGCGCATGTTAAAGGCGCAAATATCCAACAGGACGAGAAAACTTTTGAAGTTTCAGCTAAGATTGTTGTGGACGCAGAGGGAATATCTTCAAGAATATTAAGGCAAGCAGGTTTACACCCGCCTAGAAGCGACATGATTGTCCACGGTTTTCAAGCAGAAGTTGAAAACGTTAAAAACATCGAGCCAGACTTTGTTGAAGTTTTTCTTGGAAGCGCCTACGCGCCCGGATTTTATGCTTGGCTCATTCCAAAACATGATGGCAAAGCTAAAGTTGGATTGGCTGCCAGAAAAGGAAACCCAAAAGAACTTCTGAAAAATCTCATGCACAAGCACCCAGCAGCCTCTTTAAAGCTTCAGAAAGCAAAGATTCTCAGAGAATCCCTTCACCCCATAACTTTAGGCGGACCCATTCCCAAAGCATACTCAAATGGTTTTCTAGCAGTAGGAGATGCAGCTTCTCAGGTAAAACCCACAACAGGCGGTGGAGTAATACTAGGTTTAAACTGTGCAAAAATAGCGGCTGAAGTTGCTCTTGAAGCTTTAGATAAGGGCGACTTTTCCTCTAAACTCTTAAGCGCCTATCAAAAGCGCTGCATGGAGATTTTAGGTTTCGACATAAAAGCCATGCTCATGATTAGAAGAATGCTGGATAAAATTTCTGATAAAAAGTTAGATGGCATAATAGGCTTTTACAGGAAAATCCACTTGGAAAAGGCTGTCAAAAATTTTAAGGAGATAGATTTTCAAGGGCAAGCCCTCATTAAAGCAGGGAAAGACCCAAGAATCCTTGCTGCTTTAACCTATTTCTTCGCCAGTTATCTATCGGCAAGTTCTTAAAGTTCAGTCGCCAACAATTGTTTAAAACAGCCGGGGAAAACGCATGGCTGAATTCCGCTTTAAACAGGTTATTGTTTTCCGTTCCGATTTAAAACTGAGCAAGGGCAAAATGGCCGCGCAGGCGGGCCACGCGGCAGTCTCAGCGGCAGAAGAGGCACGCCAAAGTCATAAGGCTTGGTGGAATGCTTGGATGAGCGAGGGCCAATGTAAGGTGGTGGTTAAGGTTAAGAGCGAAAAAGAGCTTTTAGAATTGGAAAAGCAGGCGAAGGAATTGGCTTTGCCGCATGCACTAATCGTTGACAGAGGGTTAACAGAAATTCCGCCATGGACAGTAACATGCTTGGGGATAGGCCCAGCGCCAACTGAAAAAATAGATAAAATAACTGGTACGCTTCCGCTTCTATAGAAGGCACAAACCTTTGTTCGTCCCTAAAATTGAAAAAATGATAGGTATAGAGGTTTATGCGACAAACTCGCCTGGAATAGGAGGAACTATCCGAAATTTTGCAGAAGATTTTATTGTTGAAGAAATATTGGTTAACGGTTCCAAAGCTGGACTTCAACCGCAAGAAAGCCAAGTTTCTGGTTTCCCAACAATAATGGAACCTTACTTACTTTGTGTTCTCATAAAGCGCAACAAAGACACTTTCATAGCCCTTAAAGCCATGGCCCAACAGTTGGGCATAAGTGCGGATAATGTTCACATAGCAGGTATAAAGGATGCAAAAGCGATCACGGCTCAGCACATTACTTTGAAAGGTGTTTCTGCAGAAGAGGTTAAGAAGGTTTTTGTTAAAGATGTTGAAATTTATCCAATTAGCTTTTTCCACAGACCTATTTCATCCTACTACCTTTTAGGAAACAATTTCCAAGTCGTTATTAGAGAAATACGCCATTCAAAATCAACAATCAATGAACGCGTTATAAAAATCGTAAAGGATATCGAAGATGTTGGAGGCGTTCCAAATTTCTTTGGTCACCAAAGGTTTGGCACCACCCGCCCCATAACACACCTCGTTGGGAAAGCTCTTATCCAAGGAGACTTTAAAAAAGCAGCTATGCTTTTTCTTGCTAAGTCAACTCCCCATGAGCATCCAGAATCAAGGCAAGCGCGCAAACAGCTTTGGAAAACACAGGACTTTAAACAAGCATTAAAGGATTTTCCGAAAAAGCTGTATTATGAAAGGCTTATGCTCAAGCATCTGACTAAAAAAAGTAACGATTTCATGGGCGCCTTTAGGAGGCTTCCGAAAAAGTTGTTAATACTTTTCCCACAAGCCTATCAATCTTACCTGTTTAACAGGTTCTTGAGCAAGAGAATAGGTTTAGGGCTTCCGCTTAACAAGGCTGAAGTTGGAGATTATGTAGTGAAGTTGGATTCTTCTGGGTTACCGATCACTCAGGCCTGCATGGTAACAAGCCACGAGACGCTACCCCATATTAATGCGGAGATTGAAACGGGAAGAATGCGCGGGGCTATTCCGCTCCTTGGTTTTAGGCAGAAATTGTCCCAAGGCATTCAAGGAGAAATCGAAAAACAAATTTTAGATAAGGAAGGCGTCTTACCGGGAAATTTTAAGGTTAAAGGAATGCCTGAATTAAGCTTGAAAGGTGGAATTAGGACGACTTTAACTCCACTGAACGACTTTTCACTTAACAAAATATTGAGGGACGACGCTAACCCATCGAAATGGAAATCGCAAGTAAGTTTTATGCTTCACCGCGGATCATATGCAACAGTTTTTCTAAGGGAAATAATGAAAACTCGCAACCCCATTAAATCTGGTTTCTAGAAAATTACTAGCCACCAGTTTGTGCAGCTTTCTCAGCATTTTCTATAAGTTTATTTTTTCTATTGACAGAAACTATTACGCTTGCAGCGTACTGGTGGCCGTCAGCTACTCCAAAACCTTCAGAAGCCTTGTCCAGAAGGTTTACTGCACCTGGCAACCTTCCCTTATCAATCAGTTGCTGCATTTGTTTAGGTACCCTCATCGAAGCCTTAACAAAACTTTCTTTCAGTTTTCCCCATTTGGGGATTTCCGGAGGCACGTTAACAAGGCCTAGAATGTACTTGTTAGGCTTTATTAGGCGTGTTTGATATGAGAGAAAAGAGCAAAATTGCCCGATGACTTTTGTTCCCATACCAGCGTACATGTTTCCAGCGTCGAACCATTGGATGTGGTCTGTTTCCCTGAGTCTTTCACGGTAAAGCCTTCCCAAAAGTCTACGGTTGACCTCCTTGCGCCTATCCTCTAAAGCTACAACTTTCTCCTCAACTTCTCTGGTTATTCCTTTTAGGCATGCTTCTATTCCAAGATCTGGCCCGCCTTCATAGTAGCCAGCAGCTCCGAGAATCTGAAGTTTAGAAAACAAAGCCTCTACGTTCACCTTAAACTTTGCAATCTCGAAACTTTTTCCCTTTTCATTGACTCTTCCATTTTTTACGGCTTCTTCAAGAACTATTTTGTTTATTGATTTGTAGCCTTCGGGGATTTCGCAGCTTCCAACAAGAGCTAAATAGTCTAAATCTAAATTGGCTTTGTTTAGAGTTATTGCAAAAAGGTAGCAGCATGTAGCTCCTGAAAAGTCTGTTTCTCCCTTAAAGCCGAAGTTTTCAAGATTTAAATCTAAAACCCGCGGATCCTTCGATGCTTTAGGGTCATGATGGTCGAGGATTATAGTAAGATTTCGCCCTTTGTTATATTCAGATATGAAATCTGCATGAGATGAGCCTATATCCGCATAAAAAATTATGCGCCCTTCTTTTGAGTGTAGATCAGCGATTACTTCCGTGTAGACCTTTTCCAGACAGAAAGTTGTAACGCTTAACTTCTCACGCTCTAAAGCTCCTTTTATTATTGCAGCTGAACATAAACCATCAGCATCATCATGGTGAACTATCAAGGCCTCCTTTGGCTTTTCCTCTCTTAACATCCTAATTGCTTGTTCAGCGTATCGGTTAAAATCTTGCAGCGACATCTCCACCACTTATCCTATGGTTTTTAAGACATCTGAACGCGTTATTATTCCAACAACCTTTTTGCCCCTTGCAACCAACACTCCCTGCCGCCTTTCAAGCAACGGCAGAACCGCACTGATGCTGGTCTCTTCTGACACCATGGGCAACGGCGGATCCATCACATTTCCCACTTTTTCTTCCGCTATATTTGAACCCAATTTTCTGATTATGCTTTCTTCAGTTATTGTTCCCACCACCTTATGTCCGTTAATTACGGGCATCTGAGAAATGGCGTGGCGCACCATCACTTCGCTGACTTTTAGGACGCTATCATTTGGCCTTGCAGAAAGTACGCCCTTCGTCATCAAGTCTTTGCACTTTTTCTCTTTGCTTTCCGTTAAAACCTGCAGAATCTTGTTTATGGTTGAAAGCCTAGGATCAACCTTTCCCTGTTCTATTTTTGCTATATGAGCTTGTGAAACTCCCACCATTTCTGCCAATTTCTTTTGAGTTAATTTCGCTTCTAGCCTTAACTTTTTAAGTAAGGGACCTGTTATCGTCAATATAACCGCCAGTTATTTTCTAATGTAAAATTAATACAGCAAAATATATATTTATTTCTGCACATACAGTTGAAACTTCACATGTACGGAGGCTCACCATGCGAAACATAGTAGTTGAAAATTTGAAACAGACACCTCTTGAAAAACAGAGAATAGAAATCGTTGAAAGAAAAGGCTTAGGTCACCCTGATTACATCTGCGATGCAGTAATGGAGCAAATTTCCCTACGCTTGAGCAGAGAATACCTAGAAAGAACAGGCACAATACTGCATCACAATGTTGACAAGTCCCTACTTGTAGCTGGGCAATCTGAAAATAGATTCGGCGGAGGTTTCGTAACACAGCCAATGCTTTTTGTGTTCGGCGATAGGGCGACAACAGAAATTAACGGCGAAAAAATCAATGTTGAAGAAATAGCCATAAACGTTGCAAAAGAATGGTTCAAGAAAAATATGCGATTCGTAGATCCGGAAAAACATGTGAAGTATCAAGTGGAACTAAAACCAGGCTCAGCAGGTCTCGTAGACATTTTCAAACGGAAAGGAGAAAAATTAGGAGCCAATGACACTTCCGCGGCTGTTGGGTATGCGCCCATGACTAGAACAGAGAAAACAGTCCTAAAAACCGAACAGTTTCTGAACTCGAAAGAATTTAAGCAAAAGTTTCCGGAATCAGGCGAAGACATAAAAGTGATGGGCTTTAGAACTAACAACGATCTAAACTTAACAATTTCAATGGCTTTCGTAGACCGCTACATAAACAGCGAGGAAGACTACTTTGAGAAAAAAGCAAAAATATTGGAGGAAATTAACAATTTTGTGCGTGGAAACACGAATTTTGACGGAATAAATATCCAATTAAACACATTAGATATAAGCGGCAGAGGACTGGGAGGATTATACTTAACAGTTTTGGGAACAAGCGCAGACAGCGGGGACTCTGGACAAGTTGGTAGAGGAAACCGCGTAAATGGGCTGATATCATTAAACAGGCCGTTCTGCTCTGAAGCCGCAGCCGGCAAAAACCCAGTAAGCCATGTTGGAAAAATCTACAACGTTTTAACCTTCAGGGTTGCTCAACATATCTATGATGAAGTGCCAGAACTTGAAGAGGTTTATATATGGCTCCTAAGCAAAATTGGACACCCCATAGACCAACCAGCTGTAGCAGCAGCCCAAGTTGTGATGAAAGATAACAACTCATTGGAAAAAGTTAGACACGAAATAGCCGCAGTACTAGATTATGAACTTGAAAACATAGATAAATTCTGCATGGAATTGGCGCAAGGAAAAATACCCATTTGCTGAAAGCCAAACAAAGGTTGACAAGAAATGGTTGAAACAAGTGAAAAACTACCCATATCCGACTTCTATAAGGTTGTTGACTACGTCACAATTTTTAAAAGCGAGAAATGGTGGGAAGCAATAGTGGTTTTTGAATCCTTTGGCAGAAGGTCAATCGGTTTATACCTTTGGCAAAGAAGAAATGATGCTTGGAAGAGAAAGCATAAGTTTAACATAAGAAATATTGAAGAGTGGAACAAACTTAAAACAGCAATAGAAAAACTTGCGCCTAGACTTATATCAAAATAATTTTTCCCATATTTCGAATCAATATTCTGAATAATAATCTGAAATTGAATAGTTTTATTAATTCACTAATAACAAATCACAAGAAAGGGTAAAAGCCATGGAAATCGAACAAGAAACACAATTCAGCGAAGATTCGGAAGAACAAGAAACGGAACAGGAAGCTCAAGAGTTTATGGAAGAGGAACGAATGTCTTCTGAACAAGAACTTGAACAAAAAGTAGAACAACAAGAAAAACCGAGAACAGAAAATGCAGAAGATAAAAGTAGTTTTATGCATGGACTTGCTGTGGGTTTGGGCATTGGTTGCATCGCCACTTTCGTTATAGTTTGGATTGCAGTGTTCTTTTCTCCACAATTACCACGAGCACTAACCTACGAATCCATGCTTTCAATATTCATTTACCCAATGTTATACTTACTAACCGTAGGGCTTGTAGCACTAACAGCAGGCATAGTAAGAGAATTCTATGCCAGAAAATAGATAACAGTAAAACCACGTGCCTATTACAAAAGCTCAGATAATTTTAATAATTGAATAATCTAAAACTATGATTGTGAAAGCTCATGCCAAATAAGATTAAAAGTTTTTTGGAGGAAGTCGCGGGCGAAAAGGCTCCGGGACCAACTCCAACATTTTCGGTGTTACACATACTGCGAACATTAGAACTTGTCGCTGAAAAGCCAATAGGCCGCGGCAGGCTTGCTGAAGAGTTACAAGTTGGACAAGGTGCCGTGCGCACTATAATCAAAAGGCTAAAGCAGGCGGGGTTACTCTCAACCTCAAAAAGGGGATGCAGACTTACAAGTAGAGGGACGAAACTTTGGGAGGAATACAAAAAAGTCTTTAGTGGAAAAGTTGAAATTGAACGGAACAAACTGATAAATGCAAACTACAATTTTGCAATATTGGCCAAAAATTGTGGAAACAAAATTAAATCTGGAATAGAGCAACGCGATGCTGCAGTGAAAGTGGGTGCAAAAGGTGCTGCAGCAATCATATTCAAAGAGGGACGTTTCATCATTCCCTCAGTAAGCATCGACGCTGCAAAGGATTTCCCAAAACTTACGGAACATTTGATTAAGATTTTTAAGCCAAAGGAAAACGATGTTATTGTAATTGGAGGCGCTGACACTCCACAAATGGCTGAGTATGGAGCCATGGCTGCAACATGGACTCTTCTTGGCGACTGCTGAAAAGGGGCTTCCGTTAATACGTATATTTGTCTCCACCAGCGAGTATACGTTCCAAAGCCATGTTAAAGTTAACCATTCCCTCGTTGGTTTTCGCTGAAACAGGTATTAGGAGAAATTTTAAACCAAGCTGATAAATTGCCTTCATCATATTCCTGCTTAGGAGACGTTTCGTCCCCTCAAGTTTCTGTTCAATCGCGTTTTCCAAGGCATTTGGGTTAGCAGACCAGTCCACGATTTGTTTAACTTCTTCTTCAGGAAGCAGATCGCACTTCGAAAGTATGTGGAGTTGGGGAAGAAGGAAACGGTTGTAAACGGCTGCGGAGAGAAAAAGGTTCGAGACGTAATTTAGCGGATTTAATGAAAAAACAGCGTCGAAAAGGTAGACTATCGCTTTTGGTTCCCTTGCGATTTCACTGGCTATGAATGGGCCGCTGGCTCTGAAAGCGAACAATTCCATTTGCCCAGGAGTGTCAACCAAAACAATGTCTGATTTTAAGTCTTCAATCTCCATTGAAATTTTTTCAATCTCATCGGCGAGTAGATCAGCTGCCATTATTAAGGCGCCGTTGGGCCCAAGACCATACTCGTCCATGAGTCTCTCAACGCTTACGTAGTTGCGAGCGTCAACATCAGGCGAATATGGAAGCGTTAAAGCTCCGGGGTCCAGATTTACGATTGCAACATCTTGTTTTGACATTTTTAGCCATTCACTAAAGGCTGCTGTAAGCAGAGATTTTCCAGATCCCGCAGTTCCAATAATAAATACAATAAACATTTGCAGCTCATCTCTCTTAAACGGAAACTTGCGAGATAGAACTAAACTTAAGGGTAAAAACTTTTTCTATTTAAGTAAGGAAGGAACTTCTGGAACTTGTTCTTCGTTTATCTCGCTATATTTTTGCCTTGTTATGAGAAATGCCACGGCGCCTGCGCAGATTAAAGCTATTGTAATCGTTAATAACGCGATAAAGAATGCGGAAAGGGCAGTTATGCTTATTATTGGGCTATCTGCTCCGAGATAATCACTATCTCCGGACCAACTTGCACGGATATAATACATGCCTGTTTCATTGACGTTTAAAACATAAGTGAATTTTCCACTGGAATCCGTTGTAGCCGTAGCCAATGTCGTCCATGAAGATGTGCCTATCTTAACATAAATTGTTATTATTTCATTTTGCAGGTTTGGCGAAAGTTGTCCGGAGAGAGTGACGGAGCTTCCTTGTAAGACGAATGCAGGGGAAACTTCCAACGCTATGGCTGAAGAGTTTAAAGTTTTATAGCTTGCGGAAACTTGTCCAGGAGCCCATTTTTCACAATTTTCAAGAGAGATTATCTGTGTTTCTTCATACTTTAGATCTGAGGGGCATTCCCCAACCCTCCAACCATCTTCCCATCCTTCCCCAGTACATTCAGCCATATAGTATCGAACCCCATTGTAAGTTACATAACAAACGGCGGTTCTCGCCTCGCGTGGCACACGCGAAAGATGGACACCCACATTCATGTGGGCTTTGTTTTCATAGTATAGAAGCACAACGTCAAGCCCACCGGCTTTCATTATCGAAGCTGCAATATAACTTAATAGATCGCAGTCCCCGCTATTTTCCACCAGTGTTTCTACGGGATATTTGGCTGGTTTAGTTGCGCTGTAGGGTATTTGATGTACAATCATTAGGACCCCATTCGCAAAATTTTCTTCGTCACCTTGGTAAATTTCGGAGAGTTTGTCCGCTATGGGTTTTAAAGCATATGGCGTAACGAACTTGGCAAAGTCTTTGGCTGAAGATACCTTATGGTCTTTCTCGCGGTAATATTCGTAAAGCGACTGGGGAACAGCGACATTCAACTTATACTCTTGGGAGCCATTTGGGCTGTCTAGAAGCTGATAAGATATAGCGTAGCCATCTGAAAGGCATCGTGGAAGTAGATAGGAAAATGTAATTAAAATTATGATTAGTGTAAGTGTTTTTGGAAGTTTTTGCTTCATTCTGCTTCATGAAATTGTTACGCGTTCTGGTTTATGGCTCTTATGAAACAGAAATCAGTAGCAAAAATAGGCTTAGACGGTTGCTTCAGACACCCGGATTTTCAATCATCCACTATCAGCGTCTAGCCTGCCCTCATCGCAACCATTAACATTACATTTTCTAAGTGGATAAAAATTTTCTTTTAGAGCGCCTTCTAAAACTTAGCTTTTCCGCCCTTCTTCCTTATAAGTTCTGAAAGCTGAATTATCGTTTTTCCTAAACGGTCCTTTGCAGTTTTGGAGTCTTTTGCCGTTGTTGATATGTGAATTTCTATGTGAGGCTTTTTCTCTTCGCCCCTAGGGTGGGATTTTATGTAAACATAGGGGTTATCATGCATGGCCATGTCGATGAGAGGAGCCAAGGTGGATTCCATGATGCCATCCGCGTATATGCTAGTTTCAAAAAACAGGGCTTCTCCAGCTTCTTTTTTGAGCAGAACCGCCACAGACCCGTCGAAAATGGACTCCATTTCTGAA
>JBNASL010000008.1:0-30368 GCA_049717905.1 Candidatus Bathyarchaeales archaeon | reverse complement strand
GGAGAATAGGCAGGTTAAAACCTTAGACGAGCAAGCAGTTATGGAGAAAGCCGAAAAACACGCAGCGAAACTGCTCTCACGTAAACCTCAAAGACTATAATTGCTAGGAACATTAAACTATATTTCATAGAAATGTAATTCTACTTCTGATGAGGCTCCTGGTGAAAAATTGGCGCACTCTTCAAGGTTGTTAAGCGGAAATCTCGCTGAACAAATTGTTAACTTTTGTAGGCATATAGCTAATTCCCGTCCAATTGTTGGGATCTGCGTTTGCGGCGACTATGCGCTTGGCTTGTCTTCTGTAAAAACACCTGTAGAAGTCTTACTGATAGTGAATGGATTCCAACCTAGAGTTATGACTTACATAAAGTTTTTCGGCGATAAAGCAGTAATTGTTTATGCAGTGGATAAGTGGGTTTTTGAAAGAGACGTGGATGGGGGATTTTTAGGCGAAGCCTTCGCCGTTCAACTGCTTTTTCCATACATACCTTTAAAAAATGAGGCTTATTTGACGACTGAAGAGGTTAAGTTGAAAAAGCGTTTAATTCTTGAGCTCATTGAAAACCTTGTACTGGATTTTCCCGAACTTTCATACGAACTTCACATAAAACCTGAATATTTCGTTTATGAGGCTATGTTAAGCAGAGCCCGCCTTTTTCCGCCCATGTTCTATAACCTTTCAAATTTTCTGCGCGAAGATTTGAGAGATGAAAATTTGAAATGCGCCACAAATGGATACATGTGCGCACTAGAAGAGCTGGAAAAGGAAAAAGTGGTTGAACGCGCAGATGATTGTTTTAAAATTTCCGCTGAATTTGCTTGTAACATAAGAGGTCAAAGGATTCGCTTCATAAATCTTCTCAAATCCGCGCAGAAAGCCCTGTTCATGTCTCTTCTTGGAACTTTTCCAAAAATTTTCAGAATTCTTTCACAAAATAGGGAGATGCTCCTTAGGCTTCAACTTTTTGACAATGAAAACTTCAAGACTGCATGTCAGATTGAGGATCCGAAAAAGTATTTGCTTGTGCCTACTGCCAACGGGCTTGTTCCTTTAGCCAGTAAAATGGACATTGAAGCCTTTGCCAGAAAAGTCCTTTCAGCAGAGGTTAACGCAAAAATCGAAGTTGAAGAGATGGGCGGTGTTTTGAATGATGTCTATTTGGTTAAGGCTAAAGTAAATGGTGAAGAACGAAAAGTTGTTGCTAAAAGTTTTAAAGACTGGTCGAGTTTTAAGTGGTTTCCATTAACATTGTGGACTGCCGGAACCAAAACATTCGCCCTTTTGGGGCGGTCGAGACTTGAAAGGGAATGCGCCATAAACCAGTTTTTAAATTCTAAGGGTTTCGCAGTCCCAAAGCTTTTAAGTGTAAGCCACCAAGAACGGTTGGTCTTTATGGAATATTTGGAAGGGGAAAGCCTAGAAAAAGTGGTGAAAAGAATTATGAATGCAAAAGCTGAAGGCAATGTTGAAAAAGAATTAAAAGTTGTGCAGAAGGTAGGTGAAACGTTTGCCAAGATTCATGCGCTTAATGTTACTTTGGGCGATACAAAGCCTGAAAATATTTTGTTAGGTAAAAACGGTGAAATTTACCTTTTAGATTTTGAACAAGCCTCCAGGAATGGAGATAAAACCTGGGACATTGCCGAAGTCCTCTATTATGTTGGACATTACACGCCGCCGTTTGCTAGTGCCCGCCAAGCCGAACTCATTGCAAAGGCTTTTCTTAGGGGTTATTTGGAGGCTGGAGGGGACCTTAAGGCTGTTAAGGCGGCTGGAAAACCAAAATACACTAAAGTTTTCAGCGTGTTCGCTTTTCCTCACATTGTTTTTGCCATTTCAAATCTCTGTCAGAAGGCAGACCAGTTGAGGTTTGAGCATGGTTAAGCGTGAAACAACTTTAACCGTTTACGGCGGAGTAAACGAGATTGGAGGAAACAAAATTCTGCTCAAGGACGGAGACACAAAAGTCTTTTTTGATTTTGGGATGTCTTTCGCCCTTAAAAGGCAGTATTATTCTCCGCCTTTTCTTTCCCCAAAAAGTGAAGGCAGTCTGCTTGAGTTGGGGATACTGCCGAAAATTGACGGTATTTATCGATTTGATGATAAAGCTGCAGATGTCGACGCGGTTTTCATTTCCCACGGCCACATGGATCATTCAGCCTATTTATCCTTTATAAAAAGGGAGATTCCAGTCTACTGCGGTGAGACAACAAAAATTATTTTGCAAGCTTTAGGCGAAATCCGTAAGGTTGATTTAGAGTTTAACGTTGAGGGCATAGTCTTCAAGCCTTTCAGAACCGGCGACACTATTCGCATAGGCAGTTTAGAAATCCAACCAGTGCATGTGGATCATTCTGTTCCAGGCGCATATGGCTTTATTGTTCACACTTCTAATGGTGCGGTTGTTTACACTGGAGATTTCCGTGTCCACGGAGCCAAACCTGAAATGACCCGTGACTTTGTTGAAAAGGCGAAAAAGGCTGAACCTGTAGCGGTTGTTACCGAAGCCACCAACATGACTGGAGCTTCTGTCTCTTCTGAAAGTGAAGTAGAAGCCAAACTGGACAGCATTGTGAAGCAAGCCGACGGAATTGTGCTTGCGGAATTCGCCTCCACAGATGTGGATAGATTGAACTCCTTTTACAATGCAGCTAAAAATAACGAGCGTTGTCTTATCGTTTCCCCCAGGCAAGCCTATCTGATGAACGCGTTGCGTAAAGACAAAGGCTTAGCAATTCCAAGTCTCAGTGATGAAAATCTTTTGATTTTTCGAAAGTCGAAGAAAAAAGAAGGCGATAAAGAGGTAAGACGCAAGTGGGAAAAACAGTTGTTGGAAGAGCACCATGAAAGAGTGGTGGACAGCGAAGGGATTTCGAAGCAACAGTGCAAGATGATTTTTTCAGTTTCCTTCTATGACCTAGAGCAGCTGGTTGAGGTGCAGCCTAAGCCTGGAAGTTGTTACATTTCATCTTCCTCTGAACCCTTCAATGAGGAGATGGAGATAGACTTTGAAAGGCTTGTTAACTGGCTTAGGCATTACGGCTTACCCCAATACCACGTCCATGTTTCAGGGCATATAATGCCCTTTGCGCTGAAAGAGGTTCTCAAGGAAATCAATGCGGCTAAAATCTTTCCGGTGCACACTGAAAACGCAGACTTGTTTGCCAAGTTTGTTAGAGGATTGAGAAGCGAAACGGTTCTTGCTGAAAAGGGAAAAACCTGCAAAATTTAGAACAAGTAATATGAATTTTTAATCCCAAACCCCAAACCCTCATGGCTTCAAGCCTTCTCCAAGAATATTTTATCGATACGGAAGCCAAAACAACATGATAAAGGAATACCTGTATTTCAGAAGGCAAATTTTAAAGAACATGAGAAGCCTCAACCTCTACAAAACATAAACCATTAGATAATTACCTGCTTGTTTGTTTAGTCTCTCTTTCTATCTGTGTCTTAGGGTTTTGGGCAAAAATTTTATCATAATAAATCATCTTTTAGATTCTAGGACAGGACGAATTATGTATAGCTATTGTCCCAATTGTGGGGAAGAACTCCCAAGTCCAACTCCAAACTTCTGTCCACATTGCGGAATATCTTTAAAGGACCAAAAGGAGACACGTTCTACAGCTAAAGAATATGATGCGGAAAAAGAAGTTCAACAAGCAATCTATGAGCTTGGTGTCAAGTTAGAGGAGTGCGTTGCCAAGATATTAGCTACCAAAGGCTACAAGATTGAACAAAGAGTGAGGCTTAGCGGCTCAAGTGGAGTTTCTCACGAGATTGATGTCTTAGCTAAAAGAGGTAACATTGTAAAGATTGTAGAGTGCAAGAATTGGAAAAATCCCGTAGGCAAGGAGGTAATACAAAAACTTCATGACACCCTAAGAGATTTGGGTTCAAAAGGTAGCGGGGTCGTTGCTTCTTTTGCTGGATTTACGGATGATGCTGAGAATTTGGCTGAACATTATGGTATTGAGTTATGGGACCCAGACTATCTTAAAGAAGAATTTTGGGTTATTAGTGTTGGTCGGGCAGTGGAAGCGTCTTATGGAAAAACTATTAAAGTGGAGAATGCCTTTCCCATAAAAGTCAGTTTTTCACAAGTTGCTGAGACAAAGTTGAAAAATAAAGATAAACTAATGATAAATGGAACATTGTCATATCATCCATATTATATAGTTAATTACTCGTATCGTGCTACGTTTAAGGACCCTACGAAAAGGGTTCACAGCTTCAGTGATTCAGGTAAAGTTTTCATTGATGCATTGGATGGTTCAGTGCTAAATCCTACTCCGATAAAGAACTTGTCTTCAGTTGCAAAGGCATTGAAGGAGGTTATATCCAAGAAAGAAAGGGAAGTTGGGAAGAGAGTTAAAAAACTAATAGAAGAAATGGAGATAGGGACTCCTACAAATTATGAGGTAAAACCTGGTGAAGATTATAAAGTAAGAAAATTTGAGCCGTCGATAAGCAAACGTTCTATTGCCAAATCTGCAATAAATTACATTGTTCAGAAGAATACTGAGCATATTGAGTATACTCCAAAAAGTCAAGAAGATGAGTGGCTTCCAGAAACAAAAGTTATTACTTATGTTCCTAAGCTTAAAGATATCAACATAAAAAGTGTGATGTTGGTTTATGTTCCTAGGTGGGAAATAAATTATGAAGTATTCAACAAAACATATACTAAAGAAGTGCTAGCGTTTTCAGGAGCAGTTTTAGAGGATACACTACGGTACTGTCCAAAACACATAGGACTTTTGAAAAAAGAAAACATTGCAATTTGCGAGGTATGTGGTCAAGCATTTTGTAATGAACACGTTTCTCAATGTCCTATATGTGGAAAGTGGCTATGTGAGGATGATGGAGCACTTTGCGAAGACTGCAAAAGAGTATATTGCACAGCCCACATACTAAAATGTGAAATTTGTAACGAACCTCTCTGCAATGAATGCAAACAAACTTGCCCAATATGCGGAAAAATAGTGAGCAGAAAACACGTGCAAACTTGTGATAACTGCGGAGTGATAGCATGCACTGAATGTACGACAAAAATAGGCATAATAAGAAGAAAAACACTTTGCAAGAAGTGCCAACAAGAAATTTCTTAGCCCTTGCAATTAACGAGGGTTATGCTTGAACGAGTTTGTTTGATTGTTTGTTTGTTCGTTTATTTGTTTGTTTAGCCTCCCTCTCTGTCTGTGTCTGTTTGGGTTTGGGATGAATTTTTAATCTTTAGTTTAACTGTTGTTTTTGGATTCATAATTCATAATTTTAAATGTTGAAATTCTAATGTTTGCGAATGGCAATGAAGAATGCGTCGAGAATTGACCGCCGCATACTAATCCTAATTCACAGTTTGGGTTTAAGCTGTCTAGGAGGAGCCATATTCCTCCAAATCTTAGTCTTCACAGACATTCTTCAACATGGGTATTTCATGGCTGTGGAAAACAATTCTGTCATTTTAAACTTTGAAATAGCTCTAACATTCTTTGCCCTCATATACTTCATATACATTTATCAACGTTTTATGCGCTCGCTAAAATAGCCATTTTACTCCCTTTCTTAGCCTAAAAGCATTGTAGATTCTTCCAGCTTATGATTCAAAGTTTAAATTGTTAAATTTTTATGTCTCCTACTTATAAGTGTGAAAAACTTGGCGTAGTATAGGGATAGCATTGACTGAACAAAACATATCTGAGGGCGACTATGTGCTTCTATATTTGAATCAGCGTAAAACCTATCTGGTTAGGGTTGAACATGGGAAAACTTTTCACACTCATAAGGGGTTTGTAAAGTTTGACGACTTGATTGGAAGAGCTTATGGCGAAACGGTTTCCAGCAGTTTAGGCGTTAGATTCACGGTTCTGAAGCCTCTCCTGCGCGATTACATTTTGAAGTCTGTTAGGAAAACTCAGATAACCTATCCGAAGGACATAGCCCTCATAATAATGTTCAGCGGAATAGGCTCTGGAAGCCGAGTTGTGGAGGCTGGAACAGGAACAGGTGCGTTGACCACTGCTCTAGCTCACTATGTAAGGCCTAATGGCAAGGTCTACAGCTATGAACTGCGGGAGGAATTCCTTAAGACCGCAGAGAAAAACCTGAAACGTGCAAAGCTTGCGGATTTCGTTGAGCTTAAGAATAGGGATGTTACAGCGGGCATAGAGGAAAGGGATGTTGACGCTGTAATATTGGATTTGGCAACTCCGTGGCTTGTTGTCTCCCACGCTTATGCTTCGCTGAAGTCTTCTGGAACTATAGTTTCTTTTAGCCCCACTATAGATCAGGTTGTTAAGACTGTGGAGGCTTTGGAGGAGGAGAACTTTGTGGATGTGGAGACTGTGGAGTGTTTGATGAGAGGCATGCAAGTGGAGCGGGGGAGGACGCGGCCTCAAACTTTGATGACTGCTCATACGGGTTATATAACGTTCGCCCGCAAAGCTTTGAAATCTTTTTGATTCGCTCTTTGTAGTTGCATGTGTAGGTGTAAACTTTAATAGTGAGCCCTTGACATTTTGGCTTTAAAAGGAGGCAATAAAGTCGTTTCGCAGTAGGACATTTGGCCTTGGGATACCTTTCTGGCAAGACATCTGGGGAGCTTTTGAAAGCAAAGGTTAATCTTCCCTTGATTTTTATGCTTTCTGTAGCGCCTGATATAGATCTCTTATTTCCGCTTTTTATTCAACATCGGGGACCTACTCACTCGATCATAATGGCGTTTGTGGTTTTCGTTCCATTTTTTGTGGTATACCGTAGAAAAGCTATACCCTATTTCGCGGCTTTTGTTCAGCATTCGTTGATTGGTGACTATGTTGCTGGTGGGAATGTGCAGTTGCTGTGGCCCGTGACTGGTCGGTATTTTGGAGTGGCTATAGGTATTGAAAGCCCGATAAACATAACTTTAGAATGGGTGTTTTTTCTTGCGTCAATGATTCTTATGGTGAAGATGGGTGATTTGGCGGTGCTTTTGCAACCTCATAACTCTAATCTGATTTTGGCTGTTCCAACGTTTACGGTTTTGCTCCCGACCTTTCTGTGTTTTCCGTTGTATGTGCCTGTTTGGCTGATTTTGCCTCATCTAATCTATTTATTCATGTTTTTGGCATCTATGTTTGTTGATGTCTATAAATTTTTAAAGTGATTGTAAAATTTAAAAGCCCAAGTTGAGTCTAAGCCTAGACAGATTCAGCCAAGCCAGCAAACCACAGCCGATTGTCGCAACCGTTCCCATTTGATGTTATCTCGTGGGAGGATCGCAACTTTCAGTTGCGGTTGGCTGTTCTCAGCCAGATCCGTCTAAGCGTGCTTCTCAACTTGGGCGTGAAGGGAATATATTACTTGAAGGTCAACATGCAAAACTTGAATAACCTGAGAAATACCAGTAACACCTTTATGATCTATATTGAAGGATTAGATGCGGCTTTAAAGTCTGAAACTGACAAAAAAGTTTATTCTCTGAACGAGAACATAACAATAAAAACTGAAATTAAAAATTTTGATGGGCTAATACAAGACGCAACGTTAAACCTGCAAATTTCCGGAAAGAAACCATGCGTCATACCCCATGACGACATGTACATAAACGAAGACACGGTTCTCTGTCCAGGAACATACAGCATCGAAGATAAAGGCACACAAGGGGTTTTAATAATAAACGCAAGCAACATAGTCCTCGACTGCAACGGAGCAGTGCTTAATGGGATATCCAAGAAGGGATACGGCATCATTTCTTTCGGTTGGAATTACAACGTTACAATAAAGAACTGCAAGATAATGAACTACGATTACGGTATTTATTTAAGCTATGCTTACAACAATGTGATAATGAATAATGAGATACAAGATATGGATTATTACGGCATTTATCTAGGCTTCAGTTCATCCAATTTAGTATATAATAATACTTTAACCAACTGCTACTATGGAATAGACTTAGCCCGCGGCGACAAAAACATAGTCCTTAAGAATACTTTGCAATCCAACAGAGACTCCGGCATCTATGTTTACACGGAAGAAGACGACATAATTGCAAAGAACACGTTTACAGATAACCTGTATGGAATATACTTCTCGGCTTTAGGCAGCTATTATCCAAATGAAAACATAACAATAGCATATAACCAGATTGCGCAGAGTAGTGACACTGGCATCTACATGCGTTACACCAGTGATAGCCTCATTCTTAACAACAGCATAACTTCCAACACGTATCAAGGTATATATATAACAACCTCACAATCAAACCACAACCTTATACTAAATAACACCATAGAAAAGAACAGAGACGGCATTTACCTATACGTTTCAACAACAACCACTCCACCTACAAACAATGTTATAGATTCAAACATTATAAGAGACAACACTCGGAACGGAGTATACTTGGCAAATATCCAAAACACCACAATAATAAACAACCTAATTAGATACAACGGCTACAGCGGCATATATTTGGCGGAAGTAAACAGCAGAAATATAATCATAGCAAACAACACCATCGAGTTTAACGCGTATGGAAGCGGAGCCTACGAATATTATGGCGGCATCCACCTGCTCCGCGGTGCAAACAACACCATCATAGGAAACACGGTAAAATTAAACAAGTATTACGGAATCTACCTAGGAGGAGCACAAAACAACACAATAGCCAACAACACAATCATAGGAAACAATCACGGAATATACTCAGAGACCCAAAATATTTACCCAGCTAAAAACGGCATATACCTAAACAACATAGAAAACAACACTATCGGAATTTACGCTTATTCATTGTTAAACAGCACAATAGCCCAAAACATTATCAAAAGCAACACACAGAATGGAATCCTCCTATATTCTGCAAGCGGCAACATTATAGTAAACAACACAATAACATTAAACAATAATATAGGCATCCAGATGGCAGCCTCCGCAAGCAAAAACAGCATCTACCACAATAATATGATAAGCAACGTAAAACAAGCTCAAGATAGCGGATCAGCTAATACATGGGATAACGGCTATCCTTCAGGCGGAAACTATTGGAGCGACTACACTGATGTAGACCAGTATAGTGGTCCATATCAAAATGAAAGTGGAAGCGATGGCATATGGGACCACCCATACGCAATTCCATATTACAGCAAAGACAACTACCCATTCATAAATCCAAACCGCTGGACGCCATTCGACATATCCCAATTAAACATGCCAAATCTGAAAGTCACAATTAACATGCCAAACATACCTGAAGACCCATCAGATCCAGACCCGCCAGACCAAGGAGAAGGCGGCATAATATGGGAGAGAAACATCACCGTTAACGTTGTAAACACTTTAAGCCTAAACACCTTCGTAGGGCAGTTAGGCATAACTGGAAAGTATTATCTTACTGCTAGGCTATACTCGTCATCAACCCAGATGATCGCCTGGGACACAGATACCTTCTACATAACAGAATCAGAGATCTACTTAACAATGAAAACAGACAAGAAAATCTACAAACCAGGAGAGAACATCACAATAAGTGGCGAAGTAATAAACAAAGGAAACACAGCCAAAACCTTGACCCTAACAATAAAGAAAAACGAAACACAAATCTACTCTGAATCCTTCACGCTAGACCCAAACAGCTCCCGCCCATACACTCTTGTCACTTTTTCAAACACATCATTCACGCTAGAAGGAAACGTAGACGGATTCGCTGCGACAGAATTCATACGCATTGCAGAACCTAAACTGAACATAACTTTGACCGTGCCAGATATTGTCGGCAGAGAACCCTTTATAGTGACTCTAGGAGTTCAGAATAAGGGTGAGTTACCCGTAAACTTAAATATTTCATTAGATGGACGCAACTACGCTGTAATAATCCCCGTTAATCAGACAACACTAATAACAACTGAAATGACAATAACCAAAAACACCACATTAGCAGTTACAATAACTGGAGACTACAACGACGTAATCCAGAAAGAAATAATCTTTGGCGAAAACATCCAGATAGCAGTATATCCCCGATCCTTCTACCTTGAAGGAATCGTGGAAATTCCTTACACTTTAACCAACAAAGGTTTGCTTGAGACAAGCTTCAACATAACGTTCAAGTTGAACGGGAAAATAATCACTAAGGCAGTGTTTCTACCAATTAGCGCAAGCCTAACGGATTCCATTAGCTTAAACCTAACAAAAGGGAAATATCTGCTTCACTATTGGACACCTTTCCAAGATGGAAACGCCACAATAACCGTGGAGACACCTGCAGAGTTCATAATTATTTCCCTTCCAGAGAACGAGACTTTTAAATTAGGGCAGACAGCAACTCTTACAGTGACACTTAAAAACATAGGCGGCACAGCTGGAACAGTTCAAGCAAACATGACTGTACCAGGCATCACAGAGCAAACTAACAGCACATTTATACTCCCAGGCAGAGAAGGAAATATAAGCTTCACTTTCAAAGTGCCTGAGGACCTAGAAGAAAAGTACTATAAAGCCTTTTTTGAAATCGAAGGAGAAAAATACGAAGTTAAGTTCTTTGTTTTAGGCGCCAAAATAGCCGTGAACGCTTCATTAGACAAACAGCTTTATGAAGAAGGGGAAAATGCAACATTAACATTGAATATTGAGAACCTTCGTGACATGAACTTAACACTGTTCTCAAGGGTTGTCTTCGCTGGCTACGAGCTCATTCAATACTTTAACCTTACAAGCTACGAAATCAAAAACCTTAACTTTTCTGTGCCAATAGTCTTCAACGCAGGAAAGCTATCCTATTCAATTTACTTAACTTCTGGAAGAGCCCTTTACATAAACGCATTATACATATACCCTAAACCACCAGAATCAGCAAGCATAACCATTTACACGGACAAACAAGTTTATGAGACGGGCGAAACAGCAAAAGTCTATGTTAATGTCACCAAGCAAGGCACATTAATAATGGCAGCGCCTAATCTAGACATTAACACGACAGTTTCTCCAGGCATGCACCAGTTCAGCTTTGAAATTCCAAAACTTAAATCTGGAACCTACACAATAAGGTATACTTTTGAAAATTACTCATCCTCCTACCCAATTGATGTAATAGGCTTTTCAGCCAGAATAATAGACCCAGAACTCGACAAAACAACTTACTCAGACGGAGATATTATCACCATGACCTTACTTATAGATACAAACAGAAACTTTGAAGGATTAGTGAAAGCCTGGATTTTCGACCCAGAAAACAAAATTATAGGAGAAGGCGAAACAAACCACACATTCACCACTGGAGAAAACAAAGTCAAAATAAGTATAGCGTTAAATACAAACTCTACAGGCCTACACGCCATAGCCTACGTAGTATACGCCTATGGTTCATTTATATGGCTATCTTCAGGGTCCACGTATTTTAACGCTGAAGTGACCGCACAATCTGACACAACTCCGCCGCAAATAGGTTACGTTGACGTGACCAACGCGTTAAATGAAAACAGACCAATAACCGTAAATGAACCTATAGCAATTAATGCCATAGTAACTGATAACGTAAAAGTTGAAAAAGTAACCTTATACTATCGAAAGGCAGGCCAGCAGAGCTACACCACAATTGTTATGACAATATGCCCAGGATGCATAGACACCTATAACGCCACAATCCCTGCATCCCAGGTGACAACAGCCACAATAGAGTTTTACATAAACGCAACAGACGGAACAAACTATTCCACGTACCCAGCCGCAAACCCAACTACAAACCCCCTCAAAATAAATGTGAACTTATATCCAACACCGGTTGTTTTAGACACGCCCACAGAGATCACTGAAAACTCAATGAAACTTAGTTGGACACAAAGCATTGACACCGACTTTAAGAACTACACTATATACCTTTCAAGTACTTCTGGAAGCCTTGGAACAGCCATCCACACAATTACACAAAAGTCCACAACATCCTACACGGTAACAGGTTTAACAGCTAACACAACATACTACTTCACCATAAGAGTTTATGATACTGGCGGGCTATATGCTGACTCTAACCAAGTTTCAGCAAGAACACTTGCTGCAACTCCCACGCCACCTCCACCTGTTAACTTGCCTCCAACCGCTGTAGTTCTAAACCCGCCAACTGAAATTACCGAAAACTCTGTGAAACTAAGCTGGACAGAAAGCGTTGACACAGATTTCAAAAATTACACAATCTATCTGTCCACCACTGCTGGAAATATTGGAACACAAATCTACGCTATAACAACAAAGTCAACAACATCATATACAGTTACAGGACTAATAGCTAACACAACATACTACTTCACCATAAGAGTTTACGACACCGGCGGACTATACGCTGATTCAAACCAAGTGTCAGCAAAAACGCTGGAAACACAGCAACAGCCCCCACCGCCACCACATGCCCAATTCCCATGGACAACCTTAGCCGGCGTAGCTGCCGTCGCACTAGTCATAGTAATTGCAGCGGTTATTATTCGAAAGCGAAAAGGAACTAAGAAATAACCTCACAGGGGATCTTGTTGCCCAAGGCTGAAGCTCTCAAGTTAACAATTTTCGCATTTACCCTATTATTTTTCGCTCAATTATGCTACTCATCAAAACCTTTAACCATAGAATTTATTTATTGGGATCCCCACCTAGACCCAAATTATTGCGAAACATGCCCCACATGGATTAAAGCCTATGAGGCGTTCGCAAAAAAGAATGAAACAGTCGCTAGCCTAAGCCAAGCATACATGGGAAAAGTGGATTTCCAATGGATTGACTCCACTTCGCCATTAGGAATTGAGAAAAAAAGGCTTTACCAAGTTTCCTCAAATTCTTTAGTTATAAATGGCACTGTTAAGATAGAAGGCGAATTCAACGAAACCTACATAAAAGAAGTCATTGACAACATACTTAATAATTCTTCTATTCAAAACGAACCCTCTAAAGAGTTGATGCCAACAATGGCATTAGCATTCTCCTTCGGCTTTTTAGAAACTTTTTCTCCATGCCTACTTGCAATGTTGTCCTTCATACTGAGCTATACCTTAGGAGAATCCTTTACCGCAAAGAAAAGCTTCTCCAAAATAATGCTGTTCGGATTAGGCTTCGTCGCAGCTGCATTTATCACAGGACTAAGCTGCAGCCTAGTTTTTCTTTCGCTCTATTCCATCCAGAAAATCTTGATGTGGGCGGTCTGCGTTTTGGCCATAATCTTGAGCTTCAACTTACTTGGATTTTTCTCAATACCCATGGAATCTAAGCCCCTGCTCCAAAAATTAACAAGAAAATACGTTTTAACCTTTGGAGGCTTGTTAATCCTTGGCTTCCTATTTTATTTCCTAGACCCATGTATTGCCCCTATATTTTTTGCTATGTTGCCCCTTATGTCCCCTAACGCCTTCTCAATAATCCTCCTAATTTTTTGCATAGGCGTCCTAACACCATTCTTCCTCATAGGCCTACTCGCTGAATTCATATCAAAAATGGCAAGAATATCCTACAAACACAAGTCAAAAATCCGCGCCGTAAGCGGATTAATTCTATTAACTTACACCATATACATTATAGCCTTCTATTTAATCTAAAACTGAAAACTAAAACTCTAGCTACGAGATGGACTTTCAGTTAGAATTGAAATCTGCATTTTGTTGCGCATTTGATAGTAGTTGAAATTCTACAAAGTTCCGTTAGTGTCTTCTAACTGAAGCTATTTGTAGGCTTAGAAGAATGAAAATTTCGCGTAATGGATGGTTCAATTCCCCTTAATTACAAACTTGTCTATTCAGTGTGGGAAAACCTATAAATCTTCTAGGTAAAATTCTCTTCAGAACGGAAAGGGTTGCAGACTATGAATAAGAGTTTTCATTATTCCTTTAATTTGGGCATTTTTGTTGTAGGGCTTTCATGGTTTTCTTTTACATTATACCAGTTTGGTAGAGGAATAATGGGGCAAATTGTATATTTCACAGATGTTCCTGCTTCAGTCGGTTTAGGCTTTAGGGCTGCGGCAGGATTGATATCCCTTTTCACAGCGCTTTTTTATTTGTTTAAAAAGAATTTGTCATCCGCGGAATTGTTAATTTCCGTAAGGTGGGTTATCCTTCTAGAGGCAGTTTACTGGTTAACTTTGTTTCCCTCAGCCATATGGGGTTTTCAGTTTGAGGGGTTTGGATACTCAAAAGCGCTTATCATTGTTTCCACAGGGTTGCCATGTCTGTTAGAATCCACTTTCACTCCAGTCTTTTTGTGTTTATTATTCTTAAAATTAAACCCAAGCAATCTAAATGGAATAAAAATTAAATGGGGATTAATTGCTGGAGCAATCTACATTTTCGTTTTCTGGTTTAACTATACTATGCAGTGGCTTGCTGAGATCATCCGAAGCGGCGCCAGCTTTATCACTTGTTATCCCGTTAACACTTTTGCCTTTACTTTCACAGCTGGCGGCCTGTTTGTTCTCGCACTATACACTTTAAACTATGCAAGAAACTTAAAGGGGGAATCTTTTGGGCACTTCAATTTAAAGCATATAGGCGTTATCATTACAGCTTTCGGCCTTTATTTTGACATAAATTTTCTTTTGTGGCTTTTATTTGGCAGTCCAAGCGGATGGACCATGTGGCACACCTTTTTTATTTACCATAATGTCGATTTATGGATGCTTTCTCTACCATTGGCAGGCATACCCTTAACCTTTCAAAAATACATGCTTGAACAATTGTTAGGGCACTGATTCAAATGCCCCTCCGCATTAGCGTTTTGAATTAAACGCCTAGATTTTATATTCATTCCTTTTTGTCAACATTTTCTCGATCATTTTAAGAATTTGTTCATGTCTCTTTTCATCTTCAATTATCCATTCAAATACCGCCCTAAGATTTTCAAGATCTATCTTACTCTCATCCGCCATCGACTCGACCAATTTTACATGCATTACTGTTAAGTATTCCTCTGCAGCGAAACTCTCAAGTTTCATTAACCCATTTATTAAAGAGGCAATCTCCTCAGCACCTATTTCACGTTTAGCCAAAAACCTTTCAGCGTCAACAACAAGAGTCTTCCAAGTTTCTCCCCAAACCTTTTCGCAAGCCTCAACAGGAACATCTATACCCCCAGATAACATTTCGCTGGCAACCCTAAAACATTCAGCATGTTTAAGGGAATCACGAGCGATAAAACTTAGAAGACCTCCAACAAACACGTCATCCACCAATTTAGAGAGATGCTCATAAGCATTTGCAATTCTCTCCTCAAGCAAACTGGAACAATAAAGAAATCTGCCTAAATCTTTCCCAAAAATTTCCTTGCCCACGAAGAACCCACCACAATCCAACAAAGCGATTTCTACGTAAAGCATTTACTAAGCAAAAATACAGATTATTATTTCACTAATCGTTGTTAAATACAGAACCCGTTTCTTATCATGTTCTTTTAGACGTTATTAATGGAATCTGTCAAGAATCATTGTTGATAAGATTTTAAAACTTGTTTTTGCATTTTTGAGGAACTGCGTTTGATGTAAATGTGTGGCGTGGTGGAATGGTTCGTTCATGGCATGCTTTGGAAGTGGAGGATGTTCTGAATTCTCTAGGGTCTGATTGGGAAGGCTTGAGTGAGGATGAGGCTGCGCTGCGGTTGCGAAGGTTTGGTTATAATGAGTTTGAAAAGCGTAGAAGGGTTTCTCCTTTTAGGATTTTCTTGCTTCAATTTAAGAATGTTTTTATGCTTATTTTGTTGGTGGCCATCGCTATTTCAGTTATTATTGGGTGGTTTGAGGCGGAAGCTGCTGCAGGACCATCCCCAGCCCTTGAGACGTATGCAGATACCCTTGTGATAGGTGCTATTGTGATCTTGAATGCGGCTGTGGGTTTTATCCAAGAGTATAGGTCGGAGAAGGCTATAGAGGCTATGGAGAAAATGGCTGCGCCGAAGGCGCGGGTGCTACGAAAAGGCAGAGAAGTAGCAATTCCAGCCAGAGAAGTTGTTCCTGGCGATGTCTTGATCCTTGAGGCGGGTGATCGTGTGCCTGCTGATGCCCGCGTCCTTGAGGCTGTGGAGCTTAGAACAAATGAGGCTGTTTTAACCGGAGAATCTGTTCCGGTGTACAAGAGCTCACTGGTTTTGCCTGAAAACACGCCGGTTTCTGAGAGGAAAAACATGGTTTTCGCTGCAACCTATGTGGTTTATGGAAGGGGGAAAGCTGTGGTTGTGGCTACTGGCATGAACACTGAATTCGGCAAAGTTGCAAAAATGGTTCAAACAGTTGAAAAGGAAGAAATCCCTTTAAAAGCTAAACTTGACAAGTTTTCCAAAAAGTTAGGCTTGATCGTTGCCGCCGCGGCAGTCACAATCCTGCTACTTGAATTTTTAAGGAATAAAGTGGTCAGTATTGAAATATTTATGACATCGGTTGCGTTGGCGGTTTCAGCGGTTCCGGAAGGCCTACCAGCCATAGTAACAGTGACTCTAGCCATTGGCGCCAGAGAAATGGCGAGGCGCAACGCAGTTATCAGAAGACTTGCCTCCGTAGAAACCTTGGGATCCACAACAGTAATATGTTCAGATAAAACCGGCACATTGACCAAGGGCGAAATGACAGTGCGCAAAATCTTTGTCAACAATCGAATAGTTGAAGTTACTGGTTCAGGCTATTCTGCAACTGGTGAATTCTATCTGAATGGTAGACAGATAGATCCCGCCAAAGAAGCGGAGACGCGTTTACTCTTGGAAGCCAGTGTTCTCTGCAACAACGCAGACTTTGACGGACACAAGATTCTCGGGGATCCAACGGAGGGCGCGCTCATTGTGGCTGCTGCAAAAGCTGGAATACGGAAGGCTGATGTTGAAAACAAGTATCCGCGGATAGGTGAGATCCCGTTCAGTTCTGAGAGGAAGCGTATGACCAGAATTCACAGGGCACCCGATGGAAGTGTTGTCGCGTTTACTAAGGGTTCTCCAGAGGTTGTTCTGCAGCTTTGCAGCCACGTTTACCGCGATGGCAGAAAACTGAAGCTGAACGAGGCCGATAGGGATTTAATACTCCAAAAAAATGATGAAATGGCTGGTCAAGCTTTACGCGTTTTAGGATTAGCCTACAAAGTCCTATCTGAAGCCAATAAAGAATATGGTGAAGAGGTGGAACAGGGTTTAACCTTCCTTGGACTTGTAGGGATGATTGATCCTCCACGGGAAGAAGCCCTAAAAGCTGTTAAGCTATGTCAAAAAGCCGGAATAAAAGTAGTTATGATAACTGGAGATCACAGGCTTACCGCCGTTGCAATAGCAAAAGAATTAGGAATCTTCAAAGACGGCGACTTAGTAATTACAGGCGCTGAGCTAGATCAAATATCCAACGAGGATTTCGACGGCATAGTTGAAAAGGTAACAGTGTATGCCAGAGTTTCCCCGGAGCATAAGCTTCGCATAGTTAGGGCGTTTAAGAATAAGGGGCACATTGTGGCCATGACCGGGGATGGCGTCAACGACGCTCCAGCGTTGAAGCAAGCAGACATCGGGGTAGCCATGGGTGTAACTGGGACAGAGGTGGCTAAGGAAGCCTCAGACATGGTTCTGGCAGACGACAACTTCGCCACCATAGTGAAGGCGGTTGAGGGTGGACGAATTATCTACAGCAACATCCGAAAATTCGTAAGGTTTCTGCTATCCCTCAACTTCACCGAATTAATCCTCGTCGGGTCTTTCGCGTTAGCCGGCTTACCCCTTCCGCTCCTGCCTTCGATGATTTTATGGTTGAACTTGGTAACAGATGGGCCGCCAGCCATAGCACTGGGCAAAGATCCGCCAGTTGAGGATGTTATGGAAAAGCCGCCCAGGAATCCCAAAGAGGGACTGTTGCATGGAATGCTGCTTTTCATCCTTGCATCCACCGTAATCCAGTTTATGGCAGAAATTGCCGCCTTCTGGTGGGGCTTCACGGTGTCGGGTTCTGTTGAAAAAGCGAGGACGATGGTTTTTCTGGTGGCATGTTTCTATGAATTGATAGTTGTATGGAACTGCAGGTCAGAAAGTAAAAACGCCTTCAAAGCGGGATTTCTAACTAACAAATGGCTTCTTGTAGGAGTGTTTATCTCCGTAGTGTCAACTTTGGCGGTAGTTTATGTTCCAACGTTGATGGTTCTATTCCACACCGTCTCCCTGCATGCCTCTGAATGGGCAATCGTCATCATCCTCTCTTGCTTGGGCCTTCTAGTAATGCCTGAAATCTTCATGCGCAAAATCTCCATCAAACTAAAGCGATGAAAAGTAACATCAGCCACCTCAACTTATGTTTTTGCTTTTTATTTTGCAAGCTTTTATTTAATTGGAGTGTAGCTTTTGAAATACATTTTTCGTTTATCCTTAGGTCTTGGGCTATTTTCGAGTAGTTTTGCTACGAGGATTAACACGTTTTTTTGGGTGAAGCCAACCCGTCTGAAGGCTAAACCTACAAAGCCAACGAAAAGCAGCCCCGCCACAAGAACTAAGGGATAGCCTCAAAACTACTCGAAAATTTTCAAAAGTTAAGGACTCCCAAACATGATTTTCTGTTGGTGTCTCTTAACGGAACAAGAAAAATGATTTTGCTGGATTCAGCCATAAAGAAACGGATCATTTCCTTCTTCGCACTGTTTTCGCAGCTTTAATGATGTTACTTGCGACCACGTAAATAAACTAATTTATATTTCATACATACAACCTATACTAAAGAAGACAAATGGACTTTAGAGATTATCCCCTCCTAAAGAAGTATCTGGATACCTTTAAGGATAATCATCCGTTATTAATTCAATTTGATTTAAATCCCAATTTTATGGATTACATTGAAAAATTGCTTGCTGAGATTGAATAATATACCAAATCTCAGATAAAAATCGAAGAAATGAGAAAAAGCCATTGAGAAAGGAAAACGAAAGAAGTAATCGATTTAATGGCGCACGCGGTTGAAGAAGAATTACAAAGAAGATTTAAGCGCGCCATGGAAAAGAAGAAATACGACGTGAATGATGTGGATGCCGCACGAGACTACGTGCAAGCGATGCTAGGCTTTGTCTTATATGTGAATAATTTGTATGCGAACATAAAAGGCGGCGAGGTGCACGGCTAAAAAGGAATGAGTGGGCATCAACATTAAATGTAGGGGGCACTTACAGTTTAAAGGCTGGGTACGTTGGACTTAACATTATTCACATAGGTTTTCATATAGAAGTTGCAAAATGCACGCCTATAGAAGAAGCATACTGCGTGGCAGAAGAAGTTAGGGAAAAAATCAGCCGTGAAACGGGTTGCTAGTACTGCGTAATACCAGTAGACCTTGAGACTTGATTAATTTGAAAAATGAAAGCTGTTTCTGAACGAAGTAAATTAGATATTTATATGTTGCCTTTTCTTTTTTCCATGGCTCCTTTAACTCTCTTTTGCGCTATTTCTAATGCGGTTTCCCTTGGAGGAACCTTCTTTCTATTAGACTCTGCCAGAATTAGCCGTGTATTTTTAATGATCCTCTCCTTAATCATTTCAAACATTTTCTCCGGGTTCTCACCTATGTACTCCGCATAGGAGGATATGACGCCTCCAGCGTTTGCCAAAATGTCAGGCACAACAAGGACACCTCTTTCATGCAGTGCCTTTTCTATTTCATATTTCATGGGGATGTTTGCTGCCTCCACAACTATTCTTGCTTGGATTTTGTCAACATTCTTGTCATCTATCACGTCTGGTATGGAGGCTGGAACCAAAATGTCAGCTGGTAATTCAAAGATTTCGCCATGTCTTAAAATTTGTCCTGGTTCATAATTTATGACTGAACCCTTGTCGACTTTAACTTTTCTTAGCTTTTCATAGTCTAATCCGCCAGGGTTATAAATGCAGCCTTTGCTGTCACTTACAGCTACAATTCTAACACCATAGTCCGCTAAGTATTTTGCCAGCGTAGAACCCACATTGCCGAAGCCGTCGATGGCTACTTTTGCCTTCGTAAGATCTAGACCAACATGCTCTGAAGTGACGATGATTACGTTTAAAACTCCATAAGCCGTCGAGCCGTACTCGTGTGGGATTCCGCATTTTTCACTCGGTCTGACACACATGCTAGATGGCTTTCCAGTACAAGAGTTCAGCGAGCCATTTGCTAACGCGTAAAATGCCATCTCCTCCTCTCCAGTATTGATGTCAGGAGCCGCCACATACTGACTCGGCGACAGGGGCTTCAAAGCTATGGCGAAAGCCCTAATCAAACCCATTTTTTCCTCCTTCGACATCCTTTTTGGATCAGCTATTATGCCTGATTTTGCCCCTCCAAAAGGCAGCTCCGCTAGGGCGCATTTCCAAGTCATGACCCTTGCAAGCCTAAAAACCTCCTCAACGTTTACTGTAGGAGTCATTCTTATGCCGCCTTTGCCAGGTCCTAGAGCAGTGTTGTCGATGACAAGTATTCCCCTCATTCCGGTTGAAGCATCATAAACCTGCACAATTTTTTCCGGTCCCCACTCATCAGCAAACCTATCCACATCAACCATACTGTTTACCAGCCATATTCAGCATGCCGCGTAAGATTTATTTCATCGAAGCTCTATTTCTATTTTTATGGTGATTATTTTGACTGAAAAAGAGGAAAAAATAAGAGTGCCTGTGCTGCCCGCTGCCTGCTTTTATCACGATGAAGAAAAATATACAGTGGAAATAGAACTTCCAGGGACGGATAAAAAGAATGTTAGTCTGGAAGTTTCAGATGCTGGATTATGTGTTAAAGCACCAAGAAACGATGTGGAGTATTTTGGATGCTGGGTTTTCGCCCATGCCGTAAAACCAAAAGACGCGAAAGCATCTTTTAAAGACGGGTTGTTAACAGTGACTGTGCCTTTGGCTAAATCATTAAAAGGAGTAAAGGTTCCAATAGAATAAGCCTCAATACGGATCTTTAAACATCCCCTCTTTTTGTGTCAAGAAAATGTAAGAAGAGGTGAAGATTGAGAAACATTTTCATGGTTAAGCGTTTTGGTTTATTATTTATTTTATTATATTTATACTGGGAATATCGCGAAGCTTGTTCACGCGGTTACTGATACAGTGTTAAAAGTTACTGGATAGCTTTAGAAGCATGCCTAAAAACTGGAACAAGTAAAGCCGAGAGAAACTCAAAGTCACGCTGTCAAGTGATGGTGATTCCAAAGTGGTGTTCGATTATGTGGCGGTATAATTGTGGAGGTGCAAGCGAGTTGAATGCTCTTTGAACAACCTCACTCAGAGAGGGGTGAATGTGCATTCCCTCGATTATAGGCCATGCTGTTTGTTCAGGGGTATACATGAGATTCACAATTTCTTGAATCAATATGGAGGCATGGGGTCCAATTATATGGGCTCCCAAGATTTTTAAGTTCTTCTTTTCTACGATGACTTTCACGAAATAATTTTTGGCGTTCATAGCTATTCCTTTAGCTGTGTCTTCGTATCTTTCTACTCCTATTAGCACCCCGTCTTCACCGTATTTCTCGATGGCCTCTTTCTCTTTTAATCCCACGCTTGCAATTTCTGGATATGTGAAAACAGAGTGAGGCACAGCATGATAGTCTACTTTTACATTCCTTTTTAGTATAGCGTTATAGTAGACTATTTTTGCTTCGTAGTTTGCCTTATGCTTGAAGGGATATTTACCGTTGGCATCGCCAAGCGCCCAAACATTTTGCTGGGAAGTTTCTAAATATTCATTGACAATAATCCACCCATCTTTGTCTACTTTTATTCCTCCTCGTTCTGGATGGAGAATGTCCGTGTTTGGGGCTCTACCAGCAGCCACAAGTATTTCTTCCGCCATTACCTCAACTTCTTTTCCATTTGACCTATTAACTGCCATGAGCCTTTTCTTGTTGCCAGCTATTTTTTCTACTTTGTGCACTTCGTGGTTGGTCATGATTGTCATGTGTTTTTGCATCTCCTGTTTAGCAAGTGCTGAGACCTCCGGTTCTTCATTTGGCAAAAACTGTGGGTTTCTTCCTATTATAGTGACCTTTGAACCCATAGCTGAGAAGAAGTGTCCATATTCGGCGGCTATGTATCCTCCGCCAATAATAGCAATGCTTTTTGGCAAATGCTTCATTTTAAGAATTGTATCGCTGGTTTCATAGCCTGTTTCTTCCAGTCCCTCTACTCGAGGAATTAGTGGCTTGGATCCTGTACACAGAATTATTGTTTTAGACTTTAAAGCAGTTCCATCCACTTTTAGCGTATATGGGGCTATAAATTCGGCTTTAGATGGATAATAGTCCACATTTTTAGATTTGGAGAGCGCCTCTCTAATCATATTTATTTCTGATTGAATATGAGAGCTCATTCTCTCCATGACTTTTTCAAAATCAATTTTATTGATTTCGGATAATATGCCAAATTCGTGAGCCTTTTCTATAATTCTTATCAACTCAGCCGGATACAACAAAATCTTTGAGGGTATACATCCCCTTGTTAGACATATTCCTCCGGGTTCGTCTTTGTCAATAATGGCGATTTTTGTCTTTGGGTTATCTTGGATTACAGCGTTTACAATTTCCATCGCGGATCCTGTGCCAATTACAATTAAATCGTATTCTTTTTCTTTCACGTTTAAAACCTCCATACGAGAACTGTCGGAAGGCTTTATATTATATATCAACTATTTTTCTGTCTAAAAGGGATATTTATGGGTGTTGATTTAAGAGAGATTTTGACTGAATATAAAACAGTTGCTGTAGTAGGGCTTTCCAAGGATTCTTCGAAGGATAGTTACAGAGTTGCCAAGTATTTAAAAAGCGAAGGTTTTCGCATAGTGCCCATCAATCCTTCTGCCAATGAAATTTTAGGCGAAAAAAGTTATAAAAGCTTACTTGACCTGCCTCAATACATACAAAAAAGCTTAGAGATCGTCGACATTTTTAGGCCTCCACAAGAAGTGCTATCTATAGTGGAGCAAGCTATCAAGTTAAAAAACGCTTACGGGAGGCCTCACGTGATTTGGATGCAGCTTGGGATAGTCAACGAAGAAGCGGCGCAAACGGCAGAAAAGGCAGGGCTAAAGGTTGTGATGGATAAATGTATTATGCAGGAGCACAAGCGTCTATCAATGGCCAAAAACGATTAGAGTGGGCTGCTATAAAGCGGATCAATAAGAAACAAATTTAAGGGTCTCTGCTGGAAACATACTATACTATGAAGAAGATAATCATTCTAGGTTTTGCAGGCAGTTTAAGAAAAGACTCATATAACAAAGCCTTACTCCGCGCCGCAGCTGAATTATTGCCAAAAGAAGCTGAGCTCAAAATTTTTGACATTAAAGGGATCCCCCTTTATAACCAAGATTTGGAGGTTGAAATGCCCGCTAGAGTTAAAGAGTTTAAGGAAAAGATAAGAGCTGCAGACGCAATTCTTGTGGCTACACCAGAATACAACTATTCGTTTCCAGGGGTGTTAAAGAACGCTATAGATTGGGCTTCTCGACCACTCGGCGACAATTCCTTTGATGGCAAACCCGTAGCCATCATGAGCGCATCTGTTGGAATTTTTGGAGGGGCCCGAGCCCAATACCATCTTAGACAAGTGTTTGTAACCTTGAACATGCATCCGATAAACAGGCCGGAAGTCATGGCGTCTTTCGCTGGAGAAAAGTTTGATGAAAATGGGCGGTTGAAGGATGAGAAGACGCGGGTCAAAATTCAAGAACTTCTTAAAAGTTTGGTGACATGGGCTAAAAAATTGAAGACCTAAATTTTAAAATGTTTTTAACTTTAGGCAATGTTTTTAATTTTCTCCCAGCTTCTTATTATATCGAGGAGATTATATGGGAAGCAATTCTCATAGGAAATTGGACTGTTTGGGACTTTATTGTCCAGAACCAGTTTTCAGGACTAGAATGGAGCTTGATGAAATGAAGGTTGGCGAGGTTCTGGAAGTTTTGGCAGATGACCCTGCTGCAGAAGAAGACATTAAAAGCCTAGTGAAAAATTTAGGACAAGAAATCGTAAGCGTAACCAGAGCAGAAAATCAAGTTCAAATTTTGATTAAAAAAGTGAAATAAGAGGTCAAGGAGGTGAAAAATTGTCGGGTCAAAAAAAGATTTTGTACATCCAAACAAGCGGGGTTGACACTCCAGAACGCACCTATGCCCCATTTATTTTGGCAACTACAGCTACTATGATGGGGATGGATGCCACCATATATTTTCTAATAAAAGGCGTAACTATAGTCAAGAAGGGCGAGGCGGAGAAAATAAAAATCGGCGGTTTTCCATCTTTGAAGGAAGTTATGGATCAAGCGGTTAAGGCTGGAGTTAAACTCATGGTTTGTGAACAGAGTTGTATGTTGCTCGGCGTTCCAAGAGGCGACTTTACGCCAGAAGCCAAGATCGTAGGTGCCGCCACTCTAAATGATTTAGTCTTAAATGCAGACGCTGTTGTATGCTTCTAGAGGATTAAAAGATGTCAACTTCTAAAAAAGTTTATATGGACCACATTGCCAGCAAGCCAGTTGATTCTCGCGTTATGGATGCTATTCTAGCCTTTATGAGGGAATTTTATGGCAATCCATCCTCGATTCATTCTTTTGGGCATGAGCCAAAAAAGGCTTTGGAGGAGGCAAGAACTAAAATTGCCAAACTTATAAATGCGGAAAGGACTGAATCTATAATTTTCACTTCTGGAGCTACAGAAAGCAACAACATAGCCATTAAAGGCGTAGCCTATAGAAACATGGACAGGGGAAAACATCTAATAGCTTCAAGCATTGAGCATATGTCAGTCATTAACCCGTGCAAATACCTAAAAACTAAGGGTTTTGATGTAACCTTTCTGCCCGTAGACAAGTACGGCTTGGTTGACCTTAATAGCTTGGAACGTGAGTTAAGGGAAGAGACAGTTCTTGTTTCCATCCAGTATGCCAACGGCGAAATAGGGACTATTCAACCATTGAGGGAGATAAGCCAAATAGTCCACAGAAAAAACGCGTATCTACATGTAGATGCTACAGCTGCTAATGGACAAGTTCCAATAGACGTTCAAAAAGACGACATTGACCTTCTTACGCTTTCTTCTAATGACATGTATGGACCTAAAGGGGTTGGAGCCCTTTATATTCGCAGCGGAGTACGCATTGAACCCATAATTCATGGTGGCGGTCAAGAAAGAGGCTTACGTTCTGGAACAGAAAACGTGCCAGGTATAGTTGGGTTTGGAAAAGCATCGGAAATAGCCGTTAAAGAGATGCAAGCTGAAAGTGAAAGGCTTATCAAGCTTAGAGACAAACTCATTAAGGGCTTGCTGGACTCTATACCTTACGCTTTTTTGAATGGACACCCAAAAAACCGCTTGCCAGACAACGCCGCAGTAAGGTTCAACTTTATAGAAGGCGAATCCATCCTCCTAAGCCTTGACATGATGGGAGTGGCAGCCTCTTCTGGCTCTGCTTGCACCGCAAAAACTTTGGAACCTTCTCACGTGCTGCTTGCCACTGGACTGAAGCATGAAGAAGCCCACGGCTCAGTGCTGTTCACGCTTGGAAAACAAAACACAGAATACGAAGTAGACTATGTTGTTCAAATAATGCCAGACATCGTGAAAAGGTTAAGAGCCATGTCTCCCTTAACACCTAAGGAGTTGCTGAGTTGATGTACACCGAAAGAGTGATGGAACATTTCAGAAATCCCCGAAATATGGGAGAAATTCAAGACGCTGACGGCGTTGGCACCGTCGGAAACCTAGTATGCGGAGACATGATGACAATATATATAAAAGTTAAAGACAACCACATAGAGGATATAAAATTTAAAACCTTCGGATGCGGTGCCGCAGTAGCAACAAGCAGCATGATAACTGAGCTGGCAAAAGGAAAAACATTAGAAGAAGCATTGAAAATAACAAGGAAGGACGTGGCTGAAGCCTTAGAAGGGCTTCCGCCTATAAAAATGCACTGTTCAAACCTAGCGGCAGACGCCCTCAAAGCCGCAATTGAAGACTATTACAAAAAACAGAAAAGAAAGGTGGGGAACCAATGAAACAAGAGTTTATTAGATGCGAGTTCTGCAGCATACCAATTCCATTAGAGATATGCCAGTTAGCAGCTTACCACACTATTATCAACGGAAAAGATTACATCTTCTGCTGTCAAAAATGCGCTGAAAGATACACGCAAAAGAGAAAAGGGAAAACCAAGTAGTGTCCATGTAGAGCATAGAAGAACATGAAATTCGGTGAAAAGCTACATCGGCAGAATTGCCGTGTAAAAGTTTAGGTACATTACGAATCCGAGAATAAGCGCTATCAACCAAAGAACAAGAGTAATTCGCATTGCAGACTTTTTTCTATAACACGCTTGTGTTGATGGACTTAAATGCCAAACGACAACAATCCATATGCCTAAGAGCCAAGCTAAGAGCCCTGTTATCCCATGGAAAAATGATATTAGAGATATGGGCTTTGCAAAATTTTCTAATATGTATGGGGTTAAACCAGAAGAGAAAGAAGGTATCATAACCCCCAATATGGTTGTTGAATGGACAATAACCGTTAGAAGCATGGTTATCCCGTGAGCGCGAATTCTTTTCCTCCTTTTCATAACTAAGCTCGCTGTGATTAATGCAAGTATAACGAATTGCAAAACCAAACTTATCAATGCAATAATTTGATACAATTCCATTTCCCCCTCATTATGGATAAAAAGAAATTTGTATTTTATTACGAATTATGAAAACGCTATTTCTTAGCTTTAGCCTTTACTGGTTTCATTGGGACCTCACAGCAAATTAAGTCACATTCAGCGCAACCGCACTCTTCGTCTACAACAACCACAAGCCCACATTTTTCACACTTATATTTTTCACCCTTTTTTGCCAAGATATTTCACCTCCAAAAACAACATCAATTATCTTACATTTTATCTCACGAAATATAAAAACATTTGCAACGTGGATTCCTAAACCAAAATACAATCATGCGCAAAATTTAATTCTTGTAAGCATCAAGAAAATAGTGGTGAAAAAGAATTGAATTCTGAAAGGTCTGAACCTATGTGCGAGAGGTGCGGCAACCCAATTGATGATTGCAAATGTGTCTGTCCCTATTGTGGTGAATCTTCTGGTTGCGAATGTTGCATAGGCTGCGACAAAGCCACTGGCGGATGAAAGGCTATCGATAAAATATTCTAAGGTTGAATTTATGATGGATAAGGGTTTTAATTGGATGGCTGGCGGCCCACAGGGAAGCGGTGTAGATACTGCTGCAAATATTTTTGGGAGGACATGCGGCTATGGAGGCTTATATGTTTATGGACGCCGCGAGTACCATTCGAATATAAAGGGTTTGCATAGTTACTTTCACCTCAGAGTTTCAAGCAGCGAAGTTTCAGCCAACGTGAACGATGTGGACATGTTAGCAGCGTTTGACGCTGAAACTGTTGTTAGGCATATAGCCGAAGTTGTTCCTAGAGGCGGAATAATAGTTGATCAAAACCAGCTGGACTCTAAGATTTTGGAAATTCCAACATTACCTATGGAATTTAAATCCATTTTTCACGAATTTTTGGAAGAAAATGGGGTAGGCAACCGTTTGGCGGATTTACTTGGATATGCGAGGAAGAAAGGCATCAATGTCTTTGAAGTTCCATACATGGAGCTGCTTAAACAAATTGCAAATAAGCTTGGCATAGAAAAATTAAGTAAAATTACGCGAATGATAAATGTGCTTACAATTGGAGTATCCTTTGGTCTATTAGAATATGACATTGACTTGGTTGAAAAGGCTATAAAAGATGTTTTTGGAGAAAAGCCGAAAATTGTTGAAATGAACCTTCTTGCGCTTGAAGTTGCATATGACTATGCAAAAAACAATTTTTCCAAAGACTTTAGTCATCGCCTCCCAGAAACAGCCATGAAGGAGAAGAGAATTTTCCTTTCAGGAAATCAAGCGGTTGCAATCGGCAAGGTTTTAGGCGGATGCAGAGTTCAAACCTACTACCCCATAACACCAGCGGCAGATGAAAGCGAATACATAGAAGCCCATGAAATTCTCCTCACAAAAGTTCCAAGCATGAAAGCAGGCGTGGTTGTACTCCAGACAGAGGATGAAATCGCAGCCATAAATATGGCATCAGGAGCAGCTTTAGCTGGTGCTAGAGCTTCAACATCAACATCTGGACCTGGCTTTTCACTAATGGTGGAGGGGCTATCTTGGGCCGGCAACAACGAGGTTCCAGTCGTCATAACTTATTATCAAAGAGGTGCGCCTTCCACGGGTTTGCCTACACGGCATGGACAGGACGACCTAAGATTTGCCATTCACGCTGGCCACGGCGAGTTCCCGCGTATAGTGCTGGCCTCAGGCGACATAAGGGAATGTTTCTATGACGCGATAATGGCCTTCAACTATGCTGAAAAGTTTCAGTTACCCGTAATTCATCTTATTGATAAGGCTCTTGCCAATAGCTCCCAAACCTTTCCAGTTTTTGACATTAGCGTAGTCAAAATAAGTCGTGGCGAAATTTGGGACGAAAAAAGACTTGAAAGCATGGAGTATAAACGTTTTGCTTTCACCGATTCAGGAATTTCGCCTCGTGTTTTGCTTGGCACAAAAAAAGGTATAGAGTGGTACTCCGGCGACGAGCATAATGAGTATGGACACATAAGTGAGGAACCTCATAACAGGACTAGGATGATGGAGAAGCGTATGAAAAAGCTTGAAACCGTCGAAAGAGAGGTGCCAATAACGGAGAAACTCAACTTTTTCGGGGAGGCAATCGCCAAAAACATGATTGTTAGTTGGGGTTCCCCCAAAGGTGCAATAGTTGAAGCCTTAAATGAGCTAACCAAAGAAGGCTTTAGTCTAGGCTTCCTTCAAATCCGAATGGTGCACCCTCTTCCAAGGGAACATGTAAGGGAAATTCTCCAAAAAGCTGAGAGGATAATCGACGTTGAAATGAACTATTCTGGGCAACTTGGCGGAATTATAAGGGAGAAAACGGGGATACCTACGGACTTTCAAATCGTCAAGTATAATGGTAGACCTATGACGACTACAGAGGTTTATAACGCGTTAAAGCTTGTTTTGACTGGAAAGGCGCCCAAAAGACAGGTGTTAACTTTTGGCTCTTAAATGGCAGGATTTTAAAACAGATGTGTTCGTGGACTGGTGTCCAGGATGCGGAAACTACGGCATACTTGCAGCCTTGCAGATGGCCCTAGCAGAACTAGGCCTTGAACCCTACAAAGTTGTACTAGTATCAGGAATAGGCTGTTCCGGTAAAGTCCCCCATTTCGTAAAAGCCAACGGGGTTCACGTATTACATGGCAGAACTCTGCCTTTTGCGCAGGGAATAAAAATTGCAAATCCAGATTTAGAAGTCATAGCCATTGGCGGTGATGGCGACGGGCTCGGAATAGGCATAGGCCACCTTGTCAACGCCGGGAGGAGAAATATGGACATAACCTATTTGATACATGATAATGGAGTTTATGGACTTACTAAGGGGCAAGCCTCACCTACTCTTAAGTTGGGCTTAAAAGTTAAGGCTATTCCAAAGCCAAACATTAATGAAGCTATAAACCCCCTAACAATTGCCCTTGGGGCAGGCTACACTTTTGTTGCAAGAGGCTACGCCTACGACACCAAACATTTAAAAGAAATAATAAAACAGGCAATCCAGCACAGAGGACTGGCCTTGGTGGATATCCTGCAGCCATGTCCAACATATAATGACATAAACACTAAGGAATGGTATGGTGGCGAAGACCGAATAGACCCGAAAACTGGTAAACCAGCACCAAGACTTTACAAGTTAGAAGAGATAGGCTACAACCCCGTAGTGCACGATTTAGACGAAGATTTTGATAAGAAAATTGCCGCCATGGAGAAAGCGAGGGAGTGGGGCGACAAAATTCCCATTGGCATATTCTATAAAAATGAACTAGTGCCTACATTCCAAGAACGCATAACCAAAAGAATACCGTTTTATCTTGAAAACCCACCGGCAAAGCAAAAAATCTGCGACGAAGCAGGTTCGCCCATGACAGATGTTGATGTTTTCTTCAAAGAATTGAGGGTAACATAAATTATACTAATGTGTTTAAACAATGTAGCTTTTAAGATCTGTGCTTTGCAAAAGGCATGTTCGGTATCTGCTAAGCATATCGCCGAGAACTTTTCTTAGATCCTCTTCTGTTGTGTATCCTACAATTTGCATTAAAGGTCGTCCGCCACAGAAGAAAATCAATGTAGGTGTACTCATAACTCCCAGATTAATTGCCATTTCTTGATTTGACGGCGACTCTAAAATGTTTAATTTTGTAAATTTAATTTTTCCACCGTAGTCCTTAGCTGCCATTTCAAGGATAGGTGTTAACTGTCTGCACCATGGACACTGTTGATGCCAAAAATAGACCAACGTTAGAATG
>JBNASL010000007.1:0-31319 GCA_049717905.1 Candidatus Bathyarchaeales archaeon | reverse complement strand
CCTCAAATTTCATAATTACTCCTGGCGCTGTGCCCACAGGATTTTGCAGTGGCTCTGCCCCTTCAGGAAGCATCGCCATCTTAACCCTATGAGGGGTCATCTCAACCTCCTCAATTTTTCCTGCCTTAGCATAAGCCTCATATTTTTCTTTAACCATCTGCAAGGCTTTTTGGTTTAGTTCCAGTTTTCGGTTTAGGGCTTTGGCTATTCCTTCTAAAGTTTTGTCATCAAAAGTTGGGCCAAGCCCACCTGTTGTAATTAAGAAACGTGGTTTCCGCTGTAAAGCTTCGCGTATGGCGTTTGCGATTTCCTCAACTTCGTCTCCTACTACGGTGATTCTTTTCACCGTTATACCTAAAGAAGTTGCACGTTTAGCCAGCCACTGCGCATTAGTGTTCAACGTTTTACCTATTAGAAGCTCGTTGCCTATGCAGACTATTTCTATTTGGACACTCATTTTTGCATTCCGCCTAGAATAAAGAAATAAACGGGTTCCTTTTATGCTGTTTGCTAATAAACGCCTAAATAAACTGTATCGGCGTTTCACTTTTTCTTGCTGAGCCACCATTTTAGGTATTCTTTTTTCCGTTTTTCCTTCTCGTCTTCCTCGGTTTCAAATGAGGGCTTCAGTTTTTCTCTTAATTCCATAAGCTCTTGCTGTGTCACAGACAACCCGCAGCTTTGGCAAACGTAGTGTTTGGTGGCTATTATGTAAAGCATTTCTCCGCCGCATTCTGGACAATAAGGCATTCAAATCACTTTTCTGTTTTAGAAGTGAACGCGCCTTAAGAAATAGCTTTCGTTAAAGCCGCTCTTATATTTATGTTATAAAGTTTTTTAATCCTGCTTCTCTCGCTAATTTAATGGCTGTTTCCATTTCATCCCTAGTTAATCTTCGCCTTAGTTCGGGGATTTCATGCGCCCGCCACTCTGGTCTGTACTGAAACATCAAATTTACTCTTGTTTCCTTGTCCAAATTTTCACTTATCCAGTTGAGTATCGGCTTTGTGCAGCATTCAAGGTGGTTTGGCAAGACGAGAACACGGATTATGAGTTCCCCATATTTTTTAGCCGCTAAATGATTATATGTGCACACATCCCAATATCTTGGAGCTTCAGAAATTCTTTCTGCACATTCACAGGGTCCATACTTGAAATCTAATAAGTAGACATCGGCAAACCCGGCTAAAAGCTGAGCTGTTTCCCGGCTATAATAGGTGTTTGAGTTCCAAACAACAGGGACATTTACGTTCACATGCTTGAATGTTTCGAGCCACTGTTCCAACCATGGAGTTGGTTCTCCGCCTACAAGATTCACGTTTCTACAACCGCTTTTGCGTAAATACTCAACCTCTTTTGCCAGTTTTTCAGGCGTGAAAGCCTCTCCTTTCTCTAACCATTGGGATATGGTCCAGTTTTGGCAATGTTTACAACGAATGGTGCATCCCATGGTAAAAATGGTTCCAGAAGGAACCAGTTCGGGTTCTTCCCCCATGTGCTCAAAAATACTTGAGACCATTATTTCTGTTCCACACCTGCAAAAGCCAATTTCGCCTTTAAGTCTGTTGACGCCGCATCTTCGAACACAAAAATGACACTTGCCAAGAATGCGCTTCACGATTTCAATTTTCAAGTCTAAATAAGACTTTTGGGGAGTTGGCAGGTCTTCAAAGTTTTTTTGACTGTTATCAATTTCTTTTTCCAGTTCTAAGAAGGCACTGGTGAGTTCTGCATGTTTTTGCCAAAGCTTTTCTATAGGAGAATCCTCGTTAAAATCTGCTGGAAGCCTTTTTGCTATCATGAATTTTGCTGGTTTCTCGTTTTGCATTACGGCGAAGTATCTGGTCAGGCTTTTTCTAGCCATTTCATCGTTTAGAACGGCTACAGCGTCTGGGCGGAGAAAACTCCACACGGGCAACCTTCCTAAAATAGAGCATATGGGTAGGCATGTCCGCTTGTGTGTAGTTTACCTTTTATGGGGATTTCCCGTCCACAAACTGGGCAATGCATGTCCTTTGTAAGGTTCCATTTTGTAATTTCAAAGCTGTAACGCTTAATTAAAAGCTCGTTGCAGCTTGGGCAGTAGGTGTTTTCAGCAGGATGCCCAGGAACGTTTCCAATGTAAACGTAATTTAAACCGGCGCTTTTTGCCGCTGCATAAGCCTTCTCTAAAGTTTCGACTGATGTTGACGGAATAGTGGTTAATTGGTAGTCTGGATGAAAACGCAACAGATGAAACGGCGTGTCTTCGCCAAGGGTGTTCTTTATCCATGCTGCAAGCTCTCTTATTTTGTCGATGGAGTCTCCTATTTTCGGCACAACAAGATTTGTTATTTCTATGTGAATGTAATTCCGCCTCATTTCCTTCAAAGACTCATAGATAGGCTCGACAGATGGAACAGATGAAAAAGCTTTGTAAAAGTCTGGGTCGCCTCCGCCTTTAAAATCCACAGTTGCCGCGTCAAGGTATGGAGATATTGTTTTAACGGCTTCTGGGGTCATGTATCCATTTGTTACAAAAGTGTTGAAGAATCCAACTTGACGTGCTAGCTTAGCCGTTTCATAAGCGTACTCAAAAAATATCGTTGGTTCCGTGTAAGTGTAGCTTATTCCTTGACATCCATTGTCCAGCGTAGCCTTAACAACCTCTTCTGGTGGGAAATCTCTGCCGGCTATTTTCTTCTCTTGGCTTATCATCCAGTTGTCGCAGAATTGACAGCGGAAGTTACAACCCACCGTGGCAATAGACATAACTGAAGCTCCGGGGTTAAAATGAGAAAGCGGCTTTTTCCCTATGGGGTCAACACATGCAGAAATAGCCTTTCCATAGACAAGCGAGTAAAGGATGCCGCCCTCGTTTTTCCTCACCAAGCAGAAGCCCGTTCCACCATCACTTATTAGACATCTCCTGCCACATAAATTGCATTTCACTTTTTTATCATCTAATTTTTGGTAAAGCATTGCCTCACGCAATTCTATTCCCCCATTATGTGAAAGCCATTATTGTTGAAGCTTATGTTTACAGCTTTCTGAACTGCCCTAAACCCCCTTTTATGCCCGTCAGTCACTATTAAACCAGCCTCACGGAGCTTTTTCAGATGGAAAGAGACTGTGGTTGGCGAAATAGAATTCTGAAAAATCTTCTCTATCTCACTAATTTTTCTAGCCTTAGGATATTCCTGTAACAAGTATTTGAAAATTTTTGTCCGCGTGGCGTCGCTTAGGGCTTCGCATATTTTGTGGCCGTCAAACTGTTTCCTCAAACTTATCCCACTATTTTCATATATTAATAAAACAATATTATTTAAACCTTATAATCACTGATAAAAACACCATTAGTAAACCGCATCTGAAAACTTTCACATTAACGGTCGCTAACTGCTAGGCGCAGACTTTAACTCGAAAACAAATGGAGGAATGGTAGTTTTTATTTCCAGCCCAGTGCCGAATAAGCCTTCAAGGAAACCAGCCCATATTTCAGGCTCATTTATGAACGGCGCTTTTATGAGGATATATTTGTCTTTGAGGTAAAAGTCTCCAAAACCTTGAACTCTTAGGCGTTTGAAAACTTCCTGCCATTTTTCACGGTTTGTTGTTTGAATGCCAAGGGTTGCCTCCATAGAAACCTTTGTCGCTTCACCCATTTTCTTCCCAACCTCTCGCCGTTTCTCTTCAGGAATGTTTTGGATTAAAATGTTGGTCAATTCAATATTCATGAAAGTTATGCGGCTTATGCCACAATAATATTCTCCTGGAAAGCGCCAATCATATATCATCATACTTCGGTAAATGTCAAGCATCTTAGAAATGAGAGGCTTAATGCCGGGTTCCTTCCCCTCTCGAATTAACGCGTCTATAAAATCTCTTTCGTCCTTTTCGAGAATTATTGTTGTCCTTTTAGCTGAATCTTTGTTTTTGTTTGGGATTTCCCTTTTTCGCTCCCTATCGCTTTGCATAACTATTATATCTTTTGACATATTTTATATGCTTTGCTCCTTAATAGATACAACCGAACACTTTTTAACATTGTTTTAAAACAAATTTTATCGCCGATGAAGAATTTAACTGCTGAAAAGATGATGCTCCCTGGGGTATCTGAGGCACAAACCGCTAAGAAAATACCTTCTTTTTAATCAGATACCATATAAGTGTCAAGCCCGCCATGAACAGAATGAAACCCGTAACCATTGACACAGCATAGTCTATATCAAGAACATCAATAAGTACTAGAACCCCGTATGTGGGTCCAGCAAATGTGAGCAGTGCGGCGATAACTGTAAGAGAAGTTTTCCAGAACTTTGAGCTTAAATCAAACTTTAATTTTCCGCCTGAGTCTTTTTTCTTTTCCTCACTCACATTTTCACTTTCCAACAGTTTATAGCATTTTAAGGTTAACTATTTACTTATAACCCTTCCTTCACCTCGTTTCCAAGAGCTTTCATCAGAAACTTGAAAACTGAAAACCCTGCTCCTCGATCTGCCTTAAAACCTGTTGTTGCGCCAAGTAGGCATATGCCATCTAAACCTCTTTCTTTTGCTAGACCTAACATCAACCCCGTAGCTCCAACAATTCTGCCTTTACCGTATATTATCGCGCCCTTCTCCATAAAATCAACTGCAAGCTGTGAAGAAGTGGCAGCAACGTAAACTTGAGACTTATCTTCTGATGAAGGTGCTCCGCCGATAGTGATGATGAGGCTGCAGCCGTTTTTTATAGCAAAGTTAAGTATCTCGCCACATAACTCGTAATGGGCAACAACATCTTCGAAGGAAGGTTGGGTATCACCGGTCATTATTATAAAGTCGTTTTTCTCCATGGGTGCAGCATAAAACTCGTACTTTGGCAAGCGGCAAACTCCATCGGAATCCACGGAAACATAATCAGGGAAATAGGGTGAATACAGTTCAGCAAAGGGTTTGGCTCCACAAAATCTTATGAGAAGATGGGCTGCAATCTTTCCAACGTTTCCAAAGCCTGGAAGCCCTTGAACAAAAATCGGATTCTTAAGCATTGGAGTGGAAATCATACGGAAATAAGGCTTATCCATGACGTCAAACCAAACTCGATAAGGAAGACTGCAATAATAAACCTTTCTAGCTTCCTAAAAAGATTTAAGAAAGTTTTGTTCAGCATACACTTAGCGGGGTGGGGTAGCCAGGATTAACCCGCTGGGCTCATAACCCAGAGATCGGTCGTTCAAATCGACCCCCCGCTACCATTTCACTAATTACCATTTTTAGGTTTGGTTGCGGCGAAAATAATTTTGGATTACAAGCGTCTTGATATTTATTTGCGCCTCATAGTTTATTGTCGAGGTAAAAGCCCTTCAAAGAATCTGCCCCGCAATAAACTGTTTGTCCATTTATGACTATGTTTTCAAGTTCTAAGAGAGACTTCCACATTTTTGCTTCAACGATTTTTTGTCTAAAGCTCTCCTTCAAATCCTTAAGTATTTGCATTCTTTCAACATCTGAAATTTCAAGCAGATTACTGTTTTTTATTTTATTTTTCTTTGAGGTCATTTCAAGCCTCCACAAACAAATATCGCGTATCTTAATAAAGCCGTTCTTTCTCTAACTGATACATATCAAAAAATGATACGTCATAGACTTTAACCTATCTTAAAAATTATTAAGAAAGTTAATTATTTACTGCTGTTATAGGGAGAAGGTGACCAGTATGAATGTCAATGCTGTGGAAAGCGCATTATTGTCGGTCACCGTTAACCCTGTTCTTAAACATTTAATTGGGCGCTTTGATAAGGAGTGCCCTGAAGACGGTAACCTCTTGCTTAATTCGTTAAGAGATTTTTTAGGGGAACCTGTTTCCCTTTGCCCCACATGTCGGCATATAAGCCGCAATATTGCCAGACCTTTCTATGAGGTTGGCAGCCGCCTTTTAAAGGCGGATAAGGGTTTCATGAAGAAGCAGTTTATTCACGACCGGTATGGTGGGGCTTGGTTTAGGGGTTTTGGCTTAATGATGAAAGGAATAGAGAAATACGGCATACGTATACCTTTTGTTCCTGCCGGACCCTTTGAAGTGGTTTGGAACTTCACCTATAGATGCAACTTAAAATGTAAACATTGCTACGAAAACGCCGGCAGTGAAAAACAAGAGGAGCTTACAACAGAAGAAGCTAAATTTGTTATTGACATACTTTCAAAAACTGCTGGAGTAGGCTTGCCAGCCCTTTCATTTAGCGGAGGCGAACCCTTAGCGAGAAGGGATTTCTTCGAATTAGCAACATACGCCAAAAAACGCATCCCATATGTGAGTATAGCCTCAAACGGAACTTTACTAACAAAGGATAATGTAAAGAAAATCAAAGATGCAGGGGTGGACTATGTAGAGATAAGCATAGACGGCGCATCACCGCAAACTCATGACGAGTTTAGAGGGATACCATGTGCCTTTGAAAAGGCAATTCAAGGCGTAAAAAACTGCGTTGAAGAGGGCATAGATACTTGTATCGCAACAGTATTGCACAGAGACAACTTCGCTGAAACCGAAAAAATCCTACAATTATCCAAGGATTTAGACGTGCGGTTTATGCACTTCAATTTTATTCCAACAGGAAGAGCAAAAGAACATGTGGAACTTGATTTGACTCCCGATGAAAGACTGCTTGTTTTACAAACCATAGGTAAGGAAATAGTTAGTCTATATTTGCAGGCTAAGGAGGAGGAGTTAAAAACTGGAAAGACTAACATCAAGGTGGATAGATTCTTCAGCACATGTCCCCAGTATGCAAGCGTGACAAAGGAGTTGTCCCAGCAGAAAGGGCAAAAATTCATGGTTGAAGCCCATTATGCGGCAAAAAAGGGAGTGGAAAATGTTGCAAACTTTCTCGGAGGATGCGGAGCTGGGCGACTTTACTGTGCCATCGAGCCTAACGGCGACATAAAACCATGTGTATTTCTCCCCACAGACAAAAACACGGTTATAGGTAACATTTTAAAAGACAACTTTGAAGAAGTCTGGGATAATGACTCACTATTGTGGCAGCTACGAGTGAGGGAGAACCTTGAAACCTATATCGTGGATGGCAAAGAAGTTGGATGTGGAAACTGTCCAGACAAATACATTTGCGGAGGATGCAGAGCAAGAGCCTACGGCTATTTTAACGGAAACGTAAAGGCACCAGACATTGGATGCACTCACAATAAGATTTTGTGGGAAAAAATAGTAGGGTTTAAAGGCAGATAGCAATTTTAGGCTTTGCCCTTTTCCTCTTTGCCGAAATAGGCTGTCCATTTAAGCTTACGCGCATCTCTTCTAAGCTTTAGAGAGTTTTTTCTACATTTGCTTGAGCAGAACCAAAATATGGAACCGTCGTTTTTAACGTACATCATACCCACGCCGACTGGAAATTCGTTGCCGCAAAATGAGCATTTCCTAAGTTTAGGCAATTGCTGACCCCCAAAGACTTCTTACCACATACTACCGTGTGATTTTCTTCGCTTCTCTCTCAGTTTCCCTAAGCATTAAAATATCTTGCACACGCACAGGTCCTTTTACATTTCGCGTTATTATGCGCCCTTTATCTTTGCCCTCCAAAATTCGAACTCTAACCTGTGAAATTTCTCCAGTTACTCCAGTACGTCCAATAACTTGAATGACCTCTGCGGGGGTTAATTCTTCTTCCGCTGCGGTTGTTTCCCTTTCTTTGCTCATCACTTAACTCCTTTCTTGATTTGTTCAATTCTCTTAATTATTTCCTTAACTAGTCCAACAGATTCTCCTTCGTTGATGATGCATGCTGAAGAAGCAGGCACGTCGATTCCAACAGCGCCGCCTATTTTTTCTTTGCTTGGGACAAATATATAGGGTATTTTTCTTTCTTCACAGAGAAGCGGCAGATGAGCTACAACCTCTGGAGGATCCACGTCCTCAGCTATAACCACAAGTTTTGCCTGCGCCCTTTCAACAGCCTTTGTTGTCTCATTCGTGCCTTTTCTTACAGCGCCTGTTTTAGCCGCTATTTGCAGGGCTTCATAGGCTGCATCTGCAACTTCCTTTGGAACCTCAAATTTTACGTAAAATGGTTTGGACATAAGCCTCACCCTTTAAATGCACAGTCTTTATCAACAACACATATTTATGAATGTTTCGACTGAAACCGTGCAAAACCTTCACTACAAAAAGCAACGTAGAAAGGTTTAAATAACATGTTCCGTTGAAACTTTTTGTTTTCGAGGGGAATTTGAAAGGTTGATCAGGTTAGGTTTAGTACTTCATATTACTTCAAGCAGAAACATCATAGTTAAAATCGAAAAAACTCCAAAGATTGGTGAAACAGTCGTGGACGAAAACTTGAAACCAGTCGGAGAAGTTTCTGACATTTTTGGACCAGTATCCGCACCATATGCGGCAGTTAAACCAAAAATCTCTAAACCTGAAACTCTGGTTAACAAGGTGTTATACATTTCCCCCTCGAAAAAGAGAACGGGGAAGATTTAATTGGATGACATAGATGCGGGGGAACCCGAATCCACATTACCCGTTCAACAAGCTAAAATACAATTTTGCCCTGAATGCGGAAGCACAAGACTTATGCGCGATTACGAGTGCGCAGAACTGGTTTGCATGGACTGTGGCTATGTTATAGCTGCAAAAATAGCTGATAGAGGCCCTGAATGGAGAGCCTTTGACGATGAACAAAGGGCAAAGAGGACAAGAGTTGGAGCCCCGTTAACGTATACTATTCACGATAAAGGCTTATCCACAATGATTGACTGGCATGACCGGGACATTTACGGGAAAGGCTTGTCTCCTGGACAAAAAGCACAGGTTTACCGTCTTAGGAAGTGGCAACGCCGAATAAGGGTTTCAGACGCAACGGAACGTAATCTTGCTTTCGCATTGTCTGAGATAACGAAAATTGCCAACAATTTAAATTTGCCCAAAAACATTCTGGAGACCGCCTCTCTTATTTACAGAAAGGCCGTCAAGGAACGCCTCATACGTGGGAGATCGATTCAGGGAGTAACCTCTGCGGCAATTTATTTAGCCTGTAGACAATGCGGACTCCCGAGGACGTTGGAGGAAATCGCTCAAGCATCCAACGTGAACAAAAAAGAAGTAGGTCGCAGCTACCGTTTTCTTATAAAAGAACTTAACTATTTCATTCCACCCCTTAAACCAAGTCAGTACATAACTAAATTCTCAAACCAGTTAACAATGCAAGGCAAAGTTGAAGAAATAGCCCATAAAATTTTGGCTGTTGCAAAAGAGTTAAAGCTCACTTCTGGTCGAGGACCCACTGGCATAGCGGCTGCAGCAAGTTATATAGCATCTGTGCTAACTGGAGAAAGAAAAACGCAGAGGGAAATAGCCGAAATCGCGCAGGTGACAGAAGTAACTATTCGAAACCGTTATAAGGAGCTTGTTGAGCGCCTAATGTTCTATATGAGTCTTTAACTTTAGTCTCTCCATTTATTTTCTACTTGCAAAAAGGATTTAACATGTTCTGGTATATCCAAAGGGTTATGTCTTGAAGTTTAAATTTTGTTAAACTTATTGACTCCAATGCAGTTTTTCTGCAAATTAATAATTTTGATGCAAAACGCATTTTAGCATCTAAAGCCACAGTATAATAGGGTTGCAATTTTGGTAAAATGCCCAAAATGTGGAGGGGAAACAGCCACCGCCGTTAAAACATGGAGCATCTCACCGCGGAAGCTGGAAGAAAAAGAAGGTGCACCTAAGCTTATGGGGATTTTTGAATGCCTAAATTGCAAAACAAGGTTTAGAGCAGCTATAGAATCCGAAACAAGAACTGAAGAAACAGTAAGTATTAAAAATATGGTTGAAAAAATTAAAACCATAAAGGGAGAACTTATGCAGACACTTAAGAATTTACGCGAAAAGATAAAAACTTTGGAAACCGAACGGGCAAATTTAATGGTCGAAATTGAAAAGTTAAAGAAAGCGGCAGAGTCAAGAGTCAACGCACTTGAAAGCGAAGTAAACATGCTACGGGAAGAGGTAAAATCACTAAGAGAACTTTTAGGCTATGCTGAGGAAAAAGAGAAATAAATAGCGAAGCTTTGAGCTCACATTACAGCGGCTTTTTAGAATCAGAGTTTAAAAACTTCCGCGCTGTCTTTTTAACTCTGAGGCTGCTCATTTAAGTGAAGAGTTAATCTTAAAGGTTTGTTTGATTATCATGTAAACTATGCCATATAAATTCACATTTGACCTTTCAAAGATTCCACGGTTCTTCTTTACAGAATTAACTAAAGTCAGCTATGAGAAGGGGATGCATAAGAAATTTGGCACTGCTGTGCAAGATATTATTAGAAAGTTTAAGATTCAAGAGGCAACTGGTTTGAACTTGTCTGACGCTGTCCAGCTTTTGGAAGATTTGGTGGAAATGGAAGCTAGAAATCTTTTGGAAAGGGAAAAATTCAGAAAAACTGGTAAAAGAGCACTTTTTTTGCCGCATTGCTCAAGGAAGTATATGGATAGCCGTTGTAAAGCTAAATTCGAGCCGGATATTCCATCATACGTTTGTGCCCATTGCTCTTCCGACTGCTTGATTAATAAGGCGGCATCCCTTGCTGAAAAGAAGGGCTATGACGTTTACATTCTCCCTGGCGGTTCTTGTGTTTCTAAGATTTTAAAGCTTAAGCGTTATGAAGGTGTTGTAGGAGTTGCTTGTGGTGAAGAGTTGAAATTGGCTGGTGAAGCATTATCTCATACGAGTGTGTCTGGTCAAGCTGTTCCTTTGCTGAAAAATGGTTGTGCTAATACTTTCTTTAACATTGAAACTTTACGGGAAATTTTAAAAGAAAAATAATGGGTGTTGGAGTTAAGAGAAAGCATCAAACGCGTTTTATTTTTTTTGTTTCCTTTGCCTTTTTCTTAGTTGTCTTTTTCTTGCAGGACACCAATTACACCCCAAAATAACACCAAATTAATGGCAAATTAGCATTAAATAATTTTTACCATTATTCTTGTAAATTAGAAACTAAAATTTAAATGCCAAATTGCAAAAATATGCATAAGGTTACTTTACGATTTCTCTTTTCTTCCATCGAAGGTTCTTGCTTCGGCATTTTCTACATTTAACCGCCGACGTGGCGTTTCTCGCTCCACATTCTCTGCATATTTTCACATACAGCCTACGTTGCTGAGCTAAGGTTTTTTTAAACGGATCCATTATTGGCATTATGGTTCATCTCTTTTTGCAGCTACAACTCACGCAAGCCGTGTTAAATATACTTTTCTGCTAAAATCTTCGTCTAAATTAAAGGCCAAATCTTACAAAGATCGTTGTTTGAAACATTTGTCAATGGTAAATTATTTTTTAACATGCAATGGGAACATTAAAACTTTTTATTGAAAGAACGGAAAACCATAAGATATTTATTTATCGATAAAAATGGTTATAAAGCCACAGAAAAAGTGAGAACAAGGAGTGAGGCGGTACTAAATGTCTGAAAGCAACTCAGTGTTGATCGGAAGGAAGCCAGTAATGAACTATGTACTGGCTTGCATAACCCTCTTCCACGGCGGAGCAAAAGAAGTGAATGTCAAAGCAAGAGGGAGATCCATAAGCCGCGCTGTCGATGTCGTTGAAGTTGTGAGGCGTCGATTCCTACCAGACGTTAAAATTAAGAAAGTAGGCATTGGAACAGAGCAAGTGGCACCCAGAGAAGAGGGTGGCACGGCCACAAACGTCAGCACTATCGAAATAACTCTGGAGCGTTAGGCGATTTCACACAAAACTCAAAGCTCCGCCGCCCCTCCTTTATTTGTGGAGGGCACATTCCAAGTGAAAACAGTATTGTGCAGTTTCTGTTTAAAAAGCGGAATACTGTGCCAAAAGTGTTCAAATAAAGTTAAATCTGGCGAAGTTACAGAGTTAGATTTGAAAATTGCCCGTTTACTCTTGTCTCTGGAGGAAACTTACCCTTCTCTTCAGAACGTTTATTTTTATAAAGCGGTGGATGCGGGAAAAACTTTAGCCATAATTGTCGGGAGAGGGGATGTCCCCCGCCTTCTTGGTTATGGAGGGAAAATTATTAAAACATTAGGAGAAAAAACCGGGAAAGCTATACGTGTTCTAGAACATGGAGTTGACGATAGAAAATTTTTGGAAGATTTATTCGCTCCCTTAAGCATTGTTACTATAAACACTATTTGGCTTCCTGATGGAACAACAGAAACTAGGGTTATACTGCGAAAGAAGGGAGGCAGACAGCCGCCCTTCGACGTAAAGGCTTTAAAAGAGATTGCTCGTAAAGTTCGCAACATAACACTTCGTGTAGAGTTTACAGATTAGCTGCGTGAATTAATGAAGTTAGATTCTCTTGGAGACTGGCGGAGAACCCACTACTCAGTGGATGTTAAACCCGAACTAGACGGGCAAGAGGTTACGCTTTTTGGTTGGGTTAAAGAAATTAGGGATTTGGGGGGTATACGTTTCATAATTTTACAGGATAGAGAAGGAACTATGCAGCTTACTATTCCGCGAAAAAAGATTAGCAGCGAAGTTCTTTCGAAGACTGATGTTTTACAAAAGAGATACAGCATCGGCGTCAGAGGTATTGTAAAGAAAACGGATATAACGCCCAGAGGAGTCGAAGTTATACCGAATGAAGTTAAAATTTTCAGCACGGCATCACCTCAACTGCCCATAGATATTATGGGAAAGGTGCCAGCAAAATTGGATGTTCGACTTGACGCTCGCGCATTAGACCTTTGCCGAGAAGAAAACATTGCAATTTTCAAAATTCAGCATGCAGCCGTAGAAGCCATACGGGAATTTCTGTTTGAAAGAGGCTTCATAGAAGTGCACACTCCACGCATAATCGCTTCAGCTACGGAGGGAGGCGCAGCCCTATTCCAGGTGGATTACTTCGAAAATAAGGCCTTTCTCGCTCAAAGTCCCCAGCTTTATAAAGAACAGCTTGTCATGAGTCTTGAAAGGGTTTTTGAGTTAGGTCCATTTTTCAGGGCTGAAGAGTCTCATACACGCCGCCACTTAAGCGAGTTTGTCTCCATAGACATTGAACAGGCTTTTGCCAATGCTGAGGATGTTATGCAACTGCTGGAACAGCTTATGCGATACACTTGCAGAAGGGTTAACGAAAAGTGCCAAAGGGAACTAGCGACGCTTAATTATCGACTGGAGGTGCCGGAAGTTCCCTTTAAACGATTGACATATGGTGAAGTTCTCAAGGATTTAAGCAGAGAAGGCATGGAAATTCCCTGGGGCGAGGACATACCGACGCAAGCCTTCAGAACACTGGGTAAAATCCACTCATACTTTTACTTCATAACCGACTGGCCAACCCACGCCAAAGCCTTCTACATAAAACCGAAAGATGATAATCCAGAACTTTGCGAGGGATTCGACCTAATGTGGCGATGGATAGAACTTGCCTCAGGCGGGACAAGAATAGCCTCAAAAGAACTTTTAATAAAGCGTCTAGAAGAGAAGGGCTTAAATCCAGAATCCTTTAAACATCATTTGCAAGCTTTTGACTATGGAATGCCGCCTCATGCTGGTTGGGCTATAGGCTTAGAAAGGCTTACAATGATGCTTACGGGCAGGAAGAACATCAGAGAGGTTACCTTGTATCCAAGGGATAAGTTTAGGCTTACACCATAATTTTGGTTGGAAAAGCACCAAGAGAGATCAATCCTTCTAGATTTCTGCACCGCTCAACATAGCGCAGAACTATCTGGGCTTAAAGGTGTTTTTAGTTAAATATGTTATAAAAGTTGATAAGTAACTGCATATCCTATTGGCTGACATGGGAGAACATTTAAAAATAGCATGCGGAGTCTTCGGGGCAATAAACTTTGAAGGAAATCCGATCTTCCCCTACGTATATTGGGGTTTAAGAGCTCAAAATCATAGGGGTCATCAGTCTCACGGTTTCCTCACCTATAACAATGGAAAATTTTACGTTCACAAAAGCTTGGACCTTGTGCCAAAAATAAAAGCAAGCGCAATTCAAGAGTGGTTTGGACGTTTGCCCGGGCATGTTGGAATAGGGAATGTTAGGTATACAACTTCTGGGAGATCAGACGAAAAATCGCTGTTGAAAGACACGCAGCCTGTTGCAGCTTCTAAGAACGGGTTAAAAGTGGCTATTTCTTTCAACGGAAACATTGTTAACGCATTGCAACTTGAAAAAGAGATACGTAAAGAAAATCCCGGATTCTCTTATGAATGTGACGCAAACATCATTTGCCACAAATTTCTGATGGAACTAACAAAAAGCAAGGATTTAGCGTCTGCTGCGAAGGCATGCATGCAGAAAATTGAAGGCGCCTTCTCAGTTGCTGGAATAACTAAAGACGGAGAGTTCTTCGCCTTTAAAGATCCCCATGGAATAAGACCGCTCTGTGCAGGTCACAGCGAAAAGGAGAAAATCTACGCCTTTTCATCAGAGACCGTTGGTCTAGACATAAACGGTTTTTACAGGGATTTTGAGGTTGAGCCCGGCGAGTTTGTGATTGCCTCTGAAGGAGGATTTGAGAGAGAAAGACTGGTGAAGGAGCGTAAAGCTTTTTGTGCCTTCGAATTTGCATATTTTGCCAGACCAGACTCAATTTTTGATAGCAAATATGTTTACGAAATTCGCGAGGAGTTCGGGAGAAATCTAGTTAGGGAAAACCTGGACATAGTTAAAGATGCTGACATTGTAATTTCATTGCCAGAAACAGCTGATGACGCTGCTTTAGGAGTGCATGAAGAGTCTGGTTTAAGATGGGAGAGGGCAACCCGAAGACACCGTTACGTAACAGAACGCGCCTTTATCCTACTAAACAAGGAACGCTATGCAACAATAGACAAGAAAATTAACATTTTAGCTTCTAAAGTGAGGGGAAAACGCGTTATAGTAACCGACGACAGTATAGTTAGAGGAGACACAACGAAAGTTGCCATAGAAAAAATGCGCAAAATGGGCGCCAAAAAAGTTTACATGTTCGTAACGTTTCCACGCATAGTTGGGCCATGCTTTTACGGAATAGACATGGCTACCTATGGTCAACTCATAGGTTCAAGATATACGCCTGAAGAAATAGCAAAAATAATAGGCGCAGACGCGGTTTGCTACCAATCGATAGAAGGGTTTGTTAAGGCTACGGGCTTTAGAAGAGACGAGTTGTGCATTGGATGTTTAACCGGCGAGTATCCAACACCTTTAGCTCAGAAAATAGCTGATAAGATGAGGAAGAGGTTCCTGGAAGGCTATGAGGAGACCGGGAGGCTTTACGAGATGGCTGAACTTGCAGAAGAATTAAGCGACAAAACTGATTAGAAACCTCACACATCTTTGTATTTTTAATGAGGGTTAACTATGGTGGAAAAGGTCGGCGTGCTTGTTGTTTCTTACGGCGCACGCGAAGTGGCGATGGTTGATGCCTTCAAACGAAGCATAAACTATAATGTTGAACTTTATGTGGTTGACAAGCAACAGAACCCTTTTAATGCGGAAAAAGCTACAGAACATGTTGTCATACCAGATTTAGACGTGGAAAAAATTTGCCGATTCGCTGATACTCACAGAGACAAAATAAATTTTGGAATAGTTGGCCCTGAAAAGCCTATCATAGAAGGCGTCCGCGACATTGTTGAAGGAAATGTGGGAATACCGATGATTTGTCCAACAAAGGAATATGCCATAGAAGCAAGCAAAGTTCAGCAGCGCCTGCTCTTTCAAGAAACTGTTCCAGAGGTAAACCCACGCTTTAAAATCTTTAAACCAAAAGACTTTAAAACAATGGATGAAGCCAAAAAAGTCCTTTACAAGTGGCTTGATGAACTCGATAACAAAGCGGTAGTTAAACCAGACAAACCTGCAGCTGGAAAAGGCGTAGGCGTCTGGGGAGACCACTTCACCACACGCGAGCAACTCTTTGAGCATTTCTGGGAAAACCTCCAATATGGTGCAGTTATAGTTGAAGAAAAAATTGAGGGTGAAGAATCGAGCTTCCAAGCCTTCTGTGATGGAAAACACTTGGTGCCTTTGCCTGAAACAAGGGATTACAAACGTGCCTTCGACGGAGATAAGGGGCCAAACACTGGCGGCATGGGCTCCTACAAAGATGCAGGCGAATTTCTGCCTTTCATGACGAAGGCTGATAGAGAAAAAGAATTAGAAATTGTTAAAAGAATTTTTGAGAAGTGGCGCGTGGCAGACAATCAGGCTTTAAGAGGCATACCCTTCTACGTGGCTTTTATGCACACTGGCAAAGAACCAAAAATCCTTGAGAACAACAGTCGCCCCGGAGACCCCGAGATAATAAACATCCTGCCAGTTTTAAAGGATGATTTCGTTGATGTTTGCTACAAAATCCTTGAAAGAAACTTAACCCGCGTAGAATTGGAGAAGGAAGCAACCGTTTTAACCTATAAAGTGCCTCCAAACTATGGCGGTTATGCCGAAACTTTTTCAAGCCATGTAAATAAGGATGAAGTGGGCAAGCCTGTGGATTTGACAAAGGCATATGAGCTCAGCAAGAAGTATGGAGATAAAATTAGGGTTTACCCGGCTTCCATGGAGCTACGAAACGGCGAAACCTACGCCCTAAAGTCTAGGGCCGTGGGAGTTTTAGGCATAGCCCCGGACATTGAAACTGCCAGAGAGATTTCATTGGAAGGCATAAACGCCATAAAAGGCGGCGCACTTTGGCATAGAACGGACATAGCCTCAAAAGAACACGTAGAAAAAAGTGTCCGCCACATGGAGGCGCTTAGAAAACGCACGTGAAAAAGGCGTTTATTTCAGACTGTGAAGGCCCAATTTCAAAAAACGACAACGCCTTCGAATTAACAGCCCATTACGTGCTTAGCGGAGACCGCCTATTCACTGTTGTAAGCCGATATGACGATGTGCTCGCAGACGTTTTGAAAAGACCGGGGTACAAGGCTGGCGACACTTTAAAGCTCATATTGCCCTTTCTCAAGGCGTACGATGTCACAGATAGGAAAATGCAGAGGTTTTCAGCTAAAACCCTGATTCTGATATCAAACGTGAAGGAAACATTACAGCATATAGTAAAGATAGCTCCAGCTTTTATCGTCAGCACAAGCTACGAACACTACATAAGAGCTCTGTGTCGTGCACTAAACTTTCCTTACGAGAACACGTACTGCACAAAGGTTAGTATTAACAAGTATGAGCTAAGCCAAGAAGAGAAAAGTAGGCTTAGGAAGTTGGCTGAAGAAATCTCTGAGATGCCGATAATTGAAATTCCATCTGAAGCAAAAGGCTTAGAAGATTTTCCAGAAGAACATAAAAAAGCTGTTCAGCGGCTGGACGAAGTTTTCTGGAAAGAAATAGCCAACATGGAGATTGGAAAAATCTTCAAAGAAGTTAACCCCATAGGGGGGCGGGAAAAGGCTGAAGCTGTAAGGCATGTGGCTCAAAGCTTAGGCATAGGCTTAGAAGATGTCATGTATGTTGGTGACAGCATAACAGATGTTGAAGCCTTTAACCTTGTAAAGGCGAACGGAGGGTTGGCAGTTTCTTTTAACGGAAACAGATATGCCATAAAAAACTCTGATGTGGCAGTTTTATCTGAAAATAGCATTGTAACAGCCGTAATCGCAGAGCTCTTTACAAGGTTTGGAAAAAATGGAACCCTAAAAATTGTGGAAAACTGGAGCCGTGAAACATTGGAGAAAAGCCAAGTTGACCAGGAACTGCTTAAAAAATTCTTCACGTTATACCCTAAGGAAATGCCTAAAGTTAAAATAATAACAAGTGAAAATATGGAAGCTTTGGCAAGGGAAAGCGAAGATTTTAGGAAAAAGGTCAGAGGCGAAGCAGTGGGGAAGTTGGGCTAAGATGGTTAAAAATGACTCGATAGAAAACACTTATGCTGAAGCCTTCGAGGGAATCTATTGCAAAGTAATAGTTACTGCTGATGACGAGGAAACACTGCGAAGAGCAGCTGAAGATGCAACAGCAACGCCCTCAATAGTGATTGGGAGGGTTGAAGGGGGAATAGAAAAGTGGCTCAGTGAAAAAGAAACACCAGACAAACGTAAAGGCGTGTTATTGCAGTTTTGGGGAGGATTAGACCCTAAAAAAGGCTTCAAGGAGTCTGTTAAAAAGTTTGAGGTAGAACTTTCCTACAGAATACGCCAAGACATTTTGGTTAAACCTTTCACGGCGGTTTTTGATGCTTTGCCAGAGGCTGAAGGAAAAATTGACATGATGGAGCGAGTGGGGCACTGCGGAGACGGTTACGAGTGGGAGGAAAAACGTTACGGCCGTCACGTCATAGTTGTACCCATAATGGTTCCAGACTTTATAATAGAACGCCATCTCGGGTATGAACGTGGAGTTATGGGAGCAAACTTCTGGATAATGTGCAAAACCAAAGAAGCCCTTAAAGAGGCTGGCGGAAAAGCCTTAGAAGCCATACATGGAGTTGACGGCGTAATAACACCCTTTGACATTTGTTCAGCAGGTTCAAAGCCTGAAACCCGTTTTCCATGGATAGGCCCCACAACAAACCACCCTTACTGTCCGTCGTTGAAAAAACTTTTAGGGAAAGAATCCAAAGTTCCAGAGGACGTAAACTATATCCCAGAAATAGTGATTAACGGAGTTTCCCTTGAAGCAGTGAAAAAAGCCATGAAAGCCGGCATAGAGGCAGCCCTAGGCGTTGAAGGAGTGGTTAAGATTTCAGCTGGAAATTATGGCGGGAAACTAGGCGATTATAAGATTTACCTGCGGGAGCTTTTCCATGAAACACTTTGATGCGGTGGGCTTCGGTGCCCTAAACGTGGACAAACTTTACAAGGTGAATAATATAGCAGGCCCAGAGGAAGAAGGCTTCATAATTAATTGCCAAGAAGCTTGCGGAGGCTCGGCTGCTAACGCTATTGTAGGCTTGGCTAGGCTCGGTTGCAAGGTAGGTTTTATTGGAAAAGTTGCTATGGATAGGGAAGGCAAAATGCTGATTGATGATTTTCGTAAAGAAGGTGTGGACACAAAAGGCGTTGTTCGCGCAAAAACCGGAAGAAGCGGCACAGTTATGGGTTTCGTCGACGAAAAAGGTGACAGAGCATTATACGTGGATCCAGGCGTAAACGACACATTGGAATTTGAAGAAATAGACGTGGAGTATGCCTCTCAAACTGAGTTTCTGCACCTCACATCTTTCGTTGGAGAAAAATCCTTTGAAACCCAGAAAAAACTCGTGGAAAGCCTCCCGGAAAACGTTAAGGTAAGCCTAGACCCTGGAGCATTATACGCAAGAAAAGGAATCAAGCAACTGAGCCCCATAATAACTAGAAGTTTTGCGGTAATGCCAAACGCAAAAGAAGTTGCACTCCTCACGGGAGAAGAGGATTATGTTGCTGGTGCTGAGAAATTACTTAAAATAGGAGTTAAAATTGTGGCCGTTAAGCTTGGCGGCATGGGCTGCTACGTTACAGACGGCAACGAAAGCCATCACATTGAGGCATTTAAAGTGCCGGTTGTCGACACTACTGGTGCTGGAGACGCCTTCTGCGCTGGATTCCTTTACGGCTTGCTGAAAAACAAAAGCCTCTACGAGTGTGGGAGAATCGGCAATTTTGTGGCTTCACGTTGCATAATGAAAATGGGTGCCCGCGCCGGGCTTCCACGCCTAGAGAATTTAAAATTTCTTTTCTAAATATTCAATTAGGCTTTCAAAGATCAGTTTTCCGTCGCCGTATTGGGGCATAAACGTTTGTCTTGTCCAGTCTGGCTGCTGCCACCAGTAAAAGGCCCTTTCAGGATGGGGCATTAAACCGAAAACTGTTCCTTCAGGGTTGCATATTCCAACTATGTCGTGGAAGGAGCCATTGGGGTTTGTTGGAAATTTTCCATGGGCATATTCGCCGTTCTTGTCGCAATAACGGAAGACAAGCTGATCATTTTCGTAAAGCTTCTCCAAAAACTTTTGCTCTTTTTCTTTTGGAAAGAGGAATCTGCCTTCTGAATGGGCTACGGGAATGCGGAGAACTTTTCCTTTCGGAATTTTAGATGTAAATATGCATTTTCCATGGTTTTCATGTTTGATATAAACCCAGCGGCAGTTATACCCGGGCGGATGGTTTGTTGCCAACGCTACCTCTGGATAGGGGGTTATTCCTTCAAAAGCTGGAAGCAAACCGGCTTCGACAAGCACTTGAAAGCCATTGCATATGCCCAATATCGGACGGCCTTCTTCAACGAAAGCCTTTATTTCCTTGCCAAGCTTTGCCATAAGCCATTTAGCCCAAATAGCGCCAGCCCGAACATAATCTCCATAGGAAAAGCCTCCGGGAAAAACTACGACGTTGTATCCCAAAAGGTTTCCATGTTTAACAACCTCGTTCACGTGTAGGACTTGGGCTTGGGCGCCTAAGGCTTCGAAGGCTGTTTTGGTTTCAGCGTCGCAGTTTGTTCCGCCAACACGTAGAATACAAACCTTTATTTCTTCACGTTTCATGTTAGACGCCACCACCCAAGAGGCTTTTCCAGCACACCAACAAATCGTTTATAGGCGCGTCAATGACAACCTTGCCGCTTAACCCGTAAACGCACAGCCTTGGAGTTTCAGTTACTTTCCCAATTTTTGCGTAAGAATTACCTTTCATTAAGGCTTCGAAGTCTTTTTCGCATTTTTCTGGAACTTCCACTAGGAAGCGGCTGTTGGATTCTGAAAAAAGTATGAAATCGTCTCTGTTTAAGTTTTCAGTTGGCACCCTTCGCAAGTCAAGTTCCACTCCGTAACCGCCTGAAAAAGCCATTTCAGCCGCTGCCACAGCCAAGCCGCCTTCAGATAAATCGTGACAAGCGCTCACAAGCCCTAAATCAATTGCTCTGGTAATAGCCCTAAAAATCCCCTTAGCATAGTTTGGCCTGACTTTTGGCACAGAATTTCCAACAAAGCCCTTAAGCCGATAATATTCTGAACCGCCAAGTTCAAAGTACGTCTTTCCAACAATGTATATAGGGTTTCTAGGCGCCTTAACATCCATTGAAACAGCTGCACGTATGTCTGGGAGAATTCCGATGGCGGTGATTAGAAGCGTCGGCGTTACAGGCCCAAGCGGAGACTCGTTGTAGAGGCTGTCTTTTCCAGATATGAAAGGCGTTTTAAAGGCTTTTGCGAAACGGTAACAGGCTTCACAGGCTTTTACTAGGCTGCCGAGCCTTTCGGGTTTTTCCGGATTTCCCCATGTGAAATTGTCTAGGAGGGCTATTCGTCTGCCGCCGACAGCCACGTTATTCCGTATAGCCTCGTCTATGGCGGAGGCTGCCATCCAGTAAGGGTCAATCTTTCCATAATTTGGGTTCATCCCACAAGAGAGGGCTATGCCCTTCCATGAATTGTTTAGAGGCTTTAAGACCGCAGCGTCGTTGGGTCCACCGTACTCGCCATGTAAAGGCTTAAGCACAGTGTTGCCTTTAACCTCGTGATCATAGGTGCGTATGACGCTTTCTCGGCTGGCTATGTTAGGAGAAGACAGTAGGCGAGACAGCACTTCAGTGAGGTTTTCTGGCTCTGGGAACGCGGGCTCTTCAAAGCTAGGGGGCATGTATTCGGCAGTGCGCATAATTCTTGGCGGTTCAAAAAGGAATGGGATATCAATTTCTGCAACTTTTTCGCTTGTATAGAAAATTTGTAAGATTCCATCATGGGCGTAATTGCCGATGGCTGTAGCTTCAATGTCTTCTGCTTGGAAAATTTCTAAAACCTTGTTGAGGTTTTCTGGAGGGACTGCCAAAAGCATTCTTTCCTGTGATTCGGAAATGTAAATTTCCCATGGAGCAAGGTCAGGAGATTTTAGGGGAACCTTTTCAAGCTGAACTATCGCGCCGCAGTTGAACCTTTTAGCGGTTTCGCCTACGGCAGATGAGAGGCCGCCTCCGCCCAGGTCTGTTATGGCCGATGCTAGTTCCAAGTCTCTTATGGTGATTATTGCTCTTTTCAGCTTCTCCTCCTCAATGGGGTTGGCTATTTGCACGGCGGGCCTTGAAACCTCTTCGGATTTTTCAGTCAGTTCAGCCGAAGCGAAGGTTACACCGTGGATACCGTCTCTGCCGGTTTTCCCACCAGCCAACACGATTACGTCGCCTGGCTTGGCGTTCCGCCTAAACTTTTTCAGCGGAAGAAGCCCTACGCATCCACAGTATACAACGACGTTTCCCACGTAGCTTTCATCGAAATATATGGCGCCGTTAACCGTTGGAATCCCCATGTTGTTGCCATAGCTTCCGATGCCGGATACCACGCCCATGCAAATGTATTTTGGGTGTTTCACGCCCGACGGAAGCTTTTCGTAAGGATAGTCCAGTGGGCCGAAACCTAAAACATCGGTGCATGCGATGGGATCAGCCCATACGCCTAGAATGTCGCGGATTACGCCGCCAACTCCAGTGGCTGCTCCGCCGAAAGGCTCTATGGCGGACGGGTGGTTGTGGGTTTCAATTTTCACGGCTATGCCGTAATCCTTGGTTAAGTAGATTATGCCAGCGTTGTCTTCAAAAACTGAAAAGCACCACCGCGGGTTGATTTCCTTTGTAGCCTTTGCAATGTATGTTTTGAAAAGGCTGTCGATTTCTTTCCCGTTAAACTTTATTATGCCTTTAAAGGTTTTGTGGAAGCAGTGTTCAGACCATGTTTGGCCTATGGTTTGAAGCTCCACGTCTGTGGGGTTTCGCTTTTTGCCCTTAAAATATTGTTGCACTGCTTTCATTTCTTGCAGGTTCAAGCCTATGCCTAGTTCTCGGCTTATATCTAACAACTGCAGGTCTGAAGCATCTTGAAGATTTATTTCGAAAAGCGGGAAAGGCGTGTTTCTGCGGATGTAGAGGCTTGTGCTCATTTCTCTTCCTCAACCGCGATGGTGTAATTATCTTTCGTAGGATTGGCCAAAAGCCTCCTGCACATTTCATCAGCCTTTTCTAAGGCTTCCTTCTGGGAATCAGCCTCAAGAATAACAGTGTAAACTTTGCTTACGCCCACTCTTTCAACCTTATAGCCAAGCTCTTTCAGTAAACGTGCTGTGGTTTCGCCTTCCGGGTCGCTGTGACCGGGCTTTAAGCTGACTTCAACTTTTAAACGGTATTTCATAGGCTAGTCTTATCCTCGAGAAGATTTAAACACTTTCACCACTAAAAAGGTAAAGACTACTTCAAAACGATTTTCTTGTCTTTGTAGAGAATTTTGATTCCTCTGGAGCTTGTCACATGGCCTATTTCTTCTGCTTGCACATCGGCTTTTTCTAAAGTGTCAATTGCCTTTTCTTTATCCACCTTGTCAACTATTATTGCAAAGCCCCATCCCATGTTAAATGTTTTAAACATCTCTTCGTCGGGGATCTTGCTGCCGAGTTCTAGGGCGGTTTTCTGAATTAGGTCAAAAATGGGTTGGGGCTTAAAATTGTTGAATTCGAAGCCTATTCCCTTTGAAAAAAGGGTTAAGCGGTTAAACTTCAAGTAGGCGTCTCCAGTAATGTGCACTGCGCCTTTCACTTTCATAGCGTCTGCGACACCTAGAAGGGACTTAACATAAATCTTGGTTGGTTCTAAAACTTCATAGACTAATTCTCTGTCTAATGGTTCTGGAATGTCGTAGGCGTCGTATTTGCCGCCCCACTGTTTGAAAAGAATTTTCCTCGCCAAGCTTATGCCGTTGCTGTGAACTCCGGAACTCCGCAATCCTATGATTGAGTCGCCGGGTTTAATGTCTCTGCCAGTGATTATTTTCTCCTTTGAAACTTCTCCTATTGCCGCGACAACAATGTCGAAGCCTTTGCCTTCAGCCAAACTTTTGATTATTTCAGCCACATCACCTATTTCTCCGCTTGGAACTATGCATTCGGCTTCGGCGGCGCCTTGGGCTATTCCCTTCAACCACTCTTCCACTAATGCGGAGTCTGAAAACTGTGCGTGAATGTTGTCTGCAACCGCCAGGGGACGCGCACCGGAGCGGATGACATCGTTTACAGCCATGGCTACGCCATCCACGCCAATAGTGTCGTATTTGTTAGCTAACTGCGCTACAAGCACTTTTGTGCCTACGCCTTCAATCACAAGATCTAGGTAACAGTTTTCACGGAATGGGAAAACGTTTCCATAGGGGAGTTGAACGATTTCGCCGTAACGGCTGAAACCATATGTTTTTCTCAGAAGCTCTAAGGCTTTTTTAGACTTTGCCCTAAGCTTTCTGTCCACACCAGCTTTCGTGTAGGTAAACGTTTCCTCGGGCAAAACGTCTTTTCTCCTTTAGGCTATTAATTCGGTTCCCTTTTTATATGCTTGCAAGTTTGCATCCGCCGCCTTTTCCGCAAAACTGTCTTTTACGGCTTTTTCCATGGAGTCTTGGCTTACAAGTTTTATTATTTTGGTTAAGGCTCCAAGCATTATCATGTTCGCATAGGTTTTCTGTCCGAAGGTTTTTTCAGATAATGCTGTTGCTGGAATCTCGTAGACTTTGGCTTTGACTTGTGGAACATTTTTAACTAAGCTATTGTCAATTAGGAGGAGACCGTTTTCCTTCAAGTCTTTAAGGTTTTTGTCTAGGGCTTCTTGGCTCATGGCGATAAGTATGTCACATTTTCTAACTGCTGGGAAGCCTATTCTGTTTTTGGATATTATTACTTCGCTTTTTGCCACGGTTCCTCTGGCTTCTGCTCCATAACTTTGGGTTTGCACAGCATTTTTACCATCATAGACTGCTGCCTTGCCCAGAATTTGGCCTGCCAAAACCACACCTTGCCCGCCTAATCCGCTTATTCTTATTTCAATTTTCTTCAGTTTTCTGCGCCTCCTCAATTATGCGATAAACCGCTTCCACAAGTGTCGGCCTTTTTCTTTCAACAAATTCGCCGACAACTATTTTTCGCGAAAGACCATCTTCGTCCAGTTTTTCAGCTTGCTCGATTGGTATTGCATTTTCCCTAAACCACTTAATCATTTCTCCAGCGTTCCTGAAGCCTATTCTTCTTCCGTAGGCGGTTGGGCATTGGCTTACAGCTTCTATGAATCTAAAGCCTTTGGTTTGAATTGCCTTTTTTATGGCTTCTTTTAGCTGGCTTGGGTGGGCTGTTGTCCATCTTGCCACGTAGTTTGCTCCTGCCGCGACGGCTAATCGCGCCGCGTCTAAGGGATATTCGAAGCTTCCGTAGGGGGTTGTGGTTGTCTTAGCCTTCAAGGGTGTTGTTGGCGCCACTTGTCCCCCGGTCATTCCGTAAACCATGTTGTTCACCATTATAACGAGTATGTCAAGGTTTCTTCTAGCCGCGTGAATGAAGTGGCTTAGGCCTATTCCAGCGATGTCTCCGTCTCCGCCGAAGACAACCACGTTCAAGTTGGGCTTTAGAAGTTTTACGCCTGTTGCAACGGGTATGCTTCTCCCATGAGGTGTGTGAATGGAGTCCGCCATAAAGTAGGGTGAAGGAATCCATGATGCGCAGCCGATTCCGCTGCAGAAAACAAACCTGCTTAAATCCTCATAACCCAGCTCGTAAACCGCCCTCAAAAAAGTATCCATTACCGTGAAGGCGCCGCAGCCCGGGCAGAAGGGCAGCTGCAAATCTCTAAGATATTTTTTAACAGAAAATTTTTCAGTCATAGCGTTTTCCTGCCTCTTCCAAAATTTTGTGAAGAATTTCTTCTGGAGTGATTAGTTCTCCGCCTCCAATCTTGTTTATGGGGGTAACTTTTGCTTTTCCTCCAGCTACTCTTTCCACTTCATAGAACAATTGGCGAAGGTTCATCTCTGGAACGATTATTTTTGAGGCGTTTTCTGCGAGTTTCTTGATGGTTTTTTCGGGGAAGGGCCAGATAGCCCTAAGCCTTACATAGCCGACTTTGACTCCTTGAGCTTCAGCCCTTTCCACAGCCTCGTAAACAGCGCGAGAAGTGCATCCATAGGAAACAACGCCTATTTTGCACTCTTCAATTTTGTAACTTTCAACATCTGCAATTTCATCAGCGTGGTTTTGTATTTTGTTGTTAAGCCTTTCTACAAGCCTTCTATGCACGTTTGGGTCAGCTGTGAACCTTATGCCATACTCATCGTGGGTTGACCCTGTAACCGCTATGTTGAAGCCTTCGCCAACTGCGGGCATGGGTGGAACTTCGGCTAAACCGAAAAAGGCTTTGTCGCCAGTCCTAGGTCTTTTACGGTTTATTATTTCGATTTCCTCTGCGGGTGGAATTATAATTTTTTCTCGCATGTGTGCAGTCGTCTCGTCTGCCAAAAGTATAACCGGAGTGCGGTATTTCTCGGCGAGGTTGAAGGCTCTTATTGTTAGGGTGAACATTTCCTGCACGGAGTTCGGTGAAAGCACTATGGCTGAATAGTCTCCGTGGGTTCCCCATCGAGCTTGCATAACGTCGCCCTGCGCGCATTTTGTGGCCTGTCCAGTGCTTGGCCCAGCCCTCTGCACATCAACTATTACGCATGGGGTTTCAGTCATGAAGGCGTATCCTATGCTTTCTTGCATGAGGCTGAAGCCGGGCCCAGAAGTTGCCGTCATAGCTTTTACTCCAGCCCAGCTTGCGCCTATAACTGCTCCTATGGAGGCTATTTCGTCTTCCATTTGGATGGCTATGCCACCGACTTGGGGCAAGCGTTTAGCCAAGTGTTCTGCGATTTCACTTGCAGGCGTTATCGGGTATCCGGCGAAAAAGCGGCATCCAGACAATATTGCAGCCTCGGCGCATGCTTCATTTCCCTGCCAGAAGTATACCCCTTGTTGGAGTGTTTTCATTTATGCTTCTCCTTAATAAGCCATAAGTTGAGAGTAATGAATAAAAGTTTAAGCCAGTTATCTTCTTTTTGTTGCGGCCGTAGTCTAGCCTGGTAGGACTTCGGCCTCCCGAGCCGGCGACCCGGGTTCAAATCCCGGCGGCCGCACTAAGAGGAAAGCAAATTAATAGAAGTTGACTGTGAATGTTGCGGTGTAATAACGGGGCTCCGGTAGTATAGTCCGGTCAAGTATAGCGGCCTCTCGAGCCGCGGACCCGGGTTCAAATCCCGGCCGGAGCATTAAGTTTATTACTGTATGTATTGGCTGGTTAAATAATAAAATTTATTAAGTATCATGATAACAGATAAGAAATGGTGCATGAATATTGGGCGGTCCTTCTGAGCGTGAATATGGAGAGAAATTGGACAAGATAAAAAAGAAAATTATGGAAAAAGCAAGAGACCTAAGGGGTCAATTTGAGAAAATTGAAAAAGCTAGGGTGGATTTACTGAAGAAAGCTAAAGAAACGAGACATGACATTGAACGTGAAATTTTAAAGATGGAAGATGAAATAGTGAAATCAAAAGACTTGGCGCCTGAATCCAAAAGAAGACTCCGCTTAGAGATTGACACCCTTAAAAGTGAAGCAAAAGCAGAGTATTCTGAGTTAGAAGCACGAATCGCTGAAGCCGTTACGCCAGCATAACCCTTTAAATTCGCATATGCAAGTAGCTTCAAAAACATCGCCCATAAGGCAAGAATCTCAAATGAAAAGGACTCTCCGTAAACAGAAATCCATGTACGCGCTTGGCTTAATATTTTGCCTAGTAGGGATAATTGCTTTTTTAATCCCTTTATGGAAGACGTACCCTAAGCTTTCTTCAAGCGAAAACCCTTTTTCAACTTTTTTGTCCCTTCTTTGGACAGAAAAAATAACTATCATTTCAGGGCTTGAATTCAAACTTATATACCTTGTTATTCTTGGAGACGTGATGCTAATTTCAGGAGTAATTTTATGGATTTTAAACAGACAATGGTTTCTTCTTCCCGGAAAAACCATATGGTTTCAATGTCCTTTTTGCAAAAAGAAGTGGAAGTCAACTGGAGATAAGGCGCTCGTCCATTGTCCATATTGCCGTCAACTAGTTCACCCAAAAATAACCGAAAAATAAGCTTGTTCTCCAAATAAGCTAACCAGTATGCAATAAGAAGCTAAACGCGCTTTAGAGTATTTGAATTAAACCATATTTTCAGCTGAAGTCCACAGAAATTTTTAAGCATAGGCCTTTATCCTATCACATTTCTATTAATGTTCCAAGCGGGCAATCTATATGGATAATAGCTGCCAGAATACACATGTTTGTGCTCCTAGAAACGTTTTCTTTAACCTTAGCCTTTTTCAGTTCCTAACTTTTCTTCGAAGGGGCATATTCTATACTTTTATGATAAACTATCTTTACATGTTGATGCATACGGTTACTTCTACAGCTGCTCTTGGGACGCTTAACATGTTGGCTTCTGCTTTGGGGCAGAATCTTCTTTGGGGTAGAATAAGTGACCGTTATAAGCTGAGAACAAGGTTGATAGTGGTAGGTGAGACTATTGCCAGTTTTGCCTACATAATAGTGTTTCTAGTTCACAAATTCTCAATTGACATGGGGGGCACTTTCACCGCAGGCTTAATAATAATTTTCGGGTTATCCACTCTCGAGTTCTTTTGGTCAATGTCAGATGTTGGATGGTCGGCGCTACTTACAGATTTGACAACTCCACCAAAACGCGGCAGAATTGTGGGCATATTAAACTTCGTCGCCTCTTTAGGGAGAATGGTTGGAATAATCTTTGCAGGTTACCTTTACAGTGGCGGCGAAGGCTTCAAAAACGGCACAATCTTCTTCATAGTCGCAACTTTGCTTTTAATTGGAGCGGCCATAATGACTTTCACAGCGAGATATGTGAAAGAGAAGCCAGCAGCTCAAGGGCAAAACCCAATGATAAGGGAAGCGAAACGCGTACACGATGGCGGCAGCACAAATGAAAAGACGTATCATTGGCTTCTCTTATCCCTCATCATAATAGTTTTAGGGGCATCATCAATTAACCAAGTATTTCTACTTTTTATAAAACTGCCCGAAGGATTAAATGCAAGCGATCCGGAAATGAGTCTGATCCTAAGCACTTGGACGATGGGCGGAATGCTGGCCAGCTTAGCATCTGGATGGCTTACAGATAAAATTGGAAGGACGAAAACCATGCTTTTAGGCTTGTTTCTGGCAATAGCCACCCCCATAATGTATAGTGGCGCTAACGATGTTCTCGTGATGGCTTTTGCATATGGATTAAACGGCGTATCTTTCTGGGCTATTCAGACAGTCGGTTTCACCTTGGCCAGCGACATAATTCCGGAACATAAAAGAGGGCTATTATTCAGCCGGTACAACACAGTTATGGCTTTAAGCTGGGGACCAGCAGGGTTGCTTATTGGCGGACCACTTGCAGATATACAAACTTCAAGACTCAGCTTATCAGATTATGTGGCATATGTAAACACTTTTTATGCTTCAGCAATTATAGTTACAATAGGAACAATACTTTTTGCCTTAAAATTTTCAAGATTTGAAATCTAAAGTAATGCTAACATGCTTGCGTGTAAATTTAAACTTGTAAAATATGCCTATAACCTTCTATCCACTTATTTTGGTAAAGTTTTTAAGCGGCGCAAGTAGGCTAGTGAATTACCTTTTGGAGGCATACAATGGATTGGGCAGTTCAAGTCAAAAACCTAGTTAAGGTGTACGATGGGAAAGTAAGGGCTTTGAACAGCATAGATTTGAACGTTGAAGCCGGAAAGGCTTTTGCATTGTTAGGCCCTAACGGGGCTGGAAAGACTACGCTTATTAGGATTTTGACGACGCAGATTAAACCTACATCTGGAGAGGCTTACGTTTTCGGTTTAAACGTGAGTCGTGAAGGAGGCAAGGTTCGGAGGCTAATCAGTTATGTCCCGCAAGAAGTGAGCGTATGGACTGACATCAGCGGCTATGAGAATCTTCTGATATACGCAAAAATTTTTGGTGTTCCTATTTCAGAACGGAAAAAAGTGATAGAGGAAGTGTTGGAAAATATGGGTTTAACCCCTGTGAAAGATGAGCTTGTAAACACCTATTCTGGTGGAATGATAAGAAGACTTGAAATAGCTTGCGCCATGCTTATCAAGCCAAAAATAATGTTTTTAGACGAGCCAACCATTGGCTTAGATCCTGTGGCAAGAAAAGTGGTTTGGGAAAGACTTAGCGTTTTAAAAAAGGAATATGGCGTAACAATATTCTTTAATACGCATTATATGGATGAGGCTGACTTATATGCGGATGACATAGCTATAATAAATCTTGGAAAAATAGTGGCAAGGGGCACAAGCGAGGAGCTTAAGCATTCTTTAGGCGGTGAAGTTATATCCTTAAATTTAGGAAATGCTGCTCCAAAACCTGAGTTAAGGAAAGAAATAAAGAGACTGGGTTTTGTAAAAGATGTTTTCATTGAAAATTCAAATGTTAATGTGCTTGTCGAAAATGCTGAAATTGCTTTGCCACATGTTATGGAGCTTATAAAAAATGAAGGCGTGACTGTGGATAAAGTTTCTATAACTAAGCCAACCTTGGATGACGTTTTCTTGAAATACGCTGGAACAAGACTGGAGGAGAAAGGAAGAATTAGCGATGTTACGCATATGCGTTACATGATTAGGAAGGGATAAACTATGATAGAAGCCTTAAGAAACATGCTGGTTATGATTGAGCTGGAATTGAGGAGACTGCGCCATGACAGGACAGAAATCTACTTTAGGGCTGTTCAGCCAATCTTATGGATAGTAATATACGGGCCTGTCATGAGCAGCATAAGAGCCATACCCACAGGTGGAGTGCCATACACAGACTTCATAACTCCAGGCGTTATGATTCAAACAACAACTTTTGTCAGCATATTTTATGGGTTGATGATGGTTTGGGAGCGGGATTCCGGAATTTTAAAGAAGCTGCTTGTTACACCCGCCTCTAGATATTCTATGGTCATAGGCCGTTCCATGGCTTCAGGCGTAAGAGCAACATTTCAAGCACTCATAATTTTGCCCATAGCCCTTATCATCGGCGTGCACTTCATACCCAACCCCGCTTACTTCTTTTTAGCATTCGTAATCATTTTCTTTGCTTCCGGCGGTTTTGCAGCCATATCCATACTTGCCGCCTCGTTTATGAAAACTCGTGAAAGATTTATGGGCATAGGCCAAGCCATAATCATGCCCCTGTTCTTCGCGAGCAACGCCCTATATCCTCTTCAAATGATGCCGCCTGTTCTGCGAGAATTTTCAACATTTAACCCGCTAAGCTACGTTGTTGATGCAGTGAGAGGACTGCTAATTACAGGAGACCTTTCCAATCTCCTAATAGACTTGGTTGCGATTGCCATTTTCGATGTAGTACTATTCGTTTTAGCTTCGATAAGCTTTAGGCGTATCATTGAATAATGCCAAATTTACCTTCTTTTTATCAGCAAGCACTCATATAGTTAACATATCGCAATCCGGGCTTACTTCAAAAACTGCAATAAGAAAAAATTGTTAAT